>CANFGH010000085.1 GCA_947446285.1 Chloroflexota bacterium
CCAGTAGGGTCGATGGTGGCTGACCGCTTCCGGTCCCTATGGACTGGTGTGCGCCTCCTTGAATGACACACTTGCCTGCCGTGCGGACGCCCGGAACCAACGGAGAGATGGATGATGGCACCAGACACGCACGGCTTAGGCAATTCCGGCACGGGGGCGTCGGTTCCCGACCGCCCTCCAGTCCGCAGTTACCTGACCCGACTTGTCTGCAGCATGTGCGGGCATCCGGAAGAGGTCGACCGCCTGCAGAACGTGTGCACGGCGTGCGGGCGCGTCCTGTTCTACGAATACGATCTCGATGCCGTGCGGGAGACCCTTCCCCGTGATGCCCTCCGCGCCCGAGATGCCACGCTTTGGCGGTACCGGGAAGTCCTGCCCGTGCGGGAGACCCGCCACATCATTTCGCTCGGCGAAGGGATGACCCCGCTGATTCCCGCGCCCCGCCTCGGCGCGGTATCAGGCTTTTCCCAACTCTATGTCAAAGAGGAGGGCCTGAACCCGACCGGCTCATTCAAGGCACGTGGGATCAGTGTCGCGGTAAGCCGCGCGCTTGAACTTGGTGCCACCGCGTTGGGCATTCCCACTGCGGGCAATGCCGGTAGTGCCCTGGCCGCCTATGCCGCCCGGGCAGGATTGCCGTGCTACGTCCTCATGCCCGAGGACACTCCGCTTGCAAACAAGCTCGAATGTGTCCTTTATGGCGCAAACCTGTACCTCGTCAAGGGGCTGATCAACGATTGCGGTCGCATCGTCCGCGAGGGGGCAGCGGCGGGTCGCTGGTTTGATGTGTCCACCCTGCGCGAACCCGGTCGCGCCGAAGGCAAGAAGACCATGGGGTACGAGATTGCCGAGCAATTGGGGTGGGAGTTGCCAGACGCGATCATCTACCCGACTGGTGGCGGAACCGGCATTGTGGGGATGTGGAAGGCGTTCGATGAGATGGAACGCATGGGGTGGATCGGGTCGCGTCGTCCGAAGATGATTTCCGTGCAGGCCCAGGGGTGTGCGCCGATTGTCCGCGCCTTTGAGGCCGGTGAACGACACGCCACCCTCTTCGCGAACGCCCATACCGTTGCCAGTGGACTTCGCGTGCCGGTGGCAATCGGTGACTACCTGATGCTCGACGCGATCCGCGCCAGTGGTGGAACGGCAATCACCGTTCACGACGATGAGTTCACTCCGGCCATGCGGGCGGTGGCCCGTGCCGAAGGCATTTCACCCGCCCCGGAGGGAGGTGCAACCTACGTCGCCTTGACCAAGTTGCGGAACAGTGGCTTCCTCAGGACATCCGACCAGGTGGTGATCTTCAACACTGGTGCGGCGTGGAAGTACAGCGAATTGCTTGAGACCGGTTCGCTGCCGGTTCTGGATCCCGCCGATCCCGCCGTGCAGGCCCAAATTGCGTGATGAATGACGGGACCAGGGTCCCCACCCTCTTGGTGGGGCAGTCCGGTGGGCCAACCCCGGTGATCAATGCAAGTCTGGCCGGAGTGCTTGACCGCGTTGCATCAGGCTTGGGACAGCCGTATATCCGCGTCCTTGGGCTGAGGCACGGCATCGAGGGTGCCTTGCGTGGGCACGTGGCCGACCTGACTGGATTGACTGCATCGGACCGGGATGCCCTGGCAAATACGCCGGCGGCAGCGTTGGGGAGTTGCCGCAAGCGGCTCGAACCGGAGGACGAGCGAGGCGTGCTGGAGACGTTCGCGCGTCTTGGGGTCGAGTGGTTTGTGTATTGCGGCGGCAATGACTCGATGGACACGCTGTCCCGGCTTGAGCGGGCGGCACGGTCGCGTGGTCATCCACTTGGGGTGTATGGGGTGCCCAAGACAATCGACAACGACCTGGCGGGAACCGACTGGTGCCCCGGGTACGGCAGTGCGGCACGGTACTGGGCCACGGTCACTCAGGAGGTCACACGAGACCTTGCCTCGATGCGCACCTACGACCGGGTGGTGGTCATGGAGGCGATGGGCCGGAACGCAGGGTGGCTGGCGGCATCGTCGGCATTGTTCCGCCGTGACGAACATGATGGGCCGCATGTCCTGCTGATCCCGGAGGTTGCGTTCGATGAGGTGCGTTTCCTCGGTGCAGTCGAAGCAGCGCTTGCCCGTGTCGGATACGCCGTCGTGGTCGCAACCGAGACCATCCGTGAGGCCAAGGGCGCGTATGTGGCCCGGCAGGTACAGGGTGCCGACCAGTTCGGTCATCCGATCGTGACTGGCGTGGCCGAGACGCTTGCGCACCTCACGATGGCACGCCTTGGGGTAAAGACCCGGGTCAACAAGCCTGGCACGCTGCAACGGACCAGTGTGGCGCACATGTCCGCGGTTGACCTTGCTGGCGCACGCCTCGCCGGATGGATTGCTGCGGATCGCCTGGCGTCCGGGCAGTCGGGTTCAATGGTTGCAATGCCAGTGGTTCCAACATCAGAGGTCACCCACGATGCCTGGATGGGTGGATGGTGGGGTGAGGGTTCGGGCTCATTCGGTGAAGTTCCCTTGGAGACCGTGGCGCGCGCCGAACGACGCCTTCCCGATGGCTACGTTGCCCGGATTGACGGGTTAGGTGATCCAGTGACCCAGGACTTCCGCACCTATGTGCGGCCATTGGTCGGGGTTCCACCTCCGCCGCTGTTTCGGTTGTGAGACGTGACTCCTGAGTCTTCAGCGATGTTCGGGCATGGAAATCCGGGTTTCCCCGGATGCCGGGGTTGTGGGAATCCTTCGCCGTGCGCGATACTTGGGGAGATTGTGAATCACTTCACGAAGTAGGGTCAGGGCTTTGGCCGTGGTCCCATCGCGAGGGGTGCACATTGTCGGCCGGCATTGTTATCTTCATGTCCGTTCATCGGTCAGATGCGGGTGGCGGGCACGCCCGTGACCGCAGGTAGGCGGGGTGTCGGGGTACCCGAGACCGCACAGGAGTTGCGAGTGTGGCGAGCCGTACGTTAGGACAACGACCTCCGACGGGTGCCCAGGTGTGGGACTGGTTGCGCAATGGTCGCGTCTTCAAGTCGATCTTTCGCTACAGCTACCCAAGTGACCGGCGTAACCGGATCATGACGGTTGCCAAGAATGTCTTCCTGCACCTCCACCCAAGCCAGGTCCCACGTGGTGGCATCCGGGTGACCTACACCTGGTGTCTCGGTGGCCTGTCATTCATGACCTTCCTGATGCTTACGGTCACTGGCGTGTTGCTGATGTTCTATTACGTGCCGTCGGTAACCCGGGCATACCAAGATATTCAGGATCTGGAAACAGTGGTGACCTTCGGGATGCTGATGCGCAACATCCACCGGTGGGGCGCGCACATGATGGTGATCACGGTCTTCCTCCACATGTGCCGGGTCTTCTACACCGGTTCATACAAGCCCCCGAGAGAGTTCAACTGGGTTGTGGGCGTGATCCTGCTGGTTCTCACCCTGCTCCTCTCGTTCACCGGGTACCTGCTTCCTTGGGACCAGCTTTCTTTCTGGGCAGTGACCGTAGGCACGACCATCGGTGGAGCTGCGCCGATCATTGGCAAGCAGATCAATTTCCTGCTTCTGGGTGACTTCGAAATAGGTCAGAACACGTTAATCCGCTGGTACACGCTGCACGTGATCGCGTTGCCGTTGATCCTGTCACTCTTCCTTGCGGTGCATTTCTGGCGGGTCCGCCAGGATGGTGGCATCTCGCAGCCAATGTAGGGATCGGGACGAGGCACATGTCGGGGGTACAGGGTGTGGGTGAAGGAACACGGCGATGAGCGAGATTGAGGCGGGGGTGAAGCCGGCGCTGATTTCGGTTCGGCCAACCACGGCGGAATCGAAGTGGGCTGGCAAAGAGTGCCCGCACTGCAAGAAGCCAATCAGTGCTGGCGAGAATGCCGTGCTGTGCCCGAAGTGCTACACGCCCCACCACAAGGACTGCTGGACGACGCACGGCAACGTGTGCGGTCTCGACCAGACGCCTGCGAACATCATGGAGCGGGCGGGGCGCGCAACGTCTCCGGCAGCTGATGCTGCGCCGGCAGCAACCCTGGCTCCAGTCAAGGCAGTAGCACAATCTCCTGTTGCACCTAAGCCCGCGCCGGTGAAGCCTGCAGCGTCTCCGGTAGGAGCTGCTGCTGCGCCTCCGGCGGCGGCGGGTGGGGGCGCAGCTTCGGCGCGTGCAATGCGTTCGGCCGCGAGGCGGGCTCAAGCGCAGCTCACGACTTGGCCTCACTTGCTGATGCCTGAGTTCCTGTCTGCAGTGCTATTGATGATTGGCCTGACGGTGATGGCTTGGTTCGTGAATGCGCCCCTTGAGGAGCATTCGAACCCGAACCACACCCCGAACCCATCGAAGGCGCCGTGGTACTTCCTGAACCTTCAGGAACTCCTGCTCCACATGCACCCCGGTCTCGCCGGTGTGGTCATCCCGACGGTCATCATCGTCTTGCTGATGGCCATCCCGTACCTCGACATCAACTCTGACGACACAGGGGTCTGGTTTAGCGGGGCCCAAGGCAAGAAGGTCTTCTGGATTTCCGCGACATACACGTTCTTCTGGGCTTGGGCACTCATTCTCGCGGACGAGTTCATTGGCGTCCGAGCCGTGATCGAGAACGCGATTCCGGTCCTGAAGATCAGTTGGCTCTCGGAAATCGTGACGCAGACCATGGTGCCTACAGCGATCATGTGGGTGGTAGCCGTCGGCCTGTATGTCGCCATTGCCCACCTCAAGCCGACAGTCAGGGACGTGATGATTGCCTACTTCACGGCATTCGTGATCGCCTGGATCCTCCTGGCACTTGTCGGATCAGCCTTCCGTGGGCCCGCGATGGTGCTCTACTTGCCTTGGAACATGCCCGCGCGCATTGCCTAGGGTTGGGAATGGTTCTGGGGTAGCAAGACGCTGCTGACCACCAGGCATTGATCAGTTCTGGCACACCCCGCGCATGGACAGGGGTGTGCCGAGATGAGGGGGCCAGAGATGGCAGTCGCCGGAACAGTGAACGGAGTAGCCGGGGCCGAGACGCGCCGTGGAATGCTGGCCGCTTCGGGGTGGATGCTGATCGCCTTGATGGGCCTTCAGGCGGCGGTGGCGTTTGTCGTCTACTTCTGGCCCCGGAAGACCGGTGCATTCGGGTCGGTCGTGAGTGCCGGCAAGGTCGCGGATTACAAGGTCGGCGACATCAAGTACTTCGTTGAGGGCAAGTTCTATCTTGCCCGGCTCGAAGAGGGGTTCATCGCCCTCTACCAGAAGTGTCCGCATCTCGGGTGTGTCGTGCCGTGGCAGAAGGATTACGTCTATCAGGACAAGACGGGCTGGTTCCGGTGTCCGTGCCATGGGTCGACGTACTCAATGCAGGGACAGATCGTGTTCGGACCTGCACCCCGTCCGCTTGACTACATGAAAATCCAGATAACGGGTGGCTCGGTACAGGTGAACACCGGGCTCATCATGAAGCGTGACGAGTGGGCACCGTCCCAAGCCGTTTCGGCGTAGGCACGGGTTCGGGCGAGACAGAGTAAGGAGCGGAACGTGGAGAGCGGCGGTGGCGCAGGTTTCCTAACCACGGTAGTTGTACTCATCGCATTGCTCTTGCCAGTCCTCGTTCTGTTCGAGGCCTGGAGGTCGAGGCGTGTTGCACTGGCTGATGATGCGCAGGAAGCGACCCTCGATCCCGTGCTCAGCACAGCTGGCATGAGCCGCAAGATCGTGTTTGGCATGGTGGTCCTGACCGAAGCGTTCCTTCTGCTGATTGCGTACGGGGCCAATGAGCCATTCCGGCAGGCCGAGGCAAAGGAGCGCCAGAAGGAGTTCGCGGTTGAGGCCGCGGCGCACACGTACGTTCAGTATTGTGTGTCTTGCCACGGGGTCTCCGGCAAGGGCTACCTTGAAAACATCGGTCTTGTTGGGAAGCCCCTGGCCACAAGTGCGCTGCAGGCGACCGATCCGGACGAACACAAGGCAAACGTTCGGATGATCACCCAGACCCTTGTCAATGGCCGAAATGCTGGTGCGATGCCGGCGTGGGGTGTCGAGAACGGTGGTCCGCTGAACTACCAGATGATCAACGAACTCACGATAATGATCACCGATGGGCGCTGGGACGCGGTCGAGGCGTTGGCCAAGACACAGGGCGTGATGTCCCCAACCGAGGCGCCGATCACTGACCCGGTGGCGGCGGGCAAGCTGATTGTCACGCAGGGCGCGTGCGCATCCTGCCACGCTGTCAGTGGGACGGCAGCAAAGGGTGCGGTTGGGCCGGCACTGGACGGGATTGCCAACCGGAAGATCGGTGGCGTGGCGGACTTCAACGCGGCGAACGTGAAGAAGTGGGTTGCGAACCCAAGTAGTCTGAAGCCTGGTTCGTCGATGCCTCCGTACGCGCTCAAGGACAGTTACCTCGACGCGATTGCGGCCTACTTGGCGACGCTCAAGTAGTCACGGGTTTGCCAGCACACACGGAAACGGGGGGGGGCGTTCTTTGGAATGTCATCCCCGCACTTCTTTGTGTCTGGGCGTAAGTCGAGATGTGACCCACGCAACCAAGAGGGCCACCCTGCATTGGCAGGATGGCCCTGTGTTCACGGTTCAAAGCAGGCAGGATCTGGACCGTCAGTGGCTGCTCGTACCGGGCAACGTCCCTTGGGTGCCACCGGGAAGAATCCCCATCCGCGCCTTCAGATCTGCAAGCTGGGAAGAGACTTCGCCGTCATCCTCGAGGTCGGCGAACTTGTCTTCCAAGCTGAGGTGTTCGTTCATTTCAAGGGCAGCGGCGGCGCGCGCCTCCTCAAGCCGGATCTTGGCGTCCATCCGTGCAATCTCGGACGATGGGTCGATGGCGGATAGTTGCTGCGCGGTCGCTGCGATCTTCTGCTGCGCGATGGCGGCCTTGTGACGGGCGATCATCGATTCGCGGTTGCGCATCGCACTGTCGTATTTTGTCTGCAAGGCGTTCAGGTCACTCTTGAGTTTGGTGACCACTTGCTGTTGTGCGATCAGTTGCTGCATGTAGCTTGAGGCGTTTCGGTCATAGTCGACCTTGCGACGCAACGCTTCCTTGGCGAGTTCCTCGGATCCCCGACCCAGCGCGAGTTCGGCCTTGCGCGCCCATTCCTGCGCCTGCGCCTGGTTCTTCTCCATGTCGCCCTGGAAGAGCTTCTCCTGCGCGATCATTTCGGCGACCTGAGTCCGGGCCTGTGCAATGGCGTCCTTCATGTCGCTGAGGATCTGGGTCAGTACAAGTTCCGGATCCTCAGCCTGGTCCAGAAGGGCGTTGATATTTGCGCGGAGGATGGTGGAGACGCGGTCAAGGATGCCCATCGGTCGTGCTCTCCTTCAGGAAGGTTCAGGAAGCGTGCCGGTGTTGACGATCCGGCGCATTGATAATGAATACCACACCGCCCCGCGCGCGACGCATTGGTCGTGGGCGGGGCGTGTGGCAGGTGCTGCGGTGACGTTGGTGATCACTTGCGCAGGACGAGGACCCAGTCCTGATTGATGCGTTCCTTGCGGGGCACCTTGATGTAATGCCGGATGACTTCAGAGGCGAAGTAGGTCTCGACGTTGAACCCGACGCGTTCGGCAACCTGCATGAGGTAGGAATGCGTTGGGACCACCTGTTCGCGAATGATGTTGTTGCCAACCACCACCACGTACCGGCTTCCGGGTTTCAGGACACGCCAGACCTCACGGAAGTTGCGCTCCATGTCCACGAAGTACTGGTGGACGATGTAGGCACGACGCTTGTCGATGGCGTAGAGCGATTCGACCTGCGCGTCCAGATCCGCGAGGCCGTACCGGTGCAGTTCACGGTAATCGACGGCACGCACCACTTCGGTGCCGATGTGCTTTCGCTTCGCCTCGGCAAGCGGTCGTCCTGGTGGCGAGAGGTCGAGCATGTACATCTCGAGCTGATGCGTGCGTGGGTAGTCCACGGCATTGATGTACGGCGGTGACGTGACCGCAAGGTCCATCGTGCCCGGTTCGAGGGGGATGGCGCGTGCGTCGCCGTCTTCGGGAACTGCCACCGTTGCTCCCGCCGGAGCCAGTGGGACGAATTCGCGCATGCGCGCCACGTTGACCTGGGTCATGCGCCGGAAGAGACGGAGTGCCATGCCCGGAACGACGCGCTTGTTGAGGCGTGTCCGGACCACCGTGCGCGTGCAGTTGTTGTCCGCGTTTGATACCTCGCGAATGATCGCCGAGAGGCAGATGCGCAGGAAATCTAGGTACGGGCCGGGGGCATGTGGGGCGACGGCATCACGAACGCGTGCGAATGCACCACGGATCGCGCCGAGTTCCTCGAGGATGAACGGTTGGAACCACGTTTCCTGATACGCGAATGGTGGAACGTGGGTCCACGCCTGCATCCGCGCCGGATCGCCACCCGCTTCGAACGCCACAAGCGCTTCGGCGATTGCGGCGACTGCGCGGTCGAGGATGGATGGATCCAGGGTGGTTGTCTTGACACGGGTGAGCAGGCGGGCGAATGGATCCACGTCGATTGCCACCGAGTGACGGTTGGCAAGCATTGCCTCGACGCTGACGGTTCCACTTCCCGCCATTGGGTCGAGGACGTGCTCACCTTCACCCGAGTACTTGCGAATCGCCCAACGTGGCAGTTCGGGGAAGAACTTTGCTGGGTACTTGTGGAATCCGTGGGACAGCCAACTCTGGTTCCGGCTAATGATCAACAGGTGCTGGTTGACCGGAATGTCCCATTCGGGCTGCAGGTCACCGGTGATGGTGACCAGAGGCGTCTCGCCGCCTGCGCTTCCGGTGAACGGTGTAGTTAACATAATGCTTGCCGGAGCGTACGGTGCGTGTCTTCGCCCCGTCAATCGGAAAAGGCGAAGTGTGACACGTCACGCACCCCTTCACCGAAGAAACTGTGACACCGGTTGCTGGAACGTGACAGAACATGAAACGCCTGGTTGAGGGGTTGGTTAGCGGGAGTTTCCGTCAATACAAGGATGGTCCTGCACCGGTTGGACGTGTCTTATGGACGAGAGATCGGCCAGATGGTTCGCAATGGTTTCCGGGATCGTGAGGCATCGCACACCGGTTTCGGGTGCCTGCGTTGCGACACGATCTGGGTTTACAGGTATCCCAACAAGAAGAACAAGAGGTAGCTGTTGCGTGACGATGACCAGACCGCCAAGTCAGGGGCCGCGGACGGGCGGGCTCGACCGAGATCTTTCCTGTGCGGACGTCCTGGTCAGTCGCCCCGTCGTTATCCCGAGACGTTCGCGATGGCATGGGTCCGGGTCGGGCGCATCCGGACGGCAAGCGCGACAAGCGCGACGATCGCCACCTTGCCCAGGGTCTGTTCGTACCAGGTTTCGATCGATCCGAAGGCGACCGTCAGGAATACCGCGCTGTCAACCATCGAACCCAGGATCCCGGAGGCGAGGATTGCGAGCGCCTGGCGTGGCATGAGCGACGTGTAGCACACGAAGTCGACCGATTCCGAGACCAGGAAGGCAAGCCCTGAGGCAAGGGCAACCTCGGGTGACACGAGTGCGGAAACCCCAGTGCCCATCAGGATTGCGACCCACGTGATCCGTCTCCCAAGGGTCTCCTGAACCCAGTCTCGCAGGCAGAAGATGAGCCCGATGACGGGCAATGATGGATCGAATCCGACGGTTGAGGTGACCATGAAGAGGCGCTCGCCGGTCTCGCTGACCTGTTCGGCGAGGTTCAGGTAGACCCAGTTTGTGATCACCGGTCCGGAGACATAGAGCAGGAAGGCAATCCATCGGTTCATTGTTTGGCGTCACCTTCCTCCACACTGCCCGGTTCCCGGGTATTCGAGTGTCCTGAACGCCAACGGGTGGCTGGCGCAACATGTCCCGCTTGGTGCAGGACCCACCTTAATCCGGCACGGTAATGGACCGGATGACTTCAATGCCGTTGAGGCGTAGGTGATAGAGGAACGTTGCGTGCAAGAGGTCGCCGTCGTGAGGCATTGCACCGATGGTGCCGGCGAAATCGACCGGCAGGTCGTAGGTGTCCACCAGACTGGTCGGGACGATGATGCGCACCTTCCGGTTTGTTGCATTGGCCCACAACCTTATGCCCATTGCCGTATCGAAGACGTACAGGTCGGTACAGTCACCGGCCACGATGATCGTCGTGACACCCCGTGCGACGATGTCCATGACCCAGGGACGGAATGGGCCGTCGTCGACCCATGCGCTCAATGAGTTCTTCGGGATGTCACGTGCACCGTGTACCCACGGCTGGCCTGCAAGTTCGGGAACCAGTTGCGACTCGTCCGAACCGG
This sequence comes from Chloroflexota bacterium, assembly GCA_947446285.1. Taxonomy (GTDB): domain Bacteria; phylum Chloroflexota; class UBA11872; order UBA12225; family UBA12225; genus UBA12225. The sequence continues at coordinate 10,264 of CANFGH010000085.1, forward strand.
CGAGGTAGTGTGGCGTGAACGAATCGAACTCCGGTGCACCCGGAACATGCGCATCGCGAAGGATCGCGAAATGTCGCACCCCTCGTGCGTACGCATGCGAGTAGGCGGTTCCCACCGGTTCAACGAGGGCAGCAACCCGGTCACTTGCGAGGGGGCCGGTGTGGCAGAACCTGCCAACCAGATCGACGGCGATGGCCGCCACGGATGCCGGTCCGCCTGCCTCGGCGATAAGCGTGTCAAGGTCGCGATGCTCCATGGCATCCATGAACCTGTCGAGAGAGGACAGGAAATCGCGGGACGTTTCCGCGAACCCATGCGGGTTGGCTTTGGGGTCCGGGTCGTCCGTGGTCACGACTGCTCCTGCATTCTGGCTGGCCCGGCACGGTAGTCGCCAAATCCTGGATTGAGACTAGCACCCGACCGGCACGACCCTTGCATGAACCCGTCACGTACGTGGCAAGGCAGCGCAGTCTCCGACACCACACTCGGTGTAATAGAACATTTGTTTTACTTATGAAGGGGGATATCGGGATTGGTGCCTGGGGTGGCACCCGGTAGGAGGCAAGTGCAGTGACCGCGCGGAGCGATGATGTTCATGACGGTACAACCCGGAGGTTTGGCGACTGGGGGAAGTGCTGGAATCCGTTGGCCAACGGGGCGGCGCGTCATGCCCGGGTGCGGGCGGACCGGCTCGGACTTGGTGACGGGGTCGACGTGGAGGATCAGGTGCAGGAGGCGCGCATGGAAATCTGGCGACACGCGCGAGGTTTCGATGCTGCGCGGGGACTGGCACTGCCGCCGCGGCGGTTGCCGAGGAGGTTGGGGCGCATCTTGCGCGCGAACATGCGGGTGCGAGCGCCCGTGATGACGCTCTCGCCGGGATGGAAGCTGCCTTGAACGCGTTGCCGGTGCGTCAGCGACGGGTCGTGTACGTGACGTTCTACCGGGCCTTGGACGATCAGGGGATTGGCACAGCGCTCGGGATCAGTCCGGTGACGGCATGACCGTTGCGACGCCGGGCGCTACAGAACCTGCGTGCAGGTGTTGGCCAGTGGCATCATTCGCGATACAGGCTCGAGGCGTGACCGGCATGGCGCCGGTCCCTTGGGGGCGGAGGAACTGGGACTGATGCTGGAACTGCGGTTCATTCGGGCGAATCCCGACCTGGTCAAGGAGGGCGTTCGCCAGAAGCGGGCGTCGGTCGATATCGACGAGTTGCTGTCTTGTGATCGCGAGGCGCTCGCGCTTCGTCAACAGGTCGAACAGTTGCGGGCGCAGCAGAACGGGACATCGCGAGCGGTGCCACGTGCGTCCGGTGACGAACGTGCCACCCTCATCGCCGAGGGCCGACGACTAGGCGAGGCGCTCCGTGAACTCGAAGGGCCACTCAAGGAACTTGATGCGCGCATCGATGCCCTGTTGTTGCGGGTACCGAATCCTCCCGCTCCGGATGTGCCGGAGGGTGTCGACGAGAATGACAACGTCGTGGTGCGTCATGTCGGGTCGCCTCGCGAGTTCGACTTTCCGGTGCTTGACCACGTAACGCTGATGGAGAAGCACGACCTCGTCGAACTTGAACGGGGTGCGCGAGTTGCCGGGCATCGGGGCTATTTCCTCAAGCGTGAGGCTGCCATCATCGAGATGGGCCTGATGCAGTTTGCCCTCGCGACACTCGGTGCGCGTGGCTTCGTGCCCGCGACGGCGCCTTCCATGGCGAGGTCGGCGGCCTTCACCGCTACCGGACACTTTCCCGGAAGCGAGGAGGAGACGTACCACCTCGAGCGCGACGACCTGTGGTTGTCGGGCACGGCAGAAGTGCCGCTGACGTCGATGTATGCCGGTGAGATCCTGTCACCGTCCCAGTTGCCGATCACGTACGCGGCGTACTCGGCGTGCTTCCGTCGTGAGGCGGGTAGTTACGGTCGCGACCTCAAGGGTGTCTTTCGCGTCCACCAGTTCAGCAAGGTCGAACAGTTCGTGATCTGCGAGGGAGACGACGCCGAAAGCATCCGGTGGCACGAGACACTCCTTGCCAACTCCGAGGCGCTGCTCAAGGCACTGGAACTCCCGTACCGGGTTGTCAACTGCTGCGCGGGTGAACTCGGGTTGGGCAACCGGAAGCGGTATGACGTGGAAACGTGGGTTCCGTCTGATGGCCGGTACCGCGAGACCCAGTCGTGTTCGTACTACCTTGAATATCAGGCGCGCCGTGCGAACATCCGCTACCGGGATGCGTCGGGGACGGTGCGGTTCGTCCACACCCTCAACAACACGGCGCTGGCCACACCCCGGCTCCTGGTTCCCCTGTTCGAGAACCACCAGCAGGCGGACGGATCGATCCGGATCCCGGAGGCATTGCGTCCGTTCGTTGGTGGGATGTCCGAGATCAGGCGGGGCTGATCCCAATCGCGTTCACCTTCAGGGGTGCGGCGGTTTCCCGCACCCCGGTGACTGTTTTCGCAGCGCCCGTCAGTCGACGGTGGCGATGCACTCGACCTCGACCTGGATGCCACCGGGCAGGCGGGCGGCCTGGATGGTGGACCGGGCGGGCTTGTTGGTGGTGAAGTACTCGGCATAGACCTTGTTGAAGACCGGGAAGTCTTCCATGTTCCCGAGGAAGCACGTGGTCTTGACGACGCGGTCGAGGGAACTTCCGGCAGCTTCGAGGATGGTCCGGAGGTTGGTCAGCACCTGGTGCGTCTCGTGCTCGATGGTGTCGCGGACCATCTGGCCAGTGGCGCGGTTCATGCTGCCCTGACCGGATACGAAGACGAGGTTGCCGACGCGGATTGCCTGCGAGTACGGACCGATCGGTTCGGGGGCATGTTCGGTGTAGATGACCTGCTTCTCGGACACTGGCGCACCTCCGCCGGGGCGGATTGTCACCCCGGTTGCATGGGATGGAGTGTACCGGCCCCTTCTGCCCGGGTCGTGGTTCAGAGGTCGATCACGATGTGCCCGTAGGCGTCGATCACGCGGGTATTTCCGAGGCGGATCTCGCGGGGTCGCACCCCGTATCCCAGATGCATGTGCCCGTGGAGCAGGAACCGTGGTTGGACGGTTGTCACAAGGGTGCGGAGGGCCTCGAACGGGCGATGAGGGATGTCGCCCATGTCGAGAACCATCCGGTC
>CANFGH010000086.1 GCA_947446285.1 Chloroflexota bacterium
GCATCCTGCTTGATCTCTTCGATGACCACATCGCGCTCTATCAGGAAGTCCTCAGGACTAAGCCGGGGACGGCGCACCATGTCGAAGATGATTTCCAAGGCATGGGCCATGTGGGGCCGGGGCAACCGGCTGTAGTAGACCGTCGCCTCACGATGCGTGTAGCCGTCGAGAGTGCCTCCGGCGTTCTCAATTGCTGCCGTCAGGTCAAAGCTCGTGGGCCAGCGCTCACTTCCCCGGAACACCATATGCTCAAGCACATGGCTGATGCCGCTGACTTCCGACGGTTCGTGGCGTGACCCAACACCGATGCCAACCGCAACGCTGACAGAACCGCTGCGTGGCAGGCGCGCCGAAACCACCCGGGTACCACCTTCAAGCACAGTCCGCCGCACATCTGTCCATACGCCCCACAGGGACGCCTCCGACACCGCCAGCGGGTCACCGGTTGCGGGGTCAGGCAAGGCAGGTGGGTTCGCCGGGGCGCTGCGGCTGGCAATCGATCGGCGTTGGCGCGTGGTGAAGGTTGTGCCAACGCGTGGAGGCACTCCTGGATACTGGGGCATTGACCCGATTATAGGTGGGACAGGCGTTCCGCTGAAATTGCAAGACGACGCGATGTTAAGTAAGCGCCGATGGCCCCTACACTCAAACCCATGGCAAGCGGAGTCCCGACGCCAACTCCTGCAACTGCCGTCAGCAGTGCGAGCCGTGCCAGGCGAAGACACATTCGCTGGGTAGCGTTCGCACTGATCGTGACCGGCATCGCGGTCGCCATCTCCTCAGCCGTGGTCCTCGATGACCAGCCAATCGTGGTCCGGGGAACAGTCACGCGTGTCGATGCACGGGACATTGGCCACGCCTCGGTCATCGCGATCCGGAGCTCGGAGGGAAGAGAATGGCAGTTTGCCGTTGATGATGCGGTCGACATGACACCCGGTCACCTTCGTGAACACATGATGTTCGGTGAACCAGTGACGGTGACCGCGCGCCCGGCAACTGCTGGCAAGGAACTCCCGCTTGCCATGCGCATCACTGATTGACCAGGTCGCAAATCCGCCCGCTTGCGGTACACTAGAATATATGTTCGATATTCAGTATCCGGGATTGCAATGACAATCATCGGACCAATCATCGGCGCGGCTATCAAGCGCCGCGAACAGATCTGGCGGGTCGCGACCGCATCTGGCGCCACCCATCTGGCTGCCGCACTCGCGGACCGGTGGTTTGTCCTGCCGGACGCACGGGCACACCGGTCGACCGGGATCGGTGTCGATGGCACAAGCCACGCCGTCCTGCTTTCAACCGGCGCACATCTCGTGATCGGTCTCGCCTGTGCCCTCGGTCCGGATCCGATCGGGCAGATCCAGGAGGCAGATATTGAAGCCATGCCCGCACGGTTTGATGATGCGGCGGCATCAAGTGCGCGCGATCTGCTGATGCGATCCTTGGAAACCGAGGTTGCCGTCAAGGCAATGCTGCGCGCGGTCGAGCTCGGCATGGCATCAGACACCATTGTCTGGATTGACGGATCCCTCCATGCAGACCTTGCCCACATGGCGGGGGGGCCAACAAACGTCCGGTGGGGTGACGGCGTCGAACGTGCCGGCTCATTGATGTCGCGGACACGCGAGCTTTTCATCACCGCCGCACGCACGGATACCTGGGTAATCGGGATCGCGAAGACCCAACGTGCGTCAGTCCTGGCCAGCGCGCTGCAGGCCGAAATGGGAGCGACTGGTGAGGGTCATGAGGTCAACGGACGCCTCGCCGTGCGGTCGGGTAACCCATCCGGTGACTACGAGTCCGACGTTCCACGTCCCGGAGATGGCGAGGTGCTCGCATCAATGGCCGCGGGCTGGAGTTGGCCACTGATCCTTGACGCCTCTCAGTTCCCAGTGACAACACCCCTCGCACCAGATTTGCTCTGCAACTGTCCGGCAATCGTTTCGTGCTACCTGCGTCCGCATGAAGCCGATCTCCCGCTACGGATTGACGTGCCCGCACACCAACTGGGGCTGAATGATCCGCTCTTCGCCCCAAATCGGCAGTCAATGCCGGACCGACTGGCGCGATGGGTGCCAGATCCTGCGATCATGCTCCCGGTCATCAGAACGGTGATGGCATCGTACGGCGGGTTCACCGCGCACAACGGACCACTGTTCGCGGTGGACAGGCTTGTCCGCTTGCCCAGGCGGGATCTGGAAACGCGGATCTTGCCCATCATCGCGAACGTTGCCGGCATCGCCGGAGGCGTGCTTGGGGTCGACCGGGGTCGACGGCGCTTCATTCAGGAATGATTGACCGGACACGTGCACCGAATGCCCACCAGAGGCACCCGAATGCGCCGATCTCACGTACCGCCTACACTTCACCCATGGTCAGCACGGCACCGTCAGGCGCGAGCGCCCTTCTTCATGATGCGCCGGGTTCACAGTCGGCAGAGACGGTGTCATGGTTCCTGCCCGGGCTCCTGGAGAGGCCGGCCGTCGGAACGAGTTGCTGTGCAACGACCGCCGAGGCGCTGATCGCATCGGAACTGTCGCTCGTCCCGGGCATCGTGGACCTTGCCATCGACACCACCACGGGGTGGATTTCCGTCCAGATCGATCCAAAGGCAACGACACCGACCGACGTTGCGGAAGCCCTGAGCGAGGTTGGCTACGGCCCCGACCGGTCGGTTCTGCCGGGCGATGTCGCTGCAAGCCAGTGACCCCGGAATTCATTGCCCGCTTGCATCCGGAACCCGTCACCGCCCGGAGGTTCGCCTTCGCCTTGATGTGCGGCGTCGTTGCCGAAGCGCACGGGTGGATTTTCGGACACCTGCAGAACCGGACCAGTTCGGAGGTCGGGCAGGCGCGCTTTGGTGAGGACTTGGCCCATTGCCTGGAAACCGTTGCCTTGCACGCTCCCGCCCTTGTCGGGGGCGACATTCTTGATGCAATCTCGGTGCCCAAGCGCCACGCCATTGACGAGCAAGCGTGCGGTGACTACATCGCCTGGGTGCGGGCGCAACACCTTGAACAAGAGGCGCCTCTTGTTGCATACGAACTCGGAGTGCTTGCCCTGGGTATGGAACTCCCCGGGGTGATGCTCCGTAGCCTGCGAGAAGTCCGTCTTGATGCCGACACCACCGTCTGCGAGACGCCGGATGGCGGAGGCTATGCGACGGCATTCCTGTCATCGATGCATCCGCACTGGGGGAAGCATGCGGTTCTCTGCGCGTCGTCTGACGACGGCGAACGCCTGTCACTCTGGGCTTTAGTACTGTTGCACGGCGGGTTCGTGATCGAACCGGGCCGGGTGATCCGGACGGCTTCGATGCAGGAAATCCGGGACCTGCCAGCCTCTGACCTCCTGCTGATTTACAACCCGGCCTCGTGGATGGGCGACTCGCGGGCAATTCGCGCTGCGTTCGGCGCTCCCTGGGCAATCCTTGTCTGACGTTCGGGCACATCGGGACGGCGCGTGCCCGGACACCTCGCCGGACCGGTACGGTACGCTGACATGGCTATGGACGTCGGACACGGCGGCGCGGAGACGGCGGATCTGGCACCACAGTTGTCGGTTGTTGCGCCGGTCTGGAATGAAGCCCAGACGCTTCCTCTTTTCTATGACCGATGCCGTAGTGTCCTGGACGCACTCGTCGAACGGTGGGAACTCGTGCTCATCGATGACGGGAGTGCCGACGGATCCCGAGAGGTCATGGAACGGCTCTCACTGTCGGATCCTCGGGTACGGGCGTTGATCTTCTCGCGGAACTTCGGCCACCAGATTGCAATCACCGCCGGGTTGGACTATGCGCGCGGCGACGCTGTCGTGGTCATCGATTCCGACCTTCAGGACCCGCCTGAGGTGATTGCCGAGCTGTACGCCCAGTGGAAGGCCGGGTTCCAGGTGGTGTACGCAATGCGGTCTGCCCGGGTCGGTGAGACATGGTTCAAACGGACCACTGCCTCAGGGTTCTACCGACTGATCCGAAGCATTGCAAACGTTGACATTCCCCTTGATACTGGGGACTTCCGCCTCATGGACCGTCGGGCGGCTGACGCCCTGAGGTCAATGCGCGAACATCACCGGTTCGTCAGGGGGATGGCGGCCTGGATTGGGTATCGCACGACGGCGGTGCAGTACGCGCGGGCCGCCAGGCATGCGGGCGAAACCAAGTATCCGTTGCGAAAGATGGCCCGTCTCGCCATTGACGGTATCACGAATTTTTCTTACTTGCCGTTGCAATTGGCGACCTACGCGGGGTTTTTCGTCGCCGGGCTCAGCCTGGTTGGGGTTCTGGCTGCAATCCTGATCCGAATCTTCCTGGGACACGAACTCACCGGTCAAGCAACGACACTCGTGAGCGTCCTCTTTCTCGGCGGTATCCAACTGATCTTCCTTGGTGTCATTGGTGAATACCTCGGCCGGATCTACGACGAAGTCAAAGGCCGGCCCTTATACTTGCTTGACACGGTGTACGGCGACCCGCGAGCCCCATCGCCAATCGGCAGCTCCCGACGAACGCCGGGGACCTATCGCGAACGGTTCGCTCGCCCAGACACCAGGCACGGCTCTACGGATGAGTAGCGTCAGCCGGTCGCGTGTCTTGCGAGCCGTCGCGGGCATCACTGGCATTGGGGCGTCGCTGGAGATTGCCCGTCGTGTGTCGGGAGCAGGCCCGGAATTCGCCAACCCGCCTGGCAGCCCACTGCGTGAAGGCGGCCTGAGCGCGGTCTCAGGTTTCTTCCGTGCAAGACCACCAACACCCGACAATGACCCGCGTCCCGGTCACGTCCAGACACGGCCGGAAGCAATCGAATCACGACTGAACGGTGGCTTGTCGCGTGATCAGGTGACCTGGCTTGGGCACGCGGGATTTGCGATCCAGATCAGCGGAGTTCGCCTTCTTTTAGACCCATTCTTGACAGACTTCGCGTCGCCGGTGCCCGGGATGGGTCCCCGCAAGTTCGTCACGACACCCTTTGAACCGTCCGACTTTGGTCAAACCGACATCCTTCTGCTCTCCCACAACCATTATGACCACATGGATGCGTCAACCTTGGACGGATTGCCAAATCGGGCGCGCATGACCGTCGTGGTGCCGGAGGGACTAGGCAATCGGCTGCGCGATTGGCAATTTGGGACGGTGACCGAATTGCCGTGGGGGGCAACGACCGTGGTGCAGGGCGTGACCATCACGGCCCTACCGGCGATCCATTTTTCAGGCCGGGGCTTCTTTGACCGGAACAGGTCGAACTGGAACAGCTACTCGGTGACGACGGCTACCCGTCGGATCTATTTCGCGGGCGATACCGCCTTCGGCCCGGTTTTCCGAGAACGCGTCGCGCCTGGAGGACCGTATGACATCGCACTTGTGCCCATTGGGGCCTACATGCCAGCGTCAATGATGGCCGCGGTGCACTGCACGCCGGAAGAAGCGGTGCGCCTCGGACGGGACATCAACGCTTCGCGCCTGCTAGGCATGCACTGGGGAACGATCTCGCTCTCGACCGAACCGAACTTCGAACCACCAAGGCGTTTCGCTGAAGCCGGCACCGCGTCCGGCTATCGAAGTGACGAAATCCTGCTTCCGCCAGTCGGGGGAACCATCAGCCTCGCATAGAACAGGCAACGAACCGGACGTCTTTGGCGTCGATATCGCCCCAGATCAACGTACCCGGATAAGTCTCTGGGTACTCACATAGGATTGACGTCAAGCAAACCTTGTTTGACCGCCCAGTAGATCGTGTACTCCACGCGGTCCGGGTCGCGACCGGACATCACTAGGGCCGCACGAACACTGTCAAGCGGCGACGCGGTCACGCAGGCGCGGCAGATCGGCCTGACCAAATCGAGATAGAGGAGTTCTTCCATCTCGGGAGTCAGGTAGACCGGCAGGGTTTCGGCTAGTCCCTTTGTTCCGTATTCGGTGGTCACGATTGTGTCGCTTCCCACGAGGCCACGCGTCGCAAAGTCCCCGAACAGGTCCCAGAGGGACGAGGCATCGGACGTCTCAGGCACAAGGCTGTCGAGCGTCTCACCTGCACCACCATCGGTGTCATTCGTCTGGGCGGCCATGATGTCGCGGATTGTCAGGACGTGTCTGAGGGCCGCACCGACCTGCCGTACGTCGTAGACGTTGGTCGCCCGCAGTCGTGCCCCCTCGGCGAGACGAAGGCGGTAGGGTTCGTCGCTCCCAAGCTGGACAATCGCGGTTGCCAGACGCGCGACGTCAACTGCCACTGTCTGCGCGACCAGCAAGTGCATCAAGGAATTGTCGATCAACTTGCGATCGGGCAGGATGGACGTGAACCGGGGCATGTAAGTCGGCACCCGTAGGCCTGTCTCGCCGTGGACAACCGTCTCCTTGTAGCCATCCCAATCGGCGGCCACCACCGGGACGCGGCAGGACATTGCCTCAATCGCGGTCAGCCCGAACGTCTCCTGCGGGTTATCGCTCGGAGCAACAAAGATGTCGGACGCACGATAGAGCGCAATCTTCTCCGCATCACTGACATCAGGGCGAATGATGACTGCATCCTCAATCCCGCGACGCATCAGCAGCAACTTCACCCACTCGAGATAGGTGCCATGTGCCGCCGCTCCCGCAAGGATCAATTTCCACGACCCGCCGAGTCGCTGGCGCGCCCGCACGAAGGCCTCGATCACTGGTCCGAGGTCAAACTTGTCGACAACCGAGAACCGACCAAGGCTCAGGATGTACCTGGACCCTGCATCCAAACCAAGGAATGCGCACGCCTGGTCGCGGTCACCCGGGCAGAACTCGTCCGTGTCAATCCCGTAGGGGACCACGGCCATGTCCAAGGTCAGGGGCAATGGCACACCGAACCGCTTTCTCAAGTGCCCGGCGAGGGCCAGCATGATGCTGAACCCGGATTCGCTCGTGCAATTGAGCAAGTCGTCATCACGCAGTGGCGCGTGCATGTTGAGCAACATCGCCGTCTCGGTATCGGGGTAGCTGATCGAATAGATCACCGAAAGGATCCGGAAATCGGTCCCTGTCGCCTTCCGCATGGACGCAAGACCGGCGACCTCTGTCGAGAACGTCGGCGCGAACACGAGGTCGTAATCGTGGGTCACAACCTCCTTGTGGAGGTGAAGCATCTGGTGGACCGACACGGTGACCGACCGCAGCCACGGAACATCCGCGATCATGCGCTCATAGGCACCCTGGTGCGCGAGCAGTGGCGCAAAAAAATGCACTTCATCGTAAAGCTGGGTCTCGATGAGCGACCGGAGCATGTACCCGCTCCCAAAGACGGCCCCCCGGAAATCGCTCTTCTGGACAGAACCAACCACCATCGGCAGGATCGCAAGGCGTCGGGTCAAGCGTCGGGTCACGTTCTCATCCTGAGGAGTGCGCGTTTCTACATCACGGTATGGGGCGTCAGTCAGACCCGTCATCGCCAGCACCACTTGCGGCCCATCAAGATACCGGGTCGAGTGCCCGGTCCGGCATGGTCCACGATGGAGGGGGTTACGATGAAACAGGAGATCCAGAAGAAGCGTGCCACCCGACGAAAGCACAGGCATGGATCGGTTCACCGGATGGATCGGGGTCGCCGTCTTGGCCCTCGTCGTTGCGGCAATCTTCCTGAGCCGTTCGCCGGCAATTGGGAAAACCGAGACGGTTGACACCACTTCTCCGGAAGGGGTTACCCGGACATGGCTGGCGGCTATCGACGACGGACGACCCGAGGACGCATGGCCCCTGTTGGCGCCCCGCACCCAAGCCCGCGAGACCCGAGATGACTTCCTTCGCCGCAGGACACGAACGTCCGGGAACCGTAGCGCGCGCGCGACAATTGCCAGTTCCAGGATTACCGGTGACGAAGCCGTCGTCGAAGTCTCATCATCACGCACTCCATTGAATGACCCATTCTTCTTCTGGACGCGTGGGGCACCAACGGATAGGGTCGTCGCGCGGCTCGAGAGAATAGATGGCGTCTGGAGACTGACGGTGCCCCCGGGCGATTGACAGTCCAGTCGGACCCCATCGGTCACGGGGTGCGTCACGGGGTGCGTCACGGCGATGCCTCCCGAATACGACCGACGGGATCTGAGAACAGTTTGGTCCCGATCACGGAAAGGTGCGAAGCCTGTTGAACTTGGCCCGACGTCTCTACCTCTTGGCGGTCGCACTTGTTTCGCTCGCGCTTGGGGCGGCGTCGTTCAATGCCGTCGCAGTGGCGGTATTCGAACGGTTGATCGGCACGGAAGCTGAGGTCCCCCTGGTTGGCGTCGCAGGCATCATTGTCCAGATACCCATATGGGCCATCCACTGGACGCTAGCCCAACGTGATGCCAGCCGATCACTGGCGGAACGCGGGTCGGTCCTGCGTCGCACCTACCTGTACCTGGTCATGACCGCGGGTCTGGCAGTGGCCGGAGCCAACGCATCTGCCGGCATCTCGCAATTGGCAGGTGGCGGTACACGTGACGAGATCACCGAAAGTGCTATCGGCGGGCTGATCGGACTGATGATCTGGGCGTATCACCGGCGCGTCGTTGTGGTTGACCGCTCGCTGTGCGCCGAGGCGGGCCTTGCGTCAACGATCCGTCGCGTGGCGACGTACGGGCCAGCGGCGGTGGCTGCCGTGTTCGCGCTGGCCGGGGTGACCGAACTCGCGACCCAACTCGTCCGGCGGATTACGCCGACAGCCTTGAGCGAGACGATTGACCAATCTCCGGCGTGGGCAGTCGGTGCGGTCATCGTCTGCACCGCAATCTGGGTGACCCACCATCGGGGAGGGTCGGCGTTCGCGGGCGGCATCCTGACCTGGCCACCGATTGCCGGACCACCTGGGGATGACCGGGCAATCATCCCGGTCGCATACCGCTTCGTCGTGCTGACCATCTCAATCGGGACCACGATGTATGGCGTAGCCCAGACGATTCAATGGGTGCTCGGGTTCATGGCTGGGTCTGGTGTCCCAGATCAGCCCGGCAACAATCCCCTCGATGGATTGGTCGAAGCCTGCATCTATGGCAGCGCGTGGGGGATGTTCAGGCTTTCCGCAATCGAGTCGCGGTTCACCACACATGACGGCGCGCCACGTGGCCTCGTCAACCTCTACCGGTACGTCGCCACGGTCATTGGTCTTTGCACATGGGTCCTGGGACTGGCACTTCTCCTGACAAATGCGATCACCTTCGCGACGGCGCAGTCGTCGGAGGCAGACTTCGAAGGTGCATGGCGTCGTGCGGTCCCACTGGTACTGGTCGGCATCCCGCTGTGGCTCGCCTATTGGCGGGCTCCCGGCCACCCTCGGCTGAGTATCGATGAAACCGGTTCCCGTTCGAGACGCGGTGCGCTCTACCTGATCCTGCTTGCCTGCGCCCTTTCACTCCTCGCAACCGGTGTGGCCGTCGCCTACACCGCGCTGGAGGCACTCGTAGGTCGGGACGTCCGCGAACTGCTGTTGCCGTGGTGGGCCGTGGTCAGCACCATACTGTCAATCGGGATTGGGGCGTATCACTTCAGGGTCCTGCGTGTAGACGCCCAGCGCCTCGCACAACACACCCTCGAGACCAGAGCTCAAGGGAACGAACCACACGGCGAGACGTCGGATCACGACCCAACGACGAGGGAATGGGCACTTATCCGTGCAGGACCAACCTGCACGACGGTAATGTGGTTCGCAACCGACGCCGACGCTCGAGACGCGATGTCCCATGCCGCTTCTGCAGACGACGGCAAGGCGACGTGGATGCGCATGGTCCGCACTGTCCCGACAACTCCCGCAGATGGAAGTGATCAGCCGGCGTAGTTTGGCGCTTCCTTGGTGATCACGACGTTGTGCGGGTGGCTTTCCCGAACCGATGCACTCGTGATCCGGATAAACTGCGCCTTGCGATGCATCTCGGAAATGTCGGCCGCCCCGACGTAATGCATGCCCGCCTTCAGGCCACCGCTCAACTGATAGATCAGGTCCGCCAATCGACCCTTGTACGGAACGCGTCCCTCAATTCCTTCCGGAACCAGCTTGAAGGCGCCCTCCTGAACGTACCGGTCACGGGCATAGCCGCCACGTCGCTGCATGGCGCCAAGCGAGCCCATGCCTCGGTAGTCCTTGTAGTGTTCGCCCTGGAAGATCACGACCTCACCGGGAGACTCGTCGACGCCAGCCAGCAATCCACCCAGCATGACCGAGTGGGCACCCGCGGCGATTGCCTTTGCAATCTCGCCCGAGTAACGGATCCCGCCATCGGCCATGACCGGGACACCATGTCTCCGGGCCGCGGTCGAGCATTCCATGATCGCGGTGAGTTGCGGGACGCCCGCGCCAGTGACGATCCGAGTTGTGCAGATCGAACCAGGCCCGATCCCTACTCGAAGGCCGTCTGCGCCAGCCTCGATCAGGTCTCGTGCGCCTTCGAATGTGGCGACGTTGCCGGCCAGGATGTCCACGTCAAACGACTTTTTCAACCATTTGATGGCTTCGATCACGCCGGCTGAGTGGCCGTGGGCGGTATCAAGGACAAGGATGTCCGCACCGGCTTCCACTAACGCACCGGCACGCTCGTGCATGTCCGGACCCACCCCGATAGCCGCACCGACGCAGAGGCGCCCCCGGTCGTCTTTGGTCGCGAGCGGGAACTGAACCTTTTTCTGAATGTCCTTGACGGTAATGAGCCCCTTGAGGACCCCATCGTCATCAACAATCAAAAGCTTCTCGATCTTGTGCCGGCGAAGGATCTCCTTGGCCTCGTCGAGGGTTATTCCAACTGGCGCCGTGATCAGGCCCTCGTGGGTCATGAGTTCGGAGATTGGCCGTGTGGGATCGGTCTCGAACCGGGTGTCACGGTTGGTCAGGATGCCAACAAGGCGACCCTCGTCGACGATGGGGACACCCGAGATGTGGTACTTCTGCATGACCATCTCAGCGTCCGCAAGCCGGTCTGTCGGGCGAAGTGTCACCGGCTCGACGATCATTCCGGCTTCGGATCGCTTGACCTTGTCCACCTCAGCCGCCTGGATGTCGACGGGGAGGTTCCGATGGATGACGCCCAGCCCCCCCTCGCGGGCCATGGCAATCGCCATGCGTGCTTCAGTGACGGTGTCCATGGGGGAGGAGACAACCGGAAGGTTGATGCGGATCCGGCGGGTCAGAAGGGTTGCGGTGCTGACGTCATGGGGCAGGACTTCGCTGCGTCCGGGCCTCAAGAGGACATCGTCGAAGGTCAAGCCGTCGGTCGAGACCCAGATTGGCGTGTCTCGTTCGAGTGGCGCGAACTCGGCTGATGTACCGCGCTCTCTGGGATGGCCATCTGTCCACGGAGGCGCGTCAAGTGACGGACCTCCAGAACGCACCGGCGATGACGGGGACGCCCCCTGCGACACCGAAGTCATGCGTTCCTCTCCTTCGGCCAACCCGGCCATCACGCAACTCAGGACAGCTCGGTGAGTGACGAGGGCAACACCTCGTCCGGACGCCGGCGCTTGCGAGAACAGTTCGGGCGTCGCTGCCCACTACCGAGACTCTAACCCTCGCCGCGGGGGACTGCAATGCTCTTGGGTTGTCTTCCTGGCTCTGGCGCGCCATCTGATCGGTGAGTATGCGCACAGTGTGCGGCCGGGTTGCAGAACTTGCGCATCCAAGCGGTCTTCACCCGAAAGTCACCCCGGCAACCTGACCGTTTGTCGCGCATGGTGCCAAAAAAACCGCGACCGGTGATAATGCAGCCATGACGGGAACAACCATTGCACGACCGGCGGCGGAAGCCACGCTGACCGGCGAACTCCGTTCCGCGTTCACCAACCAAGATGATCCGTGGTACATGCGGATCCAGTTGGCATCAACCACACTCGTTCTCATTTCGATCTTTTCCCTGATGGCGGAGACGGTTCCTGGCGTGGCCACTGAGTACGCCTCTTTGTGGCACGGGCTCGAATGGGTCTTCATGATCGGGTTCGGCCTGGAATACCTTGTCTACCTCTATGTGGCTCGTGAGCGCTTTCGGCACGCGACGTCGTTCTGGGGCGTCGTGGACTTGCTTGCAATCCTGCCCTCGATCTTTCTTGTCCTCGGGGTAGGCGTTGCTGGGGGCTTCCTTCGTACCTTGAGAGTGCTCCGGGTGCTGCGAACACTCAAGATTTTGCGTCTCGCAGTCACCCGTCTCGCCCACAGCGCGAAACAGTCGGGAAAGAAACGAAACACCATTTGGATCGACCTCCAGATCTATTCCATGGCGGTCTTCGTGGCGTTGGTGCTTTCTGCATCACTTGTGTATGAAGTCGATCATCTCAGCGAAGGTTCGCCGTTCACGGATATCCCTACGAGCCTCTGGTGGGCGGTCGGGATGCTCGCGACGCACGGAAGCCCGCTCATGAGTGCTTCGGCGTCGGCGCCAGTGAAGATCATTGCCTCGCTGACGATGCTCACCGGCGTGGCACTGTTCAGCATCCTGACGAACGTGATTGGCCGTTCGTTGCTGACCACGCTTTTCGGTGACGACGGACGGGATGAGGCAGCAAACCAGCGGAACCGGCGCCGACGGGCTGAAGCGGCCGAGGCGGCACGCCAGGTCGGCCCAAAGATTTCTGATCAAGTCGACCGTGCCCTCGCGTCCTCCGGATTACTCGCCGGACCGGCAGGTACGGTCACGCCTGCTCACCTCTCGCATGGGTGGCGTCGGTGGCTCTGGGCGGCGTACACCGACATGTACTCCCGTGAGTACGAGCTGGTTTCGAAGGTTGTGACGTTCTCAATCTTCTTGGCGACGGCCACGATCATGCTCGAATCCCTGCAATCGTTCGTAGAGAGCTACGGCCCACTCATTGAAGTGACCGAGGCGGTTGTCCTCGTGGTCTTTCTCCTCGACTATGCCGCCCAGATTTACGTTGCACCTGATCGTTGGGGATATATCCGCTCGTTCTGGGGGATCATCGACCTGATTGCCATCGTCCCAGGCGTGTTTCAAATCTTGGGTATCACGCA
>CANFGH010000087.1 GCA_947446285.1 Chloroflexota bacterium
GACCGTCTCACCGGATCGCTTCCCGAGGACAGTGAACAAGAGGTCCACTCGGAGCACGGTTCCGGATGCGACCGGGACTTGGATTGAATCTCCGACAACGAATGGCCTGCCGAAAATCAGGTAGATGCCTGCAACAAGCTGCTTCAGGACGTCCTGGATCGCCAAGCCAACCGCAACGCCTGACACCCCAAGGAGCGTGACGATGGAACTGACCTGCATTCCAAAGACATCGAGGACCCATGACAAGCCAAGGAAGGTGATGACGATCTGGGATCCGCGCTCAAGCAGAATGACGAGGCCTGGGTCGGTCCTCGTCCGAACCAATCCATGGCGCACCGCTCCGGTGACAAGGCGCCGGAGCGTGATCGTGACGGTTAAA
This sequence comes from Chloroflexota bacterium, assembly GCA_947446285.1. Taxonomy (GTDB): domain Bacteria; phylum Chloroflexota; class UBA11872; order UBA12225; family UBA12225; genus UBA12225. Next base: position 380 of record CANFGH010000087.1, read on the forward strand.
AGGATGATGGACACACCGATCCGTCCCCACGGAATTGCCGTCAACTCAATCCCCGCAGATCGCAAGGTCTCTGAAAAGATATTCACTGCACCCTACCCGGTTACGCGCGATCCCAAACTCGCGTCTGACACAGATATCTTTCCGACACATTGACGTTCACTACACCACGTCTTCACCGGGATCGTCATCCGAATTGCCCACGTCTTCCTGAGATGCATCAATTTCGGTCAGGCGCTGTCTCGCAGAGGTCAGTCGCTCTCGGCACTGCTTGCTCAATTGGAGGCCTCGCTCATAGAGATCAAGCGCGTCTTCCAATGGGAGGTGACCGTCTGTCTCGAGGCGTCGCACGATCCGCTCCAGTTCATCGAGATTCTGCCCAAACGTCGAGGCGGACCCGGACTCATCTTTGGTCGACTGCCCCTGAACCATCTTGTTTCTCGTTTCCGTGCCTTAAGGATTCCCTGGACGATTGGAACCGCCTACCACTCCAAGGGATAGGTCATTCGGAGCGACTGTCGTCACCGTCGCAGCAATCGTGCCATCACGCATCCGCAACCGCAGAGTTTGTCCAACACGTGAATCACGGACGGTTGTGACGACGTTCCCGAGTGTTTCATCTTCAACGATCGCGTACCCACGGGCAACTACCTGGACAGGACCAAGGATCCGCAAATTCCCCGATGCCGTGTCGAGGCGGGCCTCTGCCGTCTCCACACGCTGGCGAACGAGAAGCCCCAACTGGCCTTCGAGAGCCCCCAACCGACCAGCTTCTAGGGTGACCCGTGCGCTGATTTGCGAACCAAGGCGCTGGTCCAATGCATGAGTTCGCACGTCGGACACGTCCAGGATTGCCCGGGTTCGGCGCACCAGGCGCCCTGACGCCTCGGTGGCCCGGTGTTCCAGTGTTTCCACAATCTTTGCAGCGACCGTGGATACACGTCGCTCGATGTGGGCCAAGTGGGCCATAACCTCAGCCCCGTCGCGTACCACCAGTTCACCAGCCACCGATGGTGTTGGCGCACGCACATCGGCGACAAAGTCGCAAAGGGTGAAATCGGTCTCGTGGCCAACCGCCGAGACCACCGGAATGGCGGCAACCTCGGACGCCCGCCGAACTTCTCGAACAACCTTCTCATCATTGAACCAAGCCAGATCCTCAGGTGCACCGCCTCCACGTGCGACCACGATCACGTCCACTCCCACCCGACACAGCGCCCGGATACTGCGGACAATCGAACTTGGTGCTTCAATTCCCTGGACGGAACACGGCGCAAGCACCAATTCCGCCATCGGAAAACGGCGCCCAATCACTGACTGGAGGTCGTGGATCACGCTCCCTGTCGCCGATGTCGCGATGCCAATCCGAGTGGGCCATGAAGGCAGGAGGCGCTTGCGCGACTGTTCGAACAATCCTTCAGACTGCAGCTTGGCCTTGAGCAGTTCGAACTTGCGTTGCAAGTCGCCAACATCCATTGGGCGGACGTCGCGGACGTACAACTGCAGCTGACCCTGCGCCGGGTACACCGAGACCCGTCCGGCGACGACGTACATCCGGCCTGTCTCAATCCTCGCCCGCACCATTTGCGTCTGGAACACAACACAACGCAATTGGCCCTCGTCCTCATCCTTCAACGTGAAGTACCGGTGGCCACCCACTTCACGTACGGACGTCACTTCACCCACAACGCGTGCTGATGCAAGAGCCGGCGAACCTTCCAGAACAAGCTTTACCTGTTCAAGAAGGCGCGAAACTGGTACCGGATCAAGACCAGTCACGTGCGACCGCGGGGATTGCATCACGTCCGAACCCCATTTACGTCACCTGCTTGCGAGGCGACCGTTCTTCGCCACGGGAACCGTACTGTACCGATGAACGGTTGCCTATGATTGAGGCGAATGGCAACTGGAACGACGAAGTTTGCCCAATGTAGACCCTTTGGCCCTGACGCTTCGCGGGAAACCGTCTGCCTTCCGTTGTTTTTGGCGTACCGGCAGCTGCACTTCATCCCCAGTTGTCCGAACCAATATCGGGGTTCGGCCAGCAGCCACCGCTCCCCGATGCAAGGCCATCCATGAGCGGTGACGTCTTTCTCGCCTATCACCCACTTTACGATGGGCGTGGTTTTTCGCCAGTGACACGGTCTTGGGGGCGCTACCGTCAGGCTCGTGCACTCTTTGCCAAGCTCGGCTTGGACCGGTCGATCACAACGATCAAACCACCGCTTGCCACGATTGATGAGTTGACGCTTGCCCACCCACCTCACTTTGTTGAACGGGTTCGACGCCTCGATGCGATGGGAACGGGTCCCTTCGACACTCCCGACACCATAGCTTGGCCTGGCGTGTTTGATCGCGCCCGGGCAGCTGTAGGCGCAACGATGGAGGCGGTTCGTCGTGTTACGCAAGGCGAAGCCACCCACGTCTTCAATCCCGGAGGTGGCTTGCACCACGCATTTGCGGAACGGGCGCGCGGCTTCTGCATTTTCAACGACATTGCAATTGCGGTTCGTTCACTTTCACAAGCAGGGTTCAACAAAGTCGCCGTCATCGATATAGATGGACATCACGGCGACGGGACGCAGGAAATCCTCTACGACCATGCTGCCCTGCACATCAGCATGCACCAGTACGACGGCCGGTTTTTCCCCGGCTCTGGTTCCGTGGACGAGACCGGCTGGGGAGCTGGTCACGGCCTCACAGTGAACATCCCTTTGCCGCGACATACTGGAGAAGAGGCGTATTTGGACGCCTTCAGGTCCATCGTCCCGACGGCCATCCGCGCCTATTCGCCAGACGTCATCCTGCTCAACTTCGGCGTCGATGGACATCACGATGATCCACTTGTAAAGCTGCGCCTCGGGATTCGGACGTACAGGTTTCTCGCCATCGCGTGCCATGAACTGGCGCACGAAGTGGCAAATGGTCGATTAATTGTGACGGGTAGCGGGGGTTATGACCCTGACGTCGTTTCGCGGTGCTGGTCGGTCCTCATTGCCACCCTTACTGGACAGTTACCAGATGTCCCAGCGCTTTCAACCAGGCTCACACTCGACGCGCCATCACGGGAAGCGACAAGCCAGGCAATCCTCGATGCACTTGGTCGGAACGACGCCTGGCCCCAACCGTTTGAATGCCTTCTCGATCGCCAAGTTCCGACATCGGACCCCAAGGCCGGCGCCATCGTAGGCGCGACAATCCACCGGATAATCAACGAGGTGTTGCCGTTACGACTGACCAGGCACGACGCCAGTAATGCGCTCCAACAGTGCTTACCGGGATTGCCTTCCAACTGACCACAGGTTTATTCAGGAGGTGAATCATGTGGGACTGGTATGGACGCCCAGGAAACTGGAGAGATCGAAGGACCACGCGCGCGTACCTGTGGGTGATCCTGATTGGTGCGCTGCTTCTCGGCATGGTCACTGTTGTCGTAGCAATATGGCTCTCGTCCCGGATCATTCGTCCTGTTGGGTCGTGAGGTGTCGATCAATGGTTCCTGCAGGCAAGTCGGTGTAGTAGGACCTGGGTAGGCCCAGACTCATTCACTCGATTACCGGCACGTAGCGCGAATAGCATCCAGAACACGTGGGACTTCACAGTCAAACACACCGTAGGAGGCGCAAGTGGCCACTGAAAACAAAGCGACTCAAGCAAACAAATCTTTGGTGCGTCGCACTCGTGCTTCGTTGATCTGGACCTTTTCGACCCTCGCACTGTTCGCGCAGTCGGCCTGCGGCGAGACCGGTGACAACGCCACAACCAATGTCCAAGGTGGTGCCGCACGAGCGCCTGGCGCGCCGCCGCCGAAACCCTAACCGGGTACGAGGGACCTGCGCTTATTCCAAACTGTCGAGTGCGTTCGGGGATGGGTCAGTCAAAACCGCCTGCAATGGCACCCTCCCGCCGCACTGTGCAACATCTAGCCAACCGCGTCGAAACGCGATCACAACGGCCTCGGTCCGGTCGGTAGCATGCAATTTGCGGAGGATTCCAGTCAGCCTGTTCTTGACCGTTTGATCGGACATTCCAAAGTGACTCCCAATCGTCTTATTTCAAACTCCCCGGGCAATGGCATCAAGAATTTCAATTTCCCGCGCGTTCAGCGTTTCTAGCCCAGCAAGATCATTGCGTACACGAACACCTCGCCCATGCCCGTTAGATCCAATCTCACCTAGAACGGTCGCGCGGTGTGTCATGTCGAAACCGGGCATGGCGTCCGCCCGCATTATTGCCTTGACCAGTCCCGGACCATCGGCTTCACGTCGAAGGCACAGGGAGATTCCAGCGTCCCAGTACGTGCTGAGTTCGCGTTCGGACTGATCGTCGATCAGCATGATGAAGCGACAACCGCTTTCAGCAACCCCGTCACTTGCTGATAGCGCAGGCCAGTGGCCATTGAGGCTGCCAATGCGCACGACATCAACCACGGAGGTTTGTGTGGAGGCATCTTGAACCGTGGCCAGGACAAAGGCAAGGTTCATGGACACATCGTCGCAAATGACCTCGGCGGCTCCGGTCCGGAATAGCACGTCGTCGTCGACAATTCCGACCCGAGTGCCGGGCCTGACACTCGGCATCGTCTCAACGGCCACGAAAAACTGCATTCACCGGTCACATGTCCAAGCCAATCCGCGTCCCCGATCTGTGCTGAAACCGATAACAATCAAGGCCTTGGTCGCGGTTCAAGAGTTACGCCCCACTCAGCACCAAACACCGCGCAATTCCACGACGGGCCGTTCCCGCCCGTCTCCGAACGTGGTGGAAAATAGCAGCCCTTACGGCCCCCCGGTGTGGGAATGCAAGTTCAGCACTTCCATCGGGTCATACCTATGCACCGTTAACGAAACCTGTCACTGCAATGGAGCCGCGTCCACACGATCAACCCATCGACCATGTTGACGAATGAGGGTAATGAGTCGATGGTCGGCATCGGATTGGGGAACGCCCTTCTCGACGCATTCTTTTCCGACGTATAGGTTGACCTTCCCCGGAGCGCCACCGACGTACCCGAAATCCGCATCGGCCATTTCTCCTGGGCCGTTCACGATGCATCCCATGATCGCGATCTTCACGCCCTTGAGGTGCCCAGTCTGTGACTGGATCCGCGTCGTGGTTTCCTGCAAGTCAAACAGTGTCCGGCCACACGACGGACACGCTACGTACTCCGTTTTGGTGATCCGTGCGCCGGCCCCCTGAAGCACGTTGAACGCCAGCCTCGCCCGGCCGCCATTGCTCAAGTGATCGACGGCGCCCCGCACCTCAATCGCGTCACCAATCCCGTCGCAGAGCAAGGAACCAGCACCGACACTTGTGGAGAGCAAAGCGTCATCCGGGTCACTACCAAACTCGCAAACGAGGAGGACTGGGTACGCGGCGATTGAAGCGCCGCCAAGCCTTTCCAGTCGCCTGCCGACCCCGACCAGGGCTCCGAAGGTGTGCGCCCGAATGCTTATTGCAAGGTCCCTACAGCCTCGGGCCGATGCCCATTGAAGACGGGATGCAAGGGTCATCACCGCGTTTTGCATCACATCAGGATTTTCCTGAGACACAGAAATCTCGAGAATTAGTGGCCGTCCGGTCGAGGCGAGGAGTTCAATCGTCTGGTCAGACCAGTCCCCACGTTCGAATTCGCTAACCGGAATGATCAGTGCGTCGACAAGGGCACCGACTTCCACCGCGAACTGGGGCGAAACATTTGAGATGCGCGCGACCACAGCGATGGATCCATTCGACCCTGAACCATGCGCAACCGTCTCAACAACCCTCGACAACACATCCAGCCCAGACGCGTCCCGCACGTCCACGGATATTGCATCCGGTTGCGGTGTGATGTTTGGGTCCGCATGTGCAAGGTCGTGAACATGCGCGACCGCGTCGGGGTAGGAGGCAAGGTCACCGATAAGCGGATGAATAACCAGGGCCGGGCTTGACCCGCCTACCCGATGGTCTCCTAGAGCAACCACGGATGATTGTCGTCGTTCGTAGGTGAACGGTGACTTCTCAGACAGCGAATTTTCCACGTGGAATACATCAAGTTTCTGGTCAAAAAGCCTCGCCAGTGCAAACGCGACCGGAACTTCCGCCTCTGGATCTTCGGTAAGCGAAACCCTGATGGTGTCACCGATACCGTCATCAAGGAGCGAACCGATCCCGATCGCACTCTTGATACGACCGTCCTGACCGTTTCCAGCCTCGGTCACACCCAGGTGAAACGGATAGTTCCAGCCCATTTCGTCCAGCCGTGCGGCAAGAAGCCGGTAGGCATGAATCATGACCTTCGGATTTGATGCCTTCATCGAGAAGATCAGATCGTGGTAGCCATACTTCCGGCATATCGCGGCAAACTCGAGGGCGGATTCCACCATTCCAAGCGGCGTGTCACCAAAGCGGTTCATGATGCGGTCAGAAAGGGAACCATGATTGGTTCCGATTCGCATGGAAATCCCTCGGCTTCGACACCGCTCAACGAGTGGCGCAAACCGTTGCTCAATCCGTTCCAGCTCTCCGTCATAATCGGTATCCGAGTACTCTCGAACTGCGAACCGCTTACTATCGGCGAAGTTGCCTGGGTTGATCCTCACCTTTTCGACATGGAGGGCAGCCTCCATCGCCGCAGCCGGGTTGAAATGGATGTCCGCGACAAGTGGCACCATGCACCCGCGACCGTGAAGTTGATCGCGAATCCGGCCCATGTTCCTGGCATCTTCCACTGTCGGTGCGGTGATTCGGACGATCTCGCAACCGACGGAGACAAGTCTCAGCGCCTGCGCAACGGTCCCCTCGGTGTCCAGAGTGTCGGTCGTGGTCATGGACTGGACCCGGATCGGATTCGTCAATCCAACGCCAACGCCTCCGACCATCACTTCGCGGGTTACTCGCCGGGAAAATCCAATCCGCGACGCCACATAGCGAGACGGCAGTGTCCCTCGTCGGGTTGCAAGTTCAGCAATGGCAAGACTGCCAGGATTGCTCTGGATCGTCATCGCAGGTAGCCCTTCTCGGGTTCCGTGACGTGTCTCCGGGAACTAGGTCCCAGAGCGGGTGAGCTGACAGAAACGGGCAGGTCAAACGACCTGCCCGAACTGAAACTGGTACCGCCAGCGGGATTCGAACCCGCGATCTTCACCTTGAAAGGGTGGTGTCCTGGGCCTCTAGACGATGGCGGCTCAAACACTCCAGCGAACCGGGTGTGATTTGACAGCGAACCAATCACGATCCGTCATCCGGTTGTAAGGATACCAATTGCCGCGCAGCAAGAGGCTTGCGGAATGGTCTCAACGAAGTGGTGGAACGGGGTGACCTGTAAGCCGCATTCTGTACCAATCACAATCAGACCGGGAATGACCCTTCGCGTCTTGTGACAGGTGGCGATCATCTCTCTTGTCCCGCGAGTTGCCCCGGGGATCCTTGCACCCTACCTGGGACTCGGCGGGCCGCGTCAACGTCCCTGCATGGGCTTGCTCCGGGTAGAGTTTGACCCTTTTCACCCCCTGGCCAACTGATTCACGAGGTAAGGATTACCTCGCAGAAAAGCTGGTCGGGTTGTCGTCTCTGTGCCACTGGTCCTCGTCTCACGACGGACGGGAGTTACCCGCTACCCTGCCCAGTGGAGTGCGGACTTTCCTCACTCCGCGACGACGGCCCGATCTGGTTACCCAGAACACTCCGCCTCGTGGTCGTGCGATCGCCCAGCCACCCAATTCCAAGCTGAGTGTACCTGTCTCACCCTTGAACAATTGACAGCTTGAGCGTGGGTTGCGAATTGTCTACTGGCCGGAACTGCTGTTGGCGCGATGGGTCTCGACGTACTCAATGCTGCGGCGGTAATCGTCTTCGCTAATCATCTGACGAGAAAAATAAAAATTGAGCATCTGGGTGAGCGTAAGTATGCCGCTTATATGAAGACCAGCAGACCGAAGCCGGTCACTGCCACCTTGAGCACGGTCAATCAGCACAATGCCGTTGTGAACAATCAAACCGACATCCTGGAGCGCCCGCTGGGTCTCGAGAAGACTCCCACCGGTCGTCATCAGGTCGTCAATGATCAACACGGATTCACCCGGACGGAATCGCCCTTCGATCCGCGTACCGTGATCCATGTCCTTTGGTGGAATGCCATAGATCAGTGGGACATTACCGGTTAGAGAATAGGCCGTCGCCAGATGCAGTCCGCCAAAAGGGACGCCCGCCACCAGGTCGAATGGCTGGATCCGTCGTTCGCGGCGCGCCAGGCCCGCATCGATCTCATTCTTGATGAGCTGGGCGACCCGGGCGAGGATGCGCGGTTCCCTGAGAAAGACCTTTGGGTCAATGTACACCGGCGACCCGACAGTAGAACGTCCCAGAGTGAATGTTCCGAACTTGACACCACCAAGGCGGAAAAGTGCTTCTGCAAGCCACAGGTTGGTGACATCATTGCTGTTCATACAAACGTCATCGCTTCCGTTGACGCATTGGAATCGCGTCGGAACATCAAGCCGAGTCTAGCAGTCACCTTCAGAACGCCCATCTGACCATTCGGGCGGAACCTACCAGATGGAAATACGGTAGTCAGCGACGATAACCACGCACAGGGCGGTCAGGTAGATCATCGAATAATGAAACAGCCAAGACGCTTTCGGCGACGATGGGTGTCGCATCAGGTCAACCGCAAGGTAAAGAAAATAGCCACCCAGCAGTGCTGACCCAGCAAGGTAGATGACACCGGCACCACCGAAACCAAACAGGAGCAACGAAACCGCGATCATTTGAAGCGTGTAAAGAACAATCTGGCGTCGCGTTTCTGGTTCGCCCCGAACTACGGGAAGCATGGGAATGCGCGCGCGCGCGTACTGCTGATGGATCAGCAGCGACAGTGCCCAGAAATGTGGCGGGGTCCAGAAAAAAATGAGCGCGAACAGTAGCCACGGCGTCGCGGAAAGGTCTCCCGTGACCGCAGCCCAACCAATTAGCGGCGGAATTGCGCCGGCCGCGCCGCCTAGCACGATATTGCTCGGCGTCGTGCGCTTGAGCCACAACGTATAAATCGCCACATAAATGAAGATGGCAACGGCGGTCAGGAAAGCTGCCAATGGATTCGCAACTGTCCAGAGCAGCCCCACCGACGTGACAGACAAGACCACCCCGAAGGTAAGTGCACCATGGGGCGAGACCAATCCAGCGGGGATGGCCCGTTGCTGCGTTCGCGACCCCATGAGCGCGTCAATGTCACGATCAACGTAGCAATTGATGGCCGCTGATCCACCAGCCGCCATCGCGCCCGCAAGCAACGTGATTAGCACGAGCCACCACGCAGGAAGTTCCGGCTGGGCGATCAGCATCGCAGCCAGGGTTGGTATCTCGAGCAAGACTATGACTTTCGGTTTCGTCAACGTCAGATATGCCCTGACGATGTCACCGAAACTCGGCTCTTCCTGAGTGTCAGACGACATATTCTGTCGCCCTGGCATTTCGGGCGTTTCTGTCCCCGCGCCAATCATGCCCGACGCGACCTCGATCAGCGGTGACCCAGTTGCCATCTGTATGACAAAGGTAACAGGGTTGCCCGGCAATCCACCACCCAATTCTTACGAGCACGACGGGTCAGCGACGTGACGCGCGACGGTAACGAGTGTGTCCCCTGGACCGCAGATGGTTTCACCCAGATCATTGCTGAAATCCACGCCACGACCGCCTACAGGGGCTTGACACCCGGCGCGACCGTGCATGACCATCTATCAAGAGAAGTGATTGCCATGCGTGCCAGGTGTGCTCACTCCTGAACCACTGCATTCGCTGAAAACATCCGAACCACATTAGAGGAAGTACGCCCGTGTTTGGCACTGCCGACGCCACCGCCGCCGTGATTGTCCTCGTTGCGTGCGCAGCAATGTTGCTTGGTCTAGCGAGCTACCACTTTCCTGACCGCGGGCTGCCGGCATTGGGCGCCGCTCTTCTAGTAACTGCCACAGCCGTTCTGCTGCTCGGTGGAGCCGTGGGAAACCTCAACACACATATCGGCACAAAGGCAACCGGCGAAGCGGACGCGTTGGCCTCGCTCGGCCTCGGTGTGGTGGTGATCATGACGATGGCCCTGATACTTGCGTCGCGGAGCAGGTCTTGGGGAACTGTGGTGTGGTGGTGTGGGGTTGCCTGCACGGCGCTTGCAATTCCGATGCTTGCCTTGGGTGAGCCGTCGCTTGCGCTTGGAGCACTCGTGGGAGGGCCGGGGCTCCTGATGTTCGTCGCCCACCGCCATCCTTCGATCCCAGCCAGCTTGTCAAGTTTTGGCCTGTCCAGTGGGTCAGGGACGGTGACAAGCGATCAGGCCATCGCTGAGCAATCACGGTACACACGGATTGCGGTCACGTTGACGATTGTGACTTTAGGCCTGATCTGGCATTCCGGTGGAGTGCCTGCGCGGCCTTCGACGGCTGAGGCGAAGGTTGAAACGTCGTTCGACGCGGACCTCGCAAAGCAGGGCGCAGTCCTGGCATCCGAGTACGGCTGCAAGGGCTGCCACAGCGTTGACGGCAGTGCCGGAAGCGGCCCTACCTGGAAAGGGATGTACGGAGCCAAGGTCCGTCTCTCAACCGGGGTCCAGATAGTTCGCGACGAGAAGTACATCCGAGAGTCAATCGTGAACCCGGACGCCAAAGTAGTGGCGAATTACTCATCTGGCACGATGACTGCGGGTCTGGGCTCGAAGCTTCAGAACGAACTCACCGTTGACGCAAACGTGCGCGCCCTCGTGGAGTACTACAAGTCAGTCCGCGCCGGATCACCACCCGTGGACGGCAGCGGAACCGTACCGGCAGGAGGCATGACCGGAGCGCCGGCTAAGTAGGCTGCGCAGACCTTCGCGCTTTCCTGCACCGCGCGTCTTCGGAAATGCGAAATTGCGTCTCCAGGGACGTAGGCCAGAACGTCGGCTGTCAGGCGATCCAATCGGGACAGGAAGTCCTCAAGGCGAAGTGCGTCGCCCGTTGGCCGGACCACTTTCGGGCGTTCATGGCCGCCAAGAGAGGCAGTGACCCGTGGGGTCATCGGATCAGATGCCCCGCGGTGACTTTCAGATATCCGGCGGCTGACCTTTGCAGCATACCGGTACCGTGCCACCGCATCAGACATTGCAGCCTGGCGAAGAACCATATTCACGAACTGGACGGCGTGCCCGGGTGGAATGGTCGTGATCAGCGTCTCCCAGTTCGGGAGTTCCGCTGATGTCGAGACTTCAGAGAGCGCAGTGGATAGCAATCCCGTTGTGAAATGAACGTCATCGAGCGCTGCGTGAAGTGCCCATTGGAGATCCGCGCCGGCCTGAGCAGCCATGAACTTGCTCTTCAGGCCGAAAAAGGGACGATAGATCGTCATGGTCCATTGCTCATCAGACACAAGATGGCACAAGTACCCAGCGACGAACGCACGCCTCGAACAATCTAGAGGCAGGGTGCCAATCCTGGGCGAGCTGGCGATCAACTTCAAGGCACCGCTTACGTCGTCACCGGGGTCCCACCAGTGAGTTCTTGCCCGCGGAAACCCCGCAATCTTGTCTACATCCGGGCAGAGTGAGCCGACGAGGAAAGCCGTCCGCCCCGCAGCCGAAAGGGGCAATGAGCCAACTGTCGAAGAGGCAAGGCTGAGGTGCTCAAACGGAGACGGCATGGATCCATGGTATTCCCCGACAGGTCACCGATGCATGGTGTGTGACCGCTACACATGACCTGCCAAAGCCAACCTCACGGCCAGTGAACGCCTGGAAAAAAGCCCGGCGTCCGCTTCATGTACTCCGCATACCCCGCGCGCGTGCGGGCGAGCTGCGCATCTAGCATCCTGACCCCGGAAACACGGACGAGCAGGAATGTCATCAGCGCCGGCGCGTAGATTGTCGCGATACCTTCAAGGCCGAGATCTAACGTGCAGAACCAGAATCCCCACCAAATCACACTATCTCCGAAATAATTCGGATGCCTTGTTAAGCCCCAAAGGCCGGTATCCAGAACTTGCCCCTTCTTGGACGGGTCCCGTCGAAACTTCGTCAATTGCCAGTCCCCAACTGCCTCAAACACGAACCCGATAAGGAAAAGCAATGCTCCTGCTATGTCAAATCCAGAGACGTCATCCGTGCCTATCTCAGATGCCGCGACTTGAAGGGGCGCAGACACAATCATGACGAGCGTGCCTTGCAGAAGGAAGACTTGGAAAAAACTGAACCACCAGTACCTGTCTGGGCCGTACTTCTGCCGGAATGCCGTGTACCGGACGTCCTCCGGCTTCCCGATCGAGCGTACAAGGAGATGAATCCAAAGCCTAATGGCCCATATCCCCACTAACGTAAGAAGCACTATTTTCCCGGGTGTCACTCCCGTCATTACTACTGTATTTACTGTAATGAGCAGGAAACCTATTGACCACCATGGGTCGATAATGCTTGCATCTCGCCGGATGACGCTCACTATCCATAACAAAACCATCATGAGAAGCTGAATACCTGCGTTCGCCCCGAAGATCTCCATGACCCCCCCAATCATTGGCCACTTAAGGATTATTGACACTGCGTAAATCACGAGTACTTCA
>CANFGH010000088.1 GCA_947446285.1 Chloroflexota bacterium
CGTTACGTCGACTGTATCCGGACCACATGGATGTCTGGCAACGGGCGCTTGGATTGGCAGCCGAGCAGGCGCCAGAGACAATCCGCCGCTCCCGCGGGGCACTTTTCACCAGCCTGTTGCGAACGTTCGCGCAGAGTGCGGGCATCTCGCTCGCGCCCCGGGCGCGCCCCGGGGCGTGATCCGCGCCCCGCGCCGCGTGTTCCGCGCCCCTTCCCCGGCATGCATGTCATCAATTGGTGATCACCGGTGGCCACCGGCGTCACGCTTCGTTCTTTCTGGTAGTCCATGGCGCCGGTCTGGCGCGACCGTTGCCACCGGCTGTGCCGGACGTCCTTCCTGAAAGTGTGGGGTCGGTGGCCCATCGGCCTTGGTGATGCGCCCGGTTGAATGGCATGAGAAAGGCCCAAGCTACGATGACGGTCCGACCAATCCAGACCTTCACGGTGACCCCGTCGGTTCCGCCTGCGCTTTCCCGTCTCGTCGACATTGCGATGAACGTGCGGTGGACATGGGACCGCGACGCGCTTGACTTGTTCCGTCGGCTCGACCCCTCCCTCTGGGAAGCAACGGGTCACAACCCCTGTCTCATGCTTGGGTCCATCGGGCAGGACCACCTTGATGAGGCCGTTGCTGATGACGGGTTTGTGGCGCAGTACGAGCGCGTTTGCGAGTCCCTGGATGCGTACATGGGGAAGCCCGTGTCAGTGCCGGTCGATGGCGCGTCACACAACCTGCATGCGAGCCGCCCATGGTTTGCAAAGTCGCATCCGGGCAACCCGCTGCAGGTGGCCTACTTCTCGATGGAATTTGGCCTGACCGAGTGCATGGCCATCTATTCCGGTGGCCTTGGCCTCCTCGCAGGTGACCACCTGAAGTCGGCGTCCGATCTGGGCGTTCCCCTCGTGGCCGTTGGTCTGGCATATCAGGAGGGGTACTTCCGCCAGTACCTCAACGCCGACGGATGGCAGGGCGAACTCTATCCCGACAACGACTTCTACAACTTGCCCATGACTCTTGAGCGCCGTCCGGACGGATCGCCAGTCAAGGTCACCGTGGATCTCCCCGGACGCGTCCTCACCGCCCAGGTCTGGCGGGTCCAGGTCGGACGGGTACCACTGCTGCTCTTGGATTCGAACGTTCCCGAGACCGAGGAGCGTGATCGCGTCTCTTCCCTCCGTTTATATAGCGGCGACCGCGACATCCGTATCCGCCAGGAGATCCTTCTCGGCGTCGGCGGGATGCGTGCCTTGGAGACCCTTGGGTTCCGCCCGCAGGTCTATCACATGAACGAGGGGCACGCGGCGTTCCTTGGTATCGAACGTGTGCGGCGTCTGATGGAGGAACACCATCTCAACTTCGATGAGGCACGCGAGGTTGCGTCGGCGGGTGGTGTCTTCACGACCCATACCCCGGTTCCAGCAGGCATCGACAAGTTCGTCCCTGAACTCGTCGACCAGTATTTCGGGTCGTGGTACGGACGCCTTGGGGTCTCCCGTGAACAGTTTCTCGCGCTCGGCCGCGAGAACCCCGGCAACAGTGGCGAACCGTTCAGCATGGCGATCCTTGCCATCCGCCTTGCCGGCGCGACGAACGGGGTATCGCGGTTGCACGGCGATGTGAGCCGCCGCATGTGGTCCCGCCTCTGGCCGGAAGCGCCCGTGGACGAGGTTCCGATCGGGTCGATCACCAACGGTGTCCATGCGTTGTCGTGGATCTCTGCCGACATGCGAGGGTTGTACGACCGCTACCTGGGTCCGCGATGGCTTGACGCAAGCATGAACCGGGATGACGATGACCGTGCCGTCTGGGCGCGCGTGAATGACATCCCGGGCGAGGAACTCTGGCGCACCCACGAAAGGCGACGCGAACGTCTCATCAGCTTTGCCCGGACACGTCTGCGGTCGCAACTGGAACTGCGCGGTGTGTCCTCTGCCGAGGTGGAACGCGCCTCGGAAGTGCTCGACCCCAGTGCACTGACGATCGGGTTTGCGCGACGTTTCGCGACCTACAAGCGTGCCACGCTGCTCCTCAGGGATGTCGAACGCCTGTTGCGCCTTGTGAACAACCGAGACCGTCCCGTGCAGTTCCTGTTCGCCGGGAAGGCCCATCCCGAGGACAACGGTGGCAAGGAGCTGATCCGCGAGATCATCCGGCTTGCGCGACGCGATGACCTTCGACACCGGATTGTCTTCATCGAGAACTACGACATCAATGTTGCCCGGTATCTGGTGAGCGGCTGCGACATCTGGCTCAACTTGCCCCGCCGTCCCCAGGAGGCGAGCGGCACCAGTGGCATGAAGGCGGCGCTCAATGGGGTCCTCCACCTGAGTGTCCTCGACGGATGGTGGGATGAGGCCTACCGCCCGGGTCTCGGGTTTGCGGTCGGAGGTCGTGAGGCCTACCAGGATGACGCGTACCAGGATGAGGTCGAGGTACGCTCGGTCTACGACGTGCTCGAGCAGGAGGTCATTCCCGCCTTCTATGACCGTGGCGCCGACGGCTTGCCACGCCGGTGGATCTCGATGATGAAGGCGTCAATGCGCGACCTCGGAGTGGTCTTCAACACCAACCGGATGGTGTTCGACTACACCGATCACTTCTACCTCAAGGCCGCCGATCGGTACGGTCGCCTGCTTGCTGACGGCGCCCGTGGTGCCCGCGACCTCGCCATGTGGAAACGACGGATCCGGGAGTGCTGGGGCGATCTCCGCATCGAGCGCATGGAACCGCCGCCCGCAAGCCTTGCGGTGGGGATGTCCGTGCCGGTGCGTGCACGTGTCCGGCTCGGACGCCTGTCACCAAACGACGTCGTCGTTCAACTCTATGACGGTCCGATCGACCCCTCAGGGCAGATCAGTCAGGGAAACTCTTCGCCAATGGTGTCGCAGGATGGCCCCGGCGGAGACGGTGTCACGATGTTCACCGGCACCATTTCGTGTCAGACAAGTGGGTTACATGGGTATAGCATTCGCATCCTCCCCGCCCATCTTGATCTGGCGAATGCCCTCGAACTCGCCCTGATCACTTGGGCAAGCTGATGTACGGATTTTCGGACCGCGACTAGCCGAGTTCGGCAGCGAGGTCGTCGATGAACTGCCTCGCCGTGCGTCCGGACCGCCCGTTGTGCCACGCTGCCCACGCAATCGCCCGACGCCTGAGATCGGGGATTGCGATGGGCAAGCCGCGCAATTGCGCGAGATGTGTCGCGATGGCGAGGTATTCCTCCTGGTTCGGGGACAGGAATGTCAGGGTCAACCCGAACCGGTCGGCGAACGAAAGCTTTTCCTGCACGGTGTCCTGCCCGTGCACGTCGGTGTTCAGGGGATCGGGGCGGTCGCTGAACTGTTCCCGGATCAGGTGACGCCGGTTCGACGTGGCGTAGACCACCACGTTGTCGGGGCGCGCGGTCACGCCGCCATCAAGCACTGCCTTCAGGTCCTTGTACTGCGTCTCGCCGTCCTCGAAGGAAAGATCATCGACGAACAGGATGAATCGCTCCGGACGGCCACGCAGGCATGTGATCAGGGTGGGAAAGTCGCCAAGGCGCGCTTTCGGCACGTCGATCAGGCGAAGCAGTCCCCACGGCACCGATCCGGGGTCGGGAGCCTCTCCCCAGGCAGCCGTGTCGGGTTCCTGGAGGAGTGATTTCACGCTCGAGGACTTTCCGGTTCCACGGTCTCCATACAGGAGGACATTGTTCGCAGGACGTCCACGCAGGAGGTTGGCGGTGTTCAGACGCAGCAGGGCGCGGGCATCGACCGTCCCGACGAGGTCGTGGGCACGGACTGGGTCGTGAACCAGGACCGGGTCGAACCCGGAAAGGTGGTCGTTTCCGGTCGCGCCTCGCCACACGAATGCCCTGGCCCTCGCAAAGTGCCCGCTGCCGTGCATGGAGTAATGGGTGACCAGACGCTCCACGCCCGCGCGCCCGGCGAGGTCACGAAGGGTCAAGGTCGGTTCACCTTGTCCTTCCGGTCGCACCCTCCGGTCTGGAAGTGCTGGTAGGCCTCCGTGAGTTGGGTCCATCCCAAGGGTTTCGGCGAGTGCACCCGGGATCGTGGCCCCCAAGGCGGTCAGCATGGCGATCACATCCAGATCGTGGATGGCCGCTTCCGTGATTGCGCTGGGCATCGCGTGGCCGGATCCCTGGAGATGGCGCACGACCAACGTCTCACTGGTGGCAATCGCCTCGGCGAAGGCATCGCCCAGGTCATGCCCGGCACTGGCAAGGTCGCGGAAGAGACGCCCGTAGGGTGTGGCGGCCGCCGCCCGGGTCACCGGATCGGGGCTTGCCAGCCTCGTGAGGATGTCAATCAGGTGGACGAGCGGTGTGCGAGCGGCCAGGTCATCGAGGACCAGCAAGCTAGCCGCCCGTGCTGCTGCTTGCGCCCAAGACTGGGGGTTCGGCGAGGGTTCGTGGCGGCCAGCATCGAGCCGTGACGTGGTTTGCATGGTCGCCAGATGATAAGGGGCGTGTCAGAACCTCTTTGTAGGCCAGTTCTTGCCCAGTTCTGCCCCAACTTCGGGGGCACCACTGTGGAGATTTGTCGGCGCTCCGATAGTCACGTTAAGGCAATGGTTACCACAGTATTTGGGGGGCGGTACCCCGAGAGCCCAGCAGAACGCGAGGCCCGCATCCGTCGATTGGCCGCGATGGTCAAGCAAGGCGTTTACGTGGTTGAGTCACAGCACCTAGCCACCGCCTTGCTCGAATGGGATCCCAAACGAACCGCGCCTCGTGCAGGGGACGGTGAGGGACAGGACCGGCGGCGGGCCTACATGCGTGACTACATGCGAAAACGTCGTGCCGGAAACGGTTCCGGCGAGGATGGCGATACCCATGAACCGGTGGGTGCTGTCCTCGCGGCGTCGGCCACGGGTCCACCGGGAATGACCGGACTTCCCGGGCCGTAGCCCCCGCAAGCGTCTAGAAATGTAGAACTCTCCTGAAGCGAACAGACCGCTTCAGGAGAGTTTTTGTCGTTTCGGGCCTTGGTTGGCCCAGTTTGGTTCGTGTTAACTCCATCCCGGAAACATTCTGTCGATACTAGTGGCAAGGGAAGCGCGAGGTTTTGTTGACCATCCCGGCCGTGTGGGTCTGCCAACACACACGGATCACCGGTCGAAGGTAATCAGGCTCGGGGGTTGCGACGGCTGTCTGACCGTTGCGTCCTGCGCACGTTCCGGGTTGCATGCCATGGTGCACCATATCTTTTGGGTAGCCACAGCTGAGTCACGTGCGGTTACGCCTCAGTGACGACTTCCCGGACGGGTGGCATTCGCCGGCGCGGCTGGCTTCGGTCACCGCGCTCGGGCTTTCCCTTGGCGTGGCGTGGATGCGTCGCGACCCGGACACGGATGTTTTCTTGACGATAGGGAGATCGCACGGCAATGGCTTTACGGATTAACTACAACCTCGCCGCATCATCGGCCCAGCGTGGCTTGGCCGCCAGCCAGGACGTCTACGCCAAGCAGGCCGAACACCTTTCTTCCGGCCTCCGGATCAACCGCGCTTCCGATGACGCGGCCGGCATGGCCGTCTCGGAGAAGCTCAAGAACCAAGTGCGTGGCCTCAATCAGGCCCAGCGCAACGCCCAGGACAGCATCAGCCTCATCCAGACCGCCGAGGGTGCCCTGACCGAGACGCATTCCCTGCTAGCCCGGATGCGCGAACTTGCCGTCCAGTCGTCCAACGACACCCTCACCGCTAGCGACCGCGCCAACCTCAACGCCGAGTTCACCCAGCTCTACGCTGAGATCGAGCGCATCGGCACGTCCACCCAGTTCAACACGGCAGTCCTGCTCAACGGCAGTGGCGCCGCCACCGGAATGACGTTCCAGATCGGTGCCAACAGCGGAGATACCCTCGTCTTTACCGCCTCAAGCGCGCGTGCCACCTCCCTTGAGGTCACCATGTCCGACCTGACCGTCACGTCACAGTCGATCTCAAGCGCGGCCATCACGTCCCTGGACGTCGCGATCAATGTGGTCAGCGCCGAACGCGCCAAGTACGGGGCCGTCCAGAACCGGCTTGAGAGCACGATCCGGTCGCTCGCGGTCGCTTCCGAGAACACGTCGGCAGCCAACAGCCGCATTGCCGATGCCGATATCGCCCAGAGCATGAGCGAACTGGTCCGTGCCCAGATCCTCCAACAGGCGGGTATCTCGGTCCTGGCCCAGGCCAATCAGTCTCCGTCACTGATCCTGCAGCTGCTCAAGTAACCTGATCCGAGGCGACGCGAGTCGCACCGGAACATCACCGGCCGCCCAGACACCCCGTGCATGGCTTGCCATCGCGGGGTGTCTTGCTGCTTCCCGCACCACGTGTCGCAGGCTTTTCCCGATCCGTATTCCGCCACTATTAGTGGCGGGCCGCCTGGTCGCGGAGCAATGCCACGAGTTTGTCGGTGACGTGGCCCCAGGTGTGGCTCGCGGCGACGTGTGCCGGTCCGGCGACCCGTGCCCGTGCGCCAAGCGAACGGTCGAGTGCCACGCGCCCCATGCCTTCCACAAGGTCTCCCAGATCCGGGCTCAAGTGTTCGCCTCGCCCCTCGGGTATCCCGACCAGTGTGGCGCGGATGAACTGGCCAACACCCTTGGGGACGAACTCATCGGTCGGACCACCGGCGGTCACGATGACGGGCAAGCCGGAAGCCACTGCTTCCAGGACGGGCATGTTAAACCCCTCGGCCCGGTACGGCGACACGTACGCATCGCTTGCCTGATAGAGCGACGCAATGTCGGTTGCCGATAACTGCTCACCAAAGTAGGTCATGCGCGACACGATCCGTTGCCGGTCGGTAGGCGTCAAGAATTGAGCAATCAATCTTTCTATGCGATCTCTTGACGAATACAGCGCATCGTTCCCTTTCAGGATCAGGTGCGCTGATGGCACGAACTGGATCACGATGGCAAATGCCTGCAGGATGTCTTGGATTCCTTTGTTGCCTGTCATCGCACCAACATGCAGGTAGACGAAGGTCTCGTCCGGGACGCCCATCTCCCGTCGCAGGGTGAGGCGGTCAGCATCTTCGAGGGGATGGAAGACCTGGGCGTCAACGCCGAGAGGCACCACAGTGACCCGGGTGGGGTCGGCCCCGGAGGCAATGAGCCCATCGCGTGACCAGTCCGACGGGGTGACAAGGTGGGCGTCACTCGATCGGTACGCCTCGGCGAAGGGTTTGCCTCCTGCCATGAGGACATCGGGCATGTAGTGGTGCTCGGTCGTCAGGAAGACAACCGTCCGCCGCGCGTTTTTCGACGCCGTCAGGTCGAATGGGGCCGCAATGCGGTACGCGACGTCGGCAATGTCGCCAGCAACGTGGGAAGGAGTGGATACGGCACGGTCGTCGGGACGAGCCGTAGGTGTTCCATCCGGTTCGCCGGGAGGCGTCAAGTCCCGGTGGGTCACCCGGATGTCGGAGCGACTGGCCATCACCCGGAGTTGCGCCTGGTTGACCAGGGCATACGAATGTGTCCCGGTTCGCCAGCCTTCGACCACGACTAAACAGGGCGAGGTGCCGTCACGTCCGGTCGTCACCGGAATCTCTTTCCGTTTCGGGAGTGGTGCGAGAGGGTTGCATCTGCGCCGGTGGGGAACCGAACCGGAGGGATGGGGTTTGCCATCCCTCCGCCCGGTGCGCCTGTTACTTGAGCAACTGGAGGACGAGCGAGGGTGCCTGGTTGGCCTGGGCGAGGACCGAGATGCCGGCCTGCTGCAGGATTTGGGCACGGACGAGTTCGCTCATGCTGGCGGCGATGTCGGCGTCGGCCACGCGGCTGTTGGCAGCCGCGGTGTTCTCGGAGGCAATCGCCAAGGAACGTCCCACACTCTCGAGGCGGGATTGCGTGGCCCCGAGGTTGGCCCGGTTGGTGCTGACCGTATTGACGGCTACGTCGATTGCCGTCAGTGCGGTCGCGGAATCTGCCTGGGTCGCGATATTGATCGCCCCCGCATGTACCAGCAGGGTTGCGGCGGTATTGTCCGTTGTCGAGACCGTGAGGATGTCGGTGCTGTTGGCACCGATCTGCAAGGTCTTGCTGGCAGCGGTGTCGAGGAGCGAGATGCCGTTGAACGTAACACTCGAGGCGACTCGGGTGATTTCGGCCTGAAGCTGGCTGAACTCGGCGCTGAGGTTCAAGCGATCCGAGGTAGACAAGGTGTCGTTGCCCGACTGGACGGCGAGTTCACGCATGCGGGCAAGGAGGCTATGTGTCTCCGCGAGACCACCCTCTGCGGTCTGGATGAGGCTGATGCCGTCCTGGGCATTGCGCTGGGCCTGGTTGAGGCCACGCACCTGGTTCTTGAGCTTCTCGCTGACCGCCATGCCGGCGGCATCGTCAGACGCGGTGTTGATCCGCAGACCGGTTGAGAGCCGGGTCGCCTGCTTGGCGTATGCGTCCTGACTTGCAGACAGGCCACGCTGCGCCGAGGACGACGCGAGGTTGTAGTTTACGCGTAGAGCCATGATGTCCTGATCTCCCTATCACTGTTGGTAAGCCGGTAGTGCCTAATGCGGCCACATGTTGCACCACCACTCCCGGCTTCCACTCCGGGTGCCCGTTGCCGGGCGAGCTGAACCAGATGACTTCCAGATGGAATGCCCGCGAACGCCAGTTTGCGGGCCGAGCCATTCCAGACGCCGGGTCACGCAATGGTTGGCAGACCATTCCCATGACCAGAGTGCGTGCCGGCGGGAGGCCATCCCGCCGGCGTTGGGCGGGATTACCTGAGCAACTGCAGGACGAGCGCGGGTGCCTGGTTCGCCTGGGCGAGGACGGAAATCCCCGCTTGCTGGAGGATCTGGGCCCGGACAAGTTCGCTCATGCTGGCGGCGATGTCGGCATCGGCAACGCGGCTGTTGGCAGCAGCCGTGTTCTCGGCGGCGACGGCAAGTGAACGTGAGGCGCTTTCCAGACGGCTCTGGACAGCACCTAGGTTTGCACGGTTGGTACTGACGGTATTGATCGCCGCATCAAGCTGCGAGATGGTGGCTGCGGCCGTTGCGAGTGAGGTGACGGTAGCGTCAGCGGCGGCATTGATCGCCAAAGCGGCAGCGTCGTTGTTCGTGAGGGTGACAGCCAGGGTGTTCCCATTATTCGCCCCGATCTGCAATGTGAGCGACGTGTTCGCTCCATTGAGGAGGACGATCCCGTTGAATTGCGATGCGCCGGCGATGCGAGTGACCTCGGCCTTCAACTGCGTGAACTCGGCATTGAGGTTCGCACGGTCAGAGTTGTTGAGGGTGTCGTTGGCTGCCTGAACCGCGAGTTCGCGCATTCGGGCAAGAATGCTGTGGGTCTCGGTGAGCGCACCCTCGGCGGTCTGGATGAGGCTGATGCCGTCCTGGGCGTTGCGCTGGGCCTGGTTGAGGCCACGGACCTGGTTCTTGAGCTTCTCGCTGACCGCCATGCCAGCCGTGTCATCCGAAGCGGAGTTGATGCGCAGGCCGGTGGAGAGACGGTTCGCCTGCTTGGCGTAGGCTTCCTGGCTAGCGCCCAAGCCCCGCTGGGCCGAGGACGATGCGAGGTTGTAGTTGATTCGAAGCGCCATGGTGTGATCTCCCTATCTTGATTTGGCGATGGCTCTGGTGGCAGGCCGGAACTATCACCACTGTTCCTTGGTACAGACCATGTCCCCGGTGGCTTGCCGGCAACCGGGGAGGCGTCGCTCGCGGTTACTTGAGCAGCTGCAGGACGAGCGCAGGTGCCTGGTTCGCCTGGGCGAGGACGGAAATCCCCGCTTGCTGGAGGATTTGGGCACGCACCAGTTCGCTCATGCTCTGGGCGATGTCGGCATCGGCGACGCGGCTGTTGGCAGCAGCCGTGTTTTCCGAAGCGACGGCAATGGAGCGTCCCACGCTCTCGAGGCGAGACTGGAGGGCTCCAAGGTTCGCACGCCGTGTACTGACCGCGTTCACCGTCGTGTCGATTGCTGAAATGACCGCACTGGCTGCCGATTGGAAGCCGATTGTGGTCACCGTCAGGACGGTGTTGTTGGCGTAGAGCGTGGAGTACTGCGCACCCTGGATCGTCAAGGTGAACGTGTCGCCGTTGTTTGCCCCGATCTGGAGCGTGAGGCCGGTGCTCATCCCGCTGTTCAGCAGATAGATGCCATTGAAGGCAACCGTCGAGGAAATCCGGTCAATCTCGGCAGAAAGCTGCGTGAACTCTGCATCGAGGTTGGCACGGTCGCTTGCCGAGAGGGTGTCGTTCGACGCTTGGACGGCAAGTTCACGCATGCGTGCCAGGAGCGAGTGGGTTTCTGACAGACCAGCTTCGGCAGTCTGAACGAGGCTGACCCCATCCTGGGCGTTGCGGTGGGCCTGGTTGAGGCCACGGACCTGGTTCTTGAGCTTCTCGCTGACCGCCATGCCGGCGGCATCGTCCGAAGCGGAGTTGATGCGCAGGCCGGTGGAAAGGCGGTTCGCCTGCTTGGCGTACGCTTCCTGGCTGGCGCCCAAGCCACGCTGGGCTGAGGACGATGCGAGGTTGTAGTTGATTCGAAGCGCCATGGTGTGATCTCCCTATCCGATGTGGTGATGGTGCGGTTGGCAGGCCGACACCATCACTGCTCTTCCTTTTACGTGGGCCAGAACCCGGTGGCTTGCCGGCCAACCGGGATCCCCACAGTGATTACTTGAGCAACTGCAGGACGAGCGCGGGTGCCTGGTTCGCCTGGGCGAGGACGGAAATTCCCGCTTGCTGGAGAATTTGGGCACGCACGAGTTCGCTCATGCTCTGTGCGATGTCGGCGTCGGCAACGCGGCTGTTCGCAGCAGCTGTGTTCTCGGAGGCGACCGCGAGTGAACGACCAATGCTTTCGAGGCGGCTCTGCAGTGCGCCGATGTTGGCCCGGTTGGAACTGACCTGATTGATAGCCGCATCAAGTGTGCTTAGTGTGGTCGCCGCCGTGGCCAGAGAAGTTACCGTTGCGCCTACGGTGCCGCCTAGTCCAAGACCTGCCGTGCCACTCGCCGCAGCATATGAACTGCCGCCAGCTGTGTTGTTGGTGAGCGTGACTGTGAGGGTCTGAGCGTTGTTGGCACCAACCTGAAACGTGGTGGTTGTTGCGCCAGCGGTGTTGAGGAGGTAAGTCCCGTTGAATTGCACTGTATTGGCAATCCGGTCTACTTCGGCCTTCAACTGGGTGAACTCGGCGTCGAGATTCGAACGGTCAGAGTTGTTGATCGTGTCATTCGCTGCCTGAACCGCAATTTCGCGCATGCGGGCAAGAATGTTGTGGGTCTCGACCAGACCGCCCTCCGCCGTCTGAAGGAGGCTGATCGCGTCCTGGGCATTGCGCTGAGCCTGGTTGAGGCCACGGACCTGGTTCTTGAGCTTCTCGCTGACCGCCATGCCGGCGGCATCGTCCGAGGCGGAGTTGATGCGCAGGCCGGTCGAGAGGCGGTTGGCCTGCTTGGCGTACGCGTCCTGGCTTGCACCCAAGCCACGCTGGGCCGAGGAGGATGCCAAGTTGTAGTTGATTCGAAGCGCCATGGTGTGATCTCCCTATCGCGATTGACCCCGGTGCTGGTGGCAGGCCTGCATCCGAGGCCATGTTTCCTTGGATGGTCTGCGTTCCCGGGGCGAGCCACCGTCCCGGGTGCGTCGCTACTTCAGCAGGTCGATGATCATTGCGGGCGCCTGGTTCGCCTGGGCGAGGACGGAAATCCCCGCTTGCTGGAGAATCTGGGCACGCACGAGTTCGCTCATGCTGGAAGCGATGTCGGCGTCGGCAACGCGGCTGTTGGCAGCAGCTGTGTTCTCGGCGGCGACGGCGAGTGAACGTGAGGCGCTTTCCAGACGACTCTGGAGCGCACCGAAGTTCGCGCGGTTGGTGCTGACCGTCCCAATCGCGGTGTCAAGTTGCGTGATCGCAAGCGTTGCATTGGCCGCCGACGTCACATCATTGGACGTCAGGGCGATGCCCGTTCCCGCGGCGGTGTTGTTCGTCAGGGCGAATGACAACTGGTTCGTCGATGCCGTGCTGTTGGCTCCGAGTTGCAGGGTGACATTCGTCGAGGCGTTGTTCAGCAGGTAGGTCCCGTTGAACGTCACCGCGTTCGACACGCGCGTGATCTCGGTCATGAGCTGGGTGAACTCGGCATTGAGGTTCGCCCGGTCGGACGTCGTCAACGTGTCGTTCGCCGCCTGCACCGCCAGCTCACGCATCCGCGCCAGCAAGCTGTGGATCTCGCCCATGCCGCCTTCCGCCGTCTGGATGAGACTGATCCCATCCTGGGCGTTGCGCTGCGCCTGGTTGAGCCCACGCACCTGGTTCTTGAGCTTCTCGCTGACCGCCATGCCGGCGGCGTCATCCGAGGCCCGGTTGATCCGGAGCCCTGAGGACAACTGTTCCGCCTGCTGCGCATACACCGCTTGGCTGGCTGCCAGTCCGCGCTGCGCACTCGACGATGCGAGGTTGTAGTTGATGCGAAGTGCCATGGTTGGTTGATCTCCCTATCGCGGTCTGTCCGTCCGTGGCACGGATACGCCGTATCCCGACGTCGCCGGCTGCGGAACAAATCCATGTGAGCGGATACAACCCATCCTGCCTGGGAGTTGGAGACCACAGGTCGCTCCCGTTTCCGGCATTGCGGTGACTGTGCGGTAAGGCATGGGTCTTGACCTACCCACGCGGCAGCACAGTGGCAATGCAGTTGCCGGGATATGACGTTCCACCATGCCGTGGGTCTGGCATTCGCCACGGAACTGGCCATCGTGAACGATGCATGGCAGTGCACCGCCCGGCGTCAGCACCGTGCGCGCGTCGTGCGAGACCTCTGGCGTGGCGTGGATTCCGCCGTCCAGGTGTTGTATTCCGCGGCTGTCACGACCAAGCCGGTCGTGTCGGGTCCCTGATGCGATCCCCGGTGTCCTAGGTGATGCGTATTGGCAGACAC
>CANFGH010000089.1 GCA_947446285.1 Chloroflexota bacterium
GAATGCAAGGTAGGCATTTCGGTAATCGCCGTCCAGTCGCATTGCCCGGGCCTCAGCGAGCGGCGAGGATGGAGGAGCCGGTGAGGTTGCCTCTGGAGTGCGGGTCGCTGGAACCGCGGTCGGTGAGGCGACACGCGTTGGCGTTGGGGTGAGGGTATTCCCGGGCACCGTGTCTGGGATTGACGCGCTGGCGATGTCCGAAACTAGGATCGCCGGAGCAATGCGTTGCAGTAACGCGCGTCTGGACTGCTTGGCACAGGCTGGCACAGCGTTCAGTGGTTGTCCCATCAACTCAGGTCATGAGTGCGTGATCACGTGAATGGTGCTGGCCAGATGCACGAAGCGTGGTGAGCCGGGTCTGCGAAGTGCGCTTGGTGACTACATGCCCAGTTTGCATAACGCGTGACGCGGGCGATGCGGGACGGTCGGAGTGATGGAGGTGAAACAGAACGCCGGAAGCGATCAGCTCGCAGAAAATACCGGCCGGAGTGCTGATGGGCGGAACCGCGCCGATGCTCGACGCAAAACAAAAGGCCAGAAAACCACCGCGAGGTGGGTCTTGGCCGTGAAATCCAAAGCGAGTGTCTGGGGTCAGGATGCCTGATAGCAGGCGCGATGGTAATGAGCCATCCGGCGACCGGGCATCTGCATCACCGGAAGGTGCTCGCGGATGATGATGGGCTTGGTGCATGAAACGCATACGTGGCCGCTCGGCTTGTTGCCTGCTTCACGGTCGAAAATCGTCGATGATCGTGCGGTTTTGCCGAGGCCGCCCTTGCTTGCTGCCATGTCTGGATTTCCTTGCGCAATCAGTTTGATATCAATAGTAGCAACGGCGCGACCGAAAATCCCGTCACCGGCCCTATGGTACGCTGGAACTGCAACGGCATCCGTCTCGCGGGGTCAAGTGACTGCTCCGAGGTTCATGGAAGTACGAGGCAAGCGGGGAGTGGCGCAGCCCGGTAGCGCACCTGAATGGGGTTCAGGTGGTCGGAGGTTCAAATCCTCTCTCCCCGACCAGATGTCCCACCGTCCAAGGCACCAGTCGATCAGTCAGCCAGCTGATCATCGACGTTCTCTGGCAGTCCGGTCTCCAGTGATCGATGGATGGCTTCCAGGGCAGTGACGACCCCGGTGACCCGGCGTGCTGAAGTGAGCGGCTCCGTGCCCGCCCTGATGCATCGAGTGAAATGTTCGAGCGAGTGACGGAATGACCCGTATATCCGTCCATCTTGCTCGTAGACGGTGCTGTGCTTCGGATGCATCCCCCGGTCGCTTTCAAACACTTCTGCACCTTCCCTTCCGCGGTCGAGGTACGCAACACCCTGTTCGCAGATGACATGCATGTAGTCATCAGTGAATGACGGGTAAGTGTTCGGGTGGATCCAGGACGCCTCGAAACTTGCGATTGACCCGTTGGCGAACGTAACTGCAGTTTGAATTGCGTCGTACGCGTCGATCCCTCGTCGGTCCAGGACGCCGCGTGCGCCCTGAGCAAACACCCGGACGATGCGGTCCCCTGCGAACCATCGGACGAGATCAAGGTCGTGCGCCGTCAGGAAATAGGCGGCGGATGTTCGCGACGCCCACCGGAGCATCTCGGTGGGGACGTGGATGACGTCCGACTTTGCGGAGTGGGCGACGACCATCTGGCCCCACTCGCCGGTCCGGATCACGTCATGGATCGCACGGTACCGGGGGATCCATCGCATTGAATGGTTGACCATCAGCCAGCGTCCAGCCCGTCGTGCAGCATCCGTCATGACGAACGCATCGGCGGTCGTCATTGCCAAAGGCTTCTCGACCAGGACGTGCAATCCGGCATTGAGGGCCTGGACAACTGGATCGCGGTGCGCGAAGTCGGGTGTTGCCACGGACACGGCGTCGGCGCCAGTTGCGGTGAGAAGGGTCTCGAGAGACATGAAAACTGGCGGTCTTGGAATGCCGAAGGTGGTCGCAAGGCGCTCAGCGGCGCTGGTCGCGCGACCCAAGTCCAGGTCAACAATGCCAACAAGTTCCACATCATCCTGTTGTCCCCAGAACCGGGCGTGACGTTCGCCGAGCAAACCGGTGCCGACAACAGCGATACGGAGAGGCACCCGAGCCGCGGGTTCGATTATGACCGGCTGTAGTTCCATGTTCATATATGCGTCTCTCATTAACGAGATTTTAGGGCGAACATTCGTGGAGTTGGTTCGTAAAGGCGCGGTCGGTTTCCAATCGTCAGGGAAGCATCCGCGTACACTAGAAGCACGATGGGTCGCCGTATTGGGCTTGTATTTGCCGCGCTTTTTCTTGGGTTCACACTGGCTTTGATTTTCTTCCCAAGTTTCAGAGAGACCATTCGGCGCACCCCTGCAAACCGTGCTGGGACCGGGAAGACCAACCCGGTCATGATCGGCGCAATGGGCTACCTTGCGTACATGAAAGAGGGTGATGTCTACGTTATCGACATTGCCCAAGGGTCAACAAGCCGGGTAACACGTACCGGTGGGGCTTCCCGCCCCCGGGTGTCGCCTGGTGGCCAGTTCGTCGCATTCAGTCGCAATGGTTCCCTAGTGATCGCACACTCCGACGGGTCGACCGAATATCAGGTCCCCAACGGCTCCCGCCCTGAGACCGCACGATGGTCGTTCTACAACCCCGCCCTGGTTTACACGACGGCTGACGGTGCGCTTATGACCTTCGACCCCCGCGTCGGAGAGAACGGTGCCCGTCAGGTCGACGCGCCTGGAAGTGGCGTAGGAACCACGGCGGTGTGGGCAGCGAGTGGTGCCCGCCTGGCATTCGAGCGTCGGCGCCCGGTTCGCGACGGGTATAGCCGGGATGGCATCTGGATCGTGGATACGACGACCAGAAACCCCGTGGCTTCCCCGGTCTACCTGACGGCGGGGACATCCGGACTTCGTCTGTGCTGTTGGACCGGAAACGACCAATTCATCCTCTTTTGGCAAGTTCCTCTCAATGAAGATGCCACTGGCTCCCCAGCACGCCTGATGATTGCAGCGTCGTCAAGTTCCGAACCTGTGGAAGTGACCGCTTCCAGCCTGATGCTTCGTGGTCTCGTCGGTGCCGGTGGAACTGGAGCCGTCACGCCCATAATCGACGGTGGTGACAAGCCGTGGACAAGCCGGAAGCGGCTTGTCGTAACCGAACCAACCGCGGCGCCAAATGGTCAATTGCAGGTCAAACGCGTTGTCTTGGAGGCGTCTGAGCAACTGTCCCCGGGCGCGCCTTCGTTACCGCTCAATGGAACAACCATTGCCTACAGTGTCGGGCCGAGCTTGGCATCCACTGGAAACGATGTCTCGAAGTCACTGGGGAACCGCCGGATATGGGTTGTCGGCATCGACGGCAAGCAGAAGCGGTCACTCTTGCCCGAGGCCACGGTCCCGCAAGGTGTCGCGGATGATCAACCGGAGTGGGCACGTGACGCCAAGACGATTGTCTATGCCAGGCGACTGGGCAGCGGCTTGGGTACACCCGCAGGTGGTCGTGGTGGCCAACTTGAAGTCTGGGTCGCATATGCGGATGGGAGCAATGCCCGGAGGCTCGTCGGTGGTCTTGCAGATCCGGGTGTGAACGACATTGGACTGGTCGATTACGACCTCGTGTATGACTTTCAGCCATAGAACGGTGGAATAGTCAGTGTTTCACCCGTGGCCGTGTCCCTTGGAAAGATGCCTCCTGATGCAAGGCGATACTGAAGGAGAAGCTTGGTGACACACATCATGGTTGGTGATGGGGTGTTGCCGTGGTGGATTTCAACCGGGGGTCTCCTGGCAACCGGGTTGCTCGTGTCGATTGCATTGCGCTGGATGTCCCGCTCTGGCGCAACCCGGTCGATCCCAGCCACGGCCGTGATGACTGCACTGATGGTGGTGGTCATGTCGATCGAAATCGTGCCGATTGGCTATGAACTGCATGGCACGGTGCTGGCCGGCATCATTCTGGGTCCGTGGTTCGGCGCGATTTCGTCACTGCTCTTCAATGTCGTGAGGGCATTCCTAGGAGATGGGGCGATCACGAACATCGGATTGAATACGATGGTGACGTGGTTGGAAATGGCGGTCGGATGGATGGTTTTTTCACTCCTCAGACCGTTTGCGCATCGTGGTCGGGCGAGTCTGTGTGGCGGGATCGCCACGGCGGTCAGTCTGGCGGTTTCCACCGTGGTGTTTCTCGCGATCATTGCGCTCTCGGGAGTTGCGCCCGGACGTGCGATCCACACCGGGGCCTTTGACGTAGCCTCAGGGACGTTTGATGCTGCGATGCTTTCGGAGGGTCTGGTTGACGTTCATCTTCCGGGCGCGGGCGATCACCCGGACGAGGTCGTTGCGGGATTGACTCCGTTCACGTGGTTTGCGTTGGCGACCATTCTGCTTGGCGCAATCGGTTGGGTTATCGAGGGATTGGTCACGGGAGTCACCGTGGCCTTTCTCGCGCGGATCAGGCCGGATCTGGTGGGGATGTCCGGCGCGGCGACTGGCAAGGATGGCTGACTGAATGCGGCTTCCTTCGGTTGATTATCTCGCGACGTCAGGATCGAGTTGGCTCCATCGGGCGTCCGCCGCGGACAAGGTGGCCATGCCAATTGCAGGGTTTGGCGTTACGGCTGTCTCGTCGTCCCCCTTGCCGCTTTTCACCGGCTACGTGGTACTCATGGCCGTTGCATGGTCGGCGTCCCTGCCGGTTGCCCGGATTGCGCTCGCGACGATACTCCCGGTCCCGATGGTTGGGCTGTATGCGTTTTCACACTGGCAAGGGGAGTGGTCAGTCGTCGCCGTCATCTTGGCGAAAGGAATGGTCACGGTCGAAGCGTCGCTCTTGTTGATGCTGACCACACCGGCTCCGGATTTGCTCGCCGGACCGACACGGTGGCTGCCAGCAATCCTGGGAAACAGTCTGGTACTGACCTACCGTGCCGTCTTCACGTTGTGGGACCGATTGGCAAGTGTCCGCAGAGTGATCCAGGTCCGAGGCGGGATAAGGCACCGTCGTGGCTCAGACTTCCCTTGGGATGCATCCGGCACACGGATGATCCGATTGCCCCAGATCGGCGGGATGATCGTCGGAATGGCGGTGATCCGTGCGATTGATCTCAGCAATACGTACGAGGACGCCTTGCGCCTAAGGGGCTATCGCGGTCTGATGCAACCGACCAGAAGAGAGGCGACACGCCGGTTTCCCGCCGGGGTGGTCCTTTGGTGTGGGTGCGCGCTCATGGTTGGTTCGGCGGTGGGGATCCGTCTCCTGGGCTGGGATATGGCAGGATGACCGCCCAGCGACCGTTCGTGAGGCCTTTTTGCGCGCCTGGGTGTGAACAAGCATGAAATCCGATGTCGACGCGAACGCATTTCGGAGTGCGGTCAGCACTCCCGCAGTTGAGGTCGATGACCTGCGCCATCACTTCGAGGATGGGTCAGACATTAGGACGGGCGATATTCGTCTCGAGGTCTTCCCGGGGGAGTGCGTGGTCCTGATCGGCCCAAACGGGTCTGGGAAGAGCACAATCCTCAATCACATTCTTGGATTGTCCAAGCCTCTTGGCGGAACGGTTCGTACGCTGGGACATCCATCGGTTTCACTGCCGGATGACTGTCGGGCGCACATCGCCGCCGTCGTTCAAAACCCAGATGACCAACTGATCGGGCCGACCGTGAAGGACGACGTCGCATTCCTTCCAGTGAACATTGGTCTCTCCCGCGGGGAAGTTGCGCGTCTGGTGGAGTCGAGTTTGCGCCGGTTTGGGCTCTGGGAAGCGGGAGACCGGGTCGTCCACGCGCTCTCGGTTGGGGAGCGTCGCAGGCTGGCCCTTGCAGGTGCGCTTGTGTTGTGTGACGGTGAGCATCATGGTCCAAAGCTGATAGTTCTTGATGAACCGTTTGCTGCACTTGATCCGGTTGGGAGGAAGACCCTGACTGATCTGATCCTCGAGATGCGCTCGAGGCACGGGACGGCGGTCGTCCTAACGACCCACTACTTGGAGTCGGTACCTGAGCTCGCCGATCGGGTGTACCTTCTTGGTCCGGGTGGCCGGATTTTGAAGGCCGGACCTCCATTGGACGTGATCCCGTCAGTTCCGGCATGGGGTTCTGAGCGCGAGTCCGACGCGATCTGGTTTGCGCTGCGAATCGAACTCGCGTCGCGTGGAGCAGACCTTGGTGCAGGCATCGACGTGGCGAAGCTCGCTGATGTCGTTGAAGAGTGGCTGGTGTATGCGGGTGGCGTTCCCGGTGATCTTGGTAGTGGGTCCCGGGCGGGTGCCGAGGTACCGTGTCCGGCGAGGCCTGGACCGGTAACCAGAGGGGTGCGGTCCTCGCGAACACCTTGACCGGTTTCGCCCTGACCGGCCCCCGTGGGCGGAGCACCACGCCCGCCAGTGGGTACCATCGACCCACCACGGTCGCTCTTGAATGGCCGCCGCGTGACATTTGCGGTCGGCTCTCGAGTTCGAACCACAGGACGGTCAGGTTCTTGCCTCGGATTGTTAGCGTACACCGGAGTGGTCTTCAATGAAGCAAGATGACGTGACGGATGCGTCCCCTACCGAGACCATCCGTGTCAAGCTCGCCGAAACGCCTGGCGAGTGGATTGGCCTCGTTGCGGTTCGACTTTCAGTGTTTTGTGATGAACAAGGCGTTCCCGTGTCAAGGGAACTCGACGAACACGATCGCAGTGCGGTGCATGCAGTCGCGATGATCGTCGGGGGCGATGAGGTTCCCGCCGGGGTCGCGGTGACGCGTCAGGGGGCAGCACTCCGGGCGAGTGCCCAAGCTGGGCGCTTTTTGCCGATGAGTTTGGCAGGTGCACGCGGTGGGCACAAGGACGATGGTCGTACCGCCCATGCGATTGGGGGTGCACGCCTTGTGAGGCGCCCCGAGGGGATCGCGCAGATCGGACGCGTAGCCGTTCTTCCCGCGTGGCGTGGGACTGGCTTGGGAGGCCGATTGATGAGGCTGCTCGAGGAAGTGTCCCTTGCACGGGGATCGACACGGGTGATGATCCATGCGCAAGTTCACGCCAAAGCCTTTTACGATCGCCTTGGCTACCGCGTAGACGGGGCCGGAAATGTCTTCCTTGAGGACGGCATTCCTCACATTCGCATGATGAAGTCCCTTTCGATGGACATGTGAACCACGGTGGAGAGTGCATGCGAGCCCGGGACCTGGGGCGGTGTCTCCTATCGCTTCGCTAGGTGGGACAGACCGGGAGACCGGCCGATCTGGAGACGTGCACGGGCCCGAGCGTATGCCTGGTCGTCCTAGCCTGATTGCGATCTGGGCAACGAGCGTGTGGAAGCGCACGGCCCGTGGCACCGGGGCTCTCGGGCTGCGCACCAAGTTGGCGGTCTTCTCTGTCGCACTGGTGGTTATCGGGGCCGGAGGGTCGGCAGCGGCGGGCTGGCAAATCCTTGACGGACTTGTTGAACAGGCGTCGAATGAACGACTGAACATCGCGACGTTCACGTTCGCTTCGATGTACCAGCAACGGGTAGCCGAAGCCGAGTTTGTCCTTCGTCAATTGAGCGAGCGTCCACAGTCAGCAGACGCGATCGAGACCCGAAATGTCGCGTCGTTGATGTCGATCATCGACCCGGTGCCGACTTTGAGGCCCTATTACAGCCTCATCATTGCTGATGCTTCCGGCGTGATCCTCGCCCGCTCACCGAAGCCACGGCCGCGGACCGTGGTTGACACCCGCATCTTTGGCATTCCCGGAGCTGCCGAGGCACTCGAGACGGGAACGGCTGTCAGTGCCCTCACGGTGATGCCTGAGTGTCAACTGATGATGTCAGTCAGTGCGCCGGTACTTGGCTCTGATCGGCTGCCCGTGGGCGTGATCCAGGTGCGATTTCCGCTCGACGAGGAATTCGTGCGCCAGGTCAAGACCGACACAGGGCTCGATTCGAGCATTTATTGTGGCGACCGACTGCTTGCTACGACGTTGCCCGGTGGCACAGGTGCGCCAGGTGCGCGGGCACCGGCAGATGTGACCCGCGCGGTGATTGGCAGGGGAACAAAGTACGAGGCGACCCTGGTCCTCCCTGGCGGACGTGAGTACCGGGCGAGATGGGTGCCCCTCGTCGATTTCGAGGGACGGGCGATCGGCATGTACGGGGTTGGGAACCCGATGCAGTCTATTCTCGATGCACGTGCGCAAATCCTTGGTGTCTATGTGCCGGTGATGGGGGCGGTCGCAATCGCCGCGCTCGTTTTGGCGTCACTCGGCTCGGTCGTCCTTTCGGTGCCACTGAGGAGGCTGGCGATCAGTGCCGAACGGATGAGTAGTGGCGATTTTGTGACGCCGATCCCCGGTGCATCGTCCCGCGATGAGGTTGGCCGTCTTGCCGAGCAGATGGACGAAATGCGTGCGAGCATCGCGTCGACGTATTCGAAACTCCAAGAACTAAATACGCTGAAAGATGAATACCTGTTCTCGGTCGCGCACGAAATCCGAACGCCACTGTCTTCTCTGGTCGCAATTGTCGAAGTCATGACCGACGACCTCGGACACATGCCGGTGGCGGAAGTTCGAGCGAATATCGGACGTGTCGCACGGGCAGTCGTACGCCTTCACACCCTCGTCGAAAATGTGCTTGATGCCGGAAGCCTGAGGGCTGGTCGATTTTCAGTCCGCATGGGCAGGGTCAACCTGGAGGATGTCATTGACCAGGCACTCGCGACCGTCGCACCACTCTTCGAGGAGAAAGGACAGGTTTCAAGGATCGTCGTCTCGGATCCTCCGGGGGGATCGTCGCGCGACACGACCACGGCTGCCGGTCACGGAACGCTGGTTTGGGGAGACGAGCGACGCCTCGGCCAGGTGTTCGCAAACTTGCTAAGCAACGCGTCCAAGTACGGACCCGGCGGGGATACCGTCACAATCTGCCTTGCTCGGGAGGGTTCCTCGGTCTCCGGGCGTTCTTCGACCGTGCGAGTGTCCGTGTCGGATAACGGCCCCGGGATACCGTTTCCTGAACAAGCTGCCGTGTTTGAGAGACATTTTCGGGCTTCATCAGCCGTGCTTGCCGCTCCTGGAACCGGCCTTGGCCTCGCGATTACCCGGGCAATTATTGAGGCCCACGGTGGTCAGGTCGGGATTGACAGTGATCATGGGCGTGGGACAACCGTTTGGGTCACCTTGGGCGAGGCGTGATGGCAATCGCACGCAGGTTCGGCAGTTTCTGTGGCAAGACTGGTCGTACTGCGCGTACCTTAGAAGCATGCGACTGCTTCTTGTCGACGATGACCGAGACCTCGTGGAGGTCCTGACGTACGTCCTACAACGCGAGGGGTTTTCAATTGTTGCGGCGTTCGATGGCGAGAGTGCTTGGCGACAGTTCCAAACTGACCCGCCAATCCTGGTCATTCTTGATATCAACATGCCAGGGATTGACGGACTTGAGGTATGCCGACGCATTCGCGAGGCATCGACGGTTCCTGTGGTCATGCTGACCGCACGCGCTGAAGAGGTAGACATCATCCGGGCGCTTGGTCTCGGCGCTGATGATTATGTGACGAAGCCCTTCTCACCTAGGCAATTGGTCGCTCGCGTGAAGGCGGTGTTGCGCCGTGCGAACGCAAATGCGATCGGAGTGGCCCCGTCTGAGCCGGAAGACCTTCGGTCGAGCGATTTGCATCTGGATTTGCGGACCAGGACCATGACGCGCCGTGGCGAGGTCATCCACTTGACCCCATTGGAATACAAGATCATGGTGTTCCTGCTCCGAAACCAGGGCCGGGTCCTCGCCAGTGCCGCGATTGTCGAGCATGTCTGGGGATACGTCGGATCCGGGAATGAGGATCTTGTGAAGGTCCACGTCCACCGACTTCGCCAGAAGATCGAGAATGATCCGCAGTCACCGGTCTATGTGCGAACGGTCCCCGGTGCCGGGTACATCATCCCTGAGCGCATGTCCGATGGATCGCGATCGGACGAGTAAGCGACGATGCAACGCACCCGGCGATCGCTCGTCATTGCAGGTGTCCTCGGACCATGGGTCGTGGGATGCGGTGTGTCGGTCCGTGACCCGAGTGAAGGATCGAGTGTGTCTCGCGCCGTGAACACTGCCCCCAAGAGCGACGATGAGGTGACCCGCGTGACCGCACTCGATGCGTATACGCGGGTCGGGGCGGGGAAGGCCACCCTCTATGACACCCGTGGTGCGGAGTACTTTGCGGCGGGTCATGCGAAGGGTGCGATTAGCCTTCCGGTAGCAGATATCGAGCGCGATCCCGCTGAGGCACGCCGGCGATTGGCGAACGGGACACTCGCAATCTTCTATTGCACTTGACCATCAGAACACACGAGCGCCCGTGGGGCGTTCCTCCTTTCCCAAGCGGGAGTGCGCGACGTGTGCGCACTGAGTGGTGGTCTTGACGCTTGGACAGACGCTGGGTATGCGGTGGAACGATCCTGATCACCCTTCACGATCGCCTGCGTGCGTTGAAGGGCCGTTGTCGGGATCTGCGAGGAATGCACGGTCCAGAGATCACCGATCTTGGAACTGAATGATGATTGCGATCGACTCGTCCTCACCTGGCCGATGGCGCGGATACCGTCCGCGAAGGGCAATCGTGCCTCTGGCGGGAAGGGCTTCACGGCTGTGGCCGGCGAGCCTCGCAATTCCCAAGGCGCTCTTTCCGCTCATTGATCAGGATGGAGTCGCAAGACCGGTCATCGGCTTGATCCTCGCAGAACTGCAACGGGCGGGAATCACCGAGGTGTGCCTGGTGACGGGACCGGGAGATGACCAGGTGTATCGCCGATACTTCGATGCGCTCGCCCGGACTGGTTTCGACGCGGATATCCGCGAAGTTCGCGTTGGCTTTGCGACGCAACGGGAGCCACTCGGGTTTGGCCACGCGGTCTGGTGCGGGCGCGATTTCACGGTTGACGAACCGGTCCTCGTCGTTCTTGGGGACCACGTGTATGCGACTGACGCACCGGTGACCTGCGCGGGTCAGGTACTGGATACGTTTGCCCGGCATGGGATGGCAACGTCTGGGGTGGCTGTTACTCCCGAGGCCGACATAGGTGGGTTCGGCACCGTTGCCGCGGTGGAACTTGAGGACGACCACGGGACGTATGCCGTCTCGGAAATCGTGGAGAAGCCGGACGTTGAGACCGCGAGGTTGCGCCTCCGCGTTTCGGGATTGCCTGCGGGAACGTACCTGTCATGGTTCGGGATCCACGCGATGACCCCTCGGCTGTTTGAAATCCTTGAGGACGATTACCGACTGGGTCGCAAGGAGAGGGGTGAGATCCAACTGACTTCCGCGCAGGGACGCCTGTGCGCCGATGAGCCGTATCTCGCAACGGTCGTCTCCGGCACCCGTCACGACACTGGTGACCCAGTGGCCTGGCTTGCCACGCAGGACGCACTGAGGCCGAGACCGGATCGCTGACGTCTTGCCGGTCGGGCCTCGTAGGTCCCGGAACGTGTGCAATCGCGGGCGGGCTATGCCCCTGAACGCGCGGCCGCGAGCAGTGCTTGCTGGGCGTCGACGGACAATTCGCCCTTCCGCTTTGGTGAGAGGCGCACGTACGAGCCATCGGGTTTGAGTGCCCGCGCCCGAGCGGTATCCCGGAGGTACAGGCGTAGCACGTGGTCTCTCAGGTAGGACCGCCAACCTTCATCAAGGACCGGGAAGACCACCTCGATCCGACGGTCAAGGTTGCGTGGCATCAGGTCCGCACTGCCGAGAAACGTCTCTTCGTTTCCACCATTCCGGAAGTAGAAGATGCGGCTGTGTTCGAGAAAGCGGCCCACCACACTCGTGACACGGATGTTTTCAGACAATCCCTTGACGCCGGGCCGAAGGCAGCACATGCCGCGGACGAGGAGATCAATCGATACTCCCGCGTTCGAGGCGCGGTAGAGAAGATCGATGATGCGCGGGTCGGTAAGGCCGTTCACCTTGATCACGATGCGCCCGGCCTCGCCCCGCGCCTGCCATGACATTTCCCTGTCGATGAGTTCCACCAGGCGCCGGCGCCAGGACCGCGGTGAGACGAGCAGGGCGCGGTACTGATCCTTGCGGGAGTATCCGGTAAGTGTGTTGAACAGGTCGGTCATGTCCGCACCGATTTCAGGACGGCACGTGAAGTAGCCGATATCCGTGTACATGCGTGCAGTGGTAGCGTTGTAGTTGCCAGTCGCAAGATGGACGTATCGCCTCAAACCGTCCGGTTCGCGACGCACAACCAAGGTGGTCTTGCAGTGCGTCTTCAGCCCCATCAGGCCGTAGGCGACGTGGACGCCTTCGCTTTCGAGTGCCTGGGCCCACTCGATGTTGTTTTCCTCGTCACCGCGGGCCTTGAGCTCGACGAGGACGGCTACCTGCTTGTCATTCTGCCTTGCCCTGACAAGCGCCTGGACAATGGGCGAATTCTTGCCAACGCGGTAAAGCGTCTGCTTGATTGCAAGGACATCCGGGTCCGCAGCGGCGGCTTCGATGAACTGGACGACCGGGGCGAACGAATCGAAAGGGTGGTGAAGAAGGATGTCGCGCCGCTTGATTGCCGCGAAGATGTCCTCTCCTGGCGCCAGTGCCGGCGGGATCCGCGGCACAAAGGGCGGGTACTTGAGATCGGGACGATCAACCGAGGCGAGCGCCATCAGGTCTCGGCGCCCCAACGGCGCACTGCGGGCGTCGGTAATTGCGTCGCTGGCCTCGAGTTCCTCAAGCAGGCGGTCACGGAGACTTGGCGGCAGGTGATGTTCAGTCTCAACCCGGACGAC
>CANFGH010000090.1 GCA_947446285.1 Chloroflexota bacterium
CGACGCCGATGTTGAGGCCGCCTGCCGCCGCGCGCAAGCGCACCAGTTCATCGAGGCCCTGCCCGACGGGTACGACACGCGACTCGAGGAACGGGGCGCGTCACTCTCTGGCGGGCAACGTCAGCGCCTTGCCCTGGCGCGCGCCCTCCTGCGTGAGACACCGATCCTGATCCTCGATGAGGCGACCTCGCACCTTGATGCCGCGAACGAGGCCTCCGTCCGGGATGCGTTGGTGGCGGCGTCGGCAGGTCGCGCCGTCCTGATCATCGCGCATCGGCTCTCGACCATCCGTAACGCCGACCGCATCGTGGTCCTCCACGCCGGACGCATCGCCGAGGTTGGCACGCACGCCGACCTGATGTCCCGAGATGGCGCCTACGCCAATCTCATGAAATCGCAGATGCGCCAGGATGCCCGCATCGGCGCCCCGGTGGCGGCCGGATAGGTCCGCCGGGCCGACCGGTCTGGCGGTGACGACTGACGCAAGGCACAAGGCAAGTCAACATGAGATGGAACGACCCTCGTTCCCAAAGGTCCGAGGGTCGTGCACAGGGTCCGAAACCCCTACGGCGTGACGGCCAGGATCGAGGCCGTCACTTCGTTGCGTGGTCAGTGCGCGGCGGCGTGGGTGTGGGCAGCGTGACCGTGATCCTCGTCCTCGGGATCAGCCTTTTCCTCGTCGACGGCGGCGATCTCCGCATGGCGGATGCCTTCGATCTGATGACCGTACGCAAGATGGGCATGATGGGCGGCGCCGACATGATCGTCGTGCGAATCGGCTTCGGCGGCCTTGGTGTGCTCATGTGCGGCGATGGTGAAGTGGTGGGCGGCCTTGCGGTGGTGCTCGGCGGCGGCAAGGTCGAGTTCGTGTTCGCGCTTGGTGACCATGGGAGTCTCGCTTTCTCGCAATCGTGTCCGGTGGTATCGGCACGGCGGGCATCAATCAACCGAATGGTCGCGCGATCCACGCGATGACATGAGGAAGGATTGTGAACTATCCCCCGTGCGCCGATACGTCATCGGCACTTTCGCAATCATACGCTTTTTCATGTCACAAAATGATGAATGGGGTACTACGAAGTTTTTCAAAACCGCAAAATGTATCGCGTGGTGAAGCAGATTCTCGAATGCAAGTGGCGAGGTCGTCCTGAGAGGATCAACCGGAACACGGTGGCCCCGGTCATATCCCGTGGGACGTGACCGGGGCTCGTGCGGGAACCTAGACGGCGTAGAGGACTGATCCATCATCGCGGAGTGGATTGCGCAACGGGTTCAGCAGCGTGCGCCCCACCTCCGGCAGGATGGCGAGGTCGACCTCCACACCCAGTCCCGGTGCATCCGGTGCGTGGATGTAGCCGCCGTCGCGCTTGAGGGTCCCCGGATAGGCGCGTGCCATCGGGCCTTCGTCGCCCTTGGAATATTCCTGCGCCACGAAGTTCGGGATCGACACGTCGAGGTGGATCGACGCGGCGGTCAGCAACGGCGTCAGGAAGTTGTGGGTCACCACGGCAGCGTGGAACGACTCCGCGATGGCGGCGATCTTCTTGACGTGCGTCAGCCCACCGGCCAGACCGACGTCGGGCCGCACGAACTGCGTTCCGCCCGCGACCAGGAGTTCGCGGAACTCCCAGATGGTGTGCAGGCGTTCGCCGTTCGCAAACGGTGCATTGATCCGCTTGGAGATCTCGCCCTGCGACTGGATGCTGTCGATCTGGATGGGATCCTCGATGAAGAGGGGTTGGAAGCGTCGCACCGCCTCGGCCACCGGGATGGCTTGCAGGGGCG
Organism: Chloroflexota bacterium; assembly: GCA_947446285.1. Lineage (GTDB taxonomy): Bacteria > Chloroflexota > UBA11872 > UBA12225 > UBA12225 > UBA12225. Next base: position 1,786 of record CANFGH010000090.1, read on the forward strand.
TCAGTTTGCGGTGGAGTTCGAGGATGATGTCGGCGCGCCCACCGACGGCGTCGCGGGCCGCCTCCACATTGGCCTCGACCCCGGCAACAAGGGCGTGCAGGGTCATGTCACCGAAGCCATGCGGAATCGGGTCGAACTTGATGGCGGTAAAGCCGTCATCGACCGCGGCACGGGCGTTCGCGGCCGCGGATTCTGGCGTGTCACCACCCATGAGGAGATACAGGCGCACCTTGTCGCGTGACTTCCCGCCAAGCAGTTCCCAGACTGGGACGCCGAAATGCTTGCCCTTGATGTCCCACAGGGCGAGGTCGACGGCACTGACCGCCCCGGACAGGACGGATCCGCGGAACGGTCCCATGCGGTAGAGGTAGTTCCAGTGGTGTTCGATCCGTCGCGGATCCTGTCCGACGAGGTAGGTAGCAAATTTCTGGACGACGGCATCGACCGCCTCGGGGTAGGCCCAACAGGCAGTCTGACCCCATCCCACGATGCCGCTTTCGGTGACAATCCGCACCACCTGCGTCCCGCCGATGGCATGGCTTTCCACGGATTCAATTCGCATGACTGCAACTCCTTCCGGTGCATGACGGCCCCCGCCGTTTCGTGCCCAGCGAAGATACCCGCACGAACGCCTTGTGGCCCGTCCCCTCGCCAAACGATGCTACGTCAGCACCAATCAGCGAGACCGATTTCGCCAACCACCCACTGAGCGACGAAGTCGATTGGGAGACCAGTTTCAAGTGAACCGATGATCGGTGCAGGCCCAACCGACCGGTCGGCGGGCATCCCTGCCCGCAACTCCGCGAGGCACGTCACGCCTGATCCATAACCGCAAGGCGCTGCGGGTCGGGTCTCATTTCAAGTGAACGTCATTCCCGCAGACGAATGGCGCCACCCCCCGACCGGACACCCGGTGGTACTCACCGATGCCGGAAGGGGGAGCGGATTTGGGGATACGGAGGTTTCGTGCCGGTCAGGCTGCTTGTTGCAGGAAGACCTCGCCTAGCCCCGCGCCTTCCACGTCACGGTCTGACGGCATGACCCGAACTTGACCTGCGCATTCGCGGCCCGGTTTGCCTCGAGCATCGCTTCCTTGACGGTCGTTTCCTTCATGACCGCGCGCTTGAGTTGCTCGTTCTGAACGCGCAATGCCTCCAAGCCGTTGTAGTGGTAGAAGCTTGTGCGGAACTGACCAGACCGCAACGGTTCCACGAACGCCTGCAAGTGCTTCGGCGGTGGCTTCAGGAAGGTCGCAGTATCGTCGGCTGCCTTTTTCAGGGCGGGGATGAGCAGCTTGTTCTGCGCCAGTGCTCCCTGCGTCTCCTCACCGCCGAGGAACTTCGCGAAGGTATACGCCGCGTCAAGGTTCTTCCCCTTCGCCGCCACGTTCGTCACGTCAGCGTCGGAGTGGCCGATGAACTTCGATCCCTTGCCGGATGGGAAGGGCACCACATCCCACTCGAACTTGTCCCCCACCTGCTGTGAGTACACCGACAACCGACCGGTTGATTCCTGACGGAAGGCGACCGCACCCGCCGCGAACGGGTCGGCAGTGCCAAGCGTGTCCGTCAGCTTCTTCCAGTCGTCAGGGCCAGCCATGACCTTCTGCTCATTGATCAGTTTCACCAGGAAGTCCATTGCCTCGATCGACTTCGGGTCGTCCAGGGTGTACTTCATGTTCGGAACGTCGTAGGTCTCGCCCCCGTTTGACGTCATCCATACCTGCAAGTTGCGGTCGATGTTGTCGATGCCGTTGCCGTCCATGACCAACCCCCACGATCCCGTGGGACTGTCGGCACCCGGTGCCTTGGTGACCTGCTTGGCGACAGAAAGGAAGTCGTCCCACGTCCACTGCCCATTCCACTTTTCCCATGGGTCAGGCGCACCAAACTTCTTGAGCAGGTCCTTGTTGTACGCCAGCAGCATCGAGGTAACGTAGAACGGCACGGCATACGACTTGCCACACCACTGTTCGATGCCGATCAGCGAGTAGTCGCGCGCCAGATCGATCTTGTCGACGGCGAACCGGGACGTCAGGTCCAGGATGCCTCCGGCCTCGTAGTACTTGGCAGCACTCCAGACGTCGTGGATGAAGGTGTCGGGCGCACTGTCGGCCGCCATCTGGGTGGCCAACTTGGCCCGGTGGTCGGCATCGAAGACGACGTTCGCCTTGATGGACGGGTTCTTCTCGGCAAAGATCTTGAAACTCCCCGCCAGAAGGTCCAGACGCTGTTGCGGGAAGAAGGTCTGGTAGGTGATCTCCACGGGGGCCTTGGCCGCCGCCGGGGCAACTGTGGGTGCCGGAGCGGCCGTTGCCGCCGCCTGTGCGGCAGTCGGTGCGGGCGCTGCCGGTGCCTTGGTTGGCTCGGCCTTGGCAGCCGCCGTTGGCGCCGCTGCCGGGGCATCGCCTCCACAGGCAGCCAGGATCATCCCGGCTGCCGACGCACCGGCAACGGCCACCATGTGCCACGTGCGCCGTGTCAGGCGTGACACCGACACTCCGCCCCCCATCGCCCCCGATTGATATTTGCTTCGCCCGGTACCCCCACCACTGCTCTTGGCATCAAGTCCTGCACCCACCGGCGTCGGACCACTACTTGCTTCGGACATGCCCCTCACTCCTCGCCTGCATCAGACCGGCGAATCGCCCCTTTGCATGGACAACCCATCCGATGGGGTCTCCCTTGTGCCAACCGGTCACCTCATGCAGGCAAAACCAGATTATTGGCAAGTAGGCCCGGCGTCAACCGTGCAAGCTGCAAAAAGTTAGTAATGTGCAGGAAACTAGCAATGGAGGCAATGGATCCAACCCCGATTCCCTCTACGGATCAGGTTAATGAGGAACCGGTTCGCGAACATCTCGGGTAACCTGTCGCACATGGCCGTACCCAAGTACCAGGCGTTTCTCCTGCCGGTTCTCCAGTTTGCGGGGGGCGGTGATGAGCGGTCGAACCGCGACACCATCGAAGCGATGGCCGTGCGGTTCGCGATGTCCGATCAAGATCGTGCCGAACGCCTTCCAAGTGGCCGTCAAGGGGAACTGGACAACCGCGTATCGTGGGCGCAGACCTACCTAAAACAGGCCGGATTGATCGAACCCACACGCCGTGCCCACTTCCGGATCACTGATGCAGGCAAGGCCGTGCTTGCAAAGCCACCGGCCCATATTGACGTGGCGTTCCTGAATCAGTTCCCGGCATTTGCGGTGTTCAAGTCAAAGTCGACACCAACTTCAGATGTGGCGTCTACCCCAACGGTTCCATCGCCCATAGAAGTCGCCCCGGTCGCGACCCAGACGCCCGAAGAAGTCATAGCGGATGCCTCCAGGGACCTCCGCGCACATCTCGCCACCGAGTTGCTTGAACATGTCTTGCAGTGTTCACCGGCATTTTTTGAACGGCTTGTCGTCGATCTCCTGCGGGCAATGGGGTACGGGGGCGCATCGACTTCCGCCGGACGCGTGACCGGCAAGTCGGGTGACGGAGGCATTGACGGGATCATCACCGAGGACAAACTGGGACTGGATGCGGTCTATCTCCAGGCAAAGCGGTGGTCGGGCAATGTCGGCAGGCCGACGGTCCAGGAGTTCGCCGGAGCAATGCAGGGCCACAAGGCCGACAAGGGCGTCATCATCACCACGTCCGAGTTCACCGCGGATGCCCGCGATTACGTGCGAACGATCAGCACACGCATCGTCCTGATCGGTGGCAGGCAACTGGTCAATTTCATGATCGACCACGATGTTGGGGTGAGGATTGTCGAGACGCACGTGGTGCGCCGGATTGATGGTGACTACTTCGAAGGGAGCTGACCGGCAGCGAAGCGTATGTGGTTCAGGTGGCAACGGGGTGGGGTAAGCGAAGCGTCTATAAGTCAGGTGGCGACGGGGTGGGGCTAGGGGTCCGGCGCGGTTCTGGCCCTCGACTCCCGATTGCCCTTTTTTGTAGACGCTTCGCCCCACCACCCCCTTTTTTGTCTGCGCTTCCCTCCATCTTCCGCACGGTCCGTATGCGTACTCCCTGACAACCCGGTGCACGTGGGCTACCATCCCGGCATTGCCATGGACAAGGGTCCGAGGAGGGCGCAACGATCATGACCACCAACAACGGCACGGCCGATCACGGCACCACACATCGCCAGATTGACGCCGGGATCATGGATCCGTCGACTGATGGCGACCTGTTGCGTCACCACATCCTCGACTTCCGGCAGATGACGCAGTTTGCCGAGGCACCGTGGATCTTTGACCAGGCCGATGGCGTGCGACTGCGCGATACCGATGGCCACTGGTACATCGACGGCCTCTCGGGGGTCTTCGTGGCCAGTCTCGGGTACGGCAACACCAAGGTCATCGAAGCGATCGAACGGCAGTTACGCACCCTGCATTTCGCGCCACCGTTGCACGGGACCTCCATCCCCGCCCTTGACCTTGCCTCGCGCCTGCGACGCCTCGCGCCGGAAGCGATGCAGGGCCGGCATGGCCCGGGAATCAAGATCCTTTCCGGCGGGTCCGAAGCGACCGAGGCCGCCCTGAAGCTCGCCCGACAGTACTGGAAGCAGGCCGGGCACCCGCGCAAGTACAAGGTGATTGCCCGCTACGGTGGGTACCACGGCGCCACCATGGGGTCCCTCTCGGCCACTGGCGGTTGGGAACGCAAGAGTGTCTTCGAACCCCTCGTGCCCGGGTTCCTGCACCACCATCAACCCCACACCTACATGGAAGCGTTCGCGCACCTTCCGGCAGACGAAGCCGCCGAGGCCGCCGGATTGATGGCCGCCAACATGGTGGGCCGGATGATCGAGAACGAGGATCCCGAGACCGTCGCGGCGATCATCGTCGAACCGATGTCGATCAGTGCCGCCGGGTTTGTCGTGCCGATGGCGAGTTACTACCGTCGCCTGCGCGAACTCTGTGACAAGCACCACGTGCTGCTGATCTACGATGAAATCATCACCGGGTTCGGGCGCCTGGGCGAGTGGTTCGGAGCAAACTTCTACGGCGTGGCGCCAGACCTCCTCTGCTGTGGCAAGGGAATGGGCGGAGGCTACGTGCCGGTCAGCGCGGTGATCATCGCCGGGCACGTGTGGGAAGCCTTCCTTGGCGACCCCGCCGACCGGCGCGAGTTCCACCACGGCCACACCTTCGCGGGGAACCCGGTTGCCTCAGCCGCCGGGTGCGCTGCCATCGACGAGATGGAGGAGCGCGACCTGCCCGGCAACGCCAAGGCGCAGGGGGCGTACGTGCGCGGCCGGTTGCAAGCCCTGCAACGCGAGTTCCCGGATGTCATTTGCGATGTCCGTGGCGGTGGCCTCTTGCAAGGATTCGAGTTCGACCGGGTGCGCTACCCGAAGTCGACAAAGCCGGCCAAGAAGTTCGAGGCCATCGCGCGCAAGCACGGCTTCATTGCGCGGTGCGGGGACGAGTACGTGGCCTTTGCACCACCCTTGGTGATCGAACGCGCCGACCTCGACGAACTCCTGAACCGCGCAACCGACGTGTTGCACGAGATGGTGGGATAGGGAAACAGGCGCATCACTCCCCTCTCCCGTCGCAACGGGGGAGGGGAGTGATGCGTATTCTCATCAGGGGCGATGGGGATGGCCAAGCGAAGCGTATTTTCATCCGGGGGCGATGGGGATGGGTGATGAGACGGGGGCCAATCCTTACCCGCATCGGCAGCAAACGAGGAGCCGGCTTTTGCACGACCGGGATTCCGACGGGTTAGGGTTTACCGTAATCCGCGGGCATCCCCGCCCGCATTGACGTACGTGCGGTGTCCAAGGACCACGTCCTGGGAGCCCTCACGTGGATGGCTACACCGAGGTGCACGACCTGATCCGGCACCATGCACGGTGGGTCATCCACCGCGAACATCGTCGGGTGTTCACGACACTCATCCTGGGAGCCCTCTCCACGGATGGCTTCCCTGGGGTGTGCGACCGGTTCCGCATCCACGGCAACAGGGTGGCGGTGTCACGCCTCGTAGGGAATCCCAAGGGCGTTGCACAAGGCGCGCATCACGAGGTCCCACGTATGGCACTCGAGTCGACCGGGCATCAAGGCATTCTTCGTGAGCGCCACGGCCAGGTCTCGCGACGGGCTATACATGGAGAGTGATCCACCCAGACCGGTGTGTCCGAACGAATCGGGCCACGGCGACGGGATCACCACACCGCATTGCAGATGGGGTGACCCGCCGATGATGTACCCCAGACCCATGCGGCCAATCCATTCGACGGTCGCACCATCCGCGCCGAAGTACGGCACCGTTGCACCGGCAATGGTTTCCGGCGTCAGGAGGCGCACTCCACCCAGTCCCGCCTCACGCATTGCCCCGTAGTGGCGCACGAAGTCCCGCGCACTGGCGATCATGCCCGCCGCTGGAATGCACGTGGCACGTGTGATGGGGTCATTGGCGATCGTTGCCCGATTGGTCAGGCTTGCCCGTTCCTCGGAGGTGATCCCCGCGTAGCCCAGGGATGGCGATGGGTCTCCGGCAACGTGCAGTGTGGCAATCCGGTCGGTCACCGACGGGTCATTGGGCACCCCGCAATGGAGGTCGTGAAGCCCGAGTGGACCGGTCACTTCGGCACGCACGACATCGGCGAAGGCGTGGCCGGTTGCCTCCTCCACGACGCGACCGAGAAGCGTCCCGAAGGTCAGGCCGTGATAGCCCATTGATGCGCCCGGCGCCCAGTCAGGTACCGATTCCTCCAGGTTGCGCCCCGTGGCGTGCAGGCTTGGCATCGCTTCGGACGGCAGGGCCTTGAAGTCCTTCAGGCCAGCCCGGTGCGAAAGCGCATGGCGCACCGTGATGTTCCCCTTGCCGTGCGCCCCGAATGCCGGCCACCACCGGGCCAAGGGTTCATCGTAGGCCAGGACGCCCCGTTCCACCAACCGGTGCACGACCGTGGCGGTGACCCCTTTTGACATCGACCACACCGTGAAGAGGGTGTTGGCATCGACGGGACGGCCCGTCGCCGGATCGGCAATACCCGCGAACGTGTCAACGACGACCTCGCCCTGGTGGATGGCCGCAACTTGCAGCCCGGTCTCGCCCAAGGTGGCGATTGCGTGGTGGAGTGCCTCGGTGACCGCGGATTGTGCTTGCGGGTTCATTTGATGTACCTCTCGGGGTATTGCCGCGGTGACATCCACCGGGACAAACCCGCCGAAGCGTACAAGAATCGCAAGACAAGACCGACACCTCACCCCGGGGAAGATGTGATTACGTGGGCGCCTGAACCTCCGGCCACACGTGAGTACACGGGATCAGGTGTGCCTCAGGCCACACTAGGGATGCGCGGAGCGACCTCCTCGGCGAGTAGGCGCATAGACTGTCCCCAGTCGCCATGCGGGCTACCCTCGTGGCCGATGACCAACAGCGTGCCGAACCCGCCGACATCGTCGTAGAGGGAACGCAACTGGCGGGTGACTTCGTCGACATCGCCGACAATCCAGAGATTGTCGCAGAGGTACTCGATGGTCACCGCTTCATCAGGCATCGCCGGGTCAATCTTCGGGGCGATCATGTTGCGCCCCTTGCGCAGCAACGGCAGGAAGTAGTCGCGCCAATCGCGCCCGATGACGCCGTCGATGACCGCCTCGCGCGCCTGCGCCGTGGTCTTGCCCACAAAGACGTCGCGGCAAATGCGCCAGTTCGCGCGGTCAGCAGGGCGCCCCACGCGCGCCCCGGCACCCGAGTACGTGTCCCACTGGGCGATGAGGGTCTTGGTCGGCACGATGTTGATGCTCATCGGGATCCACCCGCGTTCTCCGGCAAGGGTCAGCATGTCCGACCTCGGCCCGACCCCGGCGACCGCGATTGGCGGGTGCGGGCGCGTATACGGGCGGAGGTGCAGGCTCAACCCGATGTCGACCTGCGGTTCCGGCACGCGGAAATGCCACCGGCCGTGGACGTGTTCGGCAGGCTTGGGGTCATCCCAGAGGGCGAGGACGGTATCCAGAATTTCACGCGTCAGCGCCCTTTGCTCAAGGCGTTCGGTATCTATGCCGAAAAGCTCGAAGTCGCCCGGAAACCCACCCGACCCGACACCCCACGCAAAGCGTCCACGTGCCATCTGGTCAAGCTGCCCGATCCGTTGCGCAAGCATCAGCGGATTGTGGTTCGGCAGGCAGGAGACACCCGTGCCGAGATTGATATGTGTCGTCCGGCCCAGGGCCTGGGCAATGAACAGGTCGGGGCAGGGGATGTTCTCCCATTCCGACGTGAAGTGTTCACCAATCCATGCCTCCGAAAATCCGAGGGCATCGAGAGCCTCGATCTGTTCGAGGTCGCCGGCCAGGGAGACCGCCAGGTCGGTACCGGGCGGGTGAAGCGGCATGTTGAAGTACCCCAGACGCATCGCCAGATCTCCTTCGGGCATGCGGCTGGCCGTCCTGCCACCCATCGGCACCCTAGCGCACAGGCTACTTCACATTCACTTCTCGTGCGGGATGCCGGTCCCGTTCACCCGCACCGGAAATTGACCACCCTACTCCCAGTGGCTTCCATTCCCTGCCCATCCTCCAAGAGGGAGTTTGGGCAGCGACCAAAAACTGTCCGGATCAGGCAGGTCTCTCCGGCGCCCCAAGACCGTCGGCGGGGGTCCACGAACCTCACCCTGGAAGCGTCGGCGCCCTGGCCGGCCCATATCTCCATACCCGCCATCTTCACCGTTCACCCAGCGGGAGAGGGGAGAAAGCCACCCCAAGGCGCTGATTGACGTACGCTTCGATCAGTCAGGATCATGCGCCATCCAGTCATGCCCAACCAAACGTGGCGCTTGGCACTGGCTGCCAGTGCGTTCCTGTCCGTCGCCGTACCGGTGGCGTGGGATGCATCCGGGCGTATCGAGGCACTCTGGCCGGTTCGCAATGTCGTCGCGCATGACGTCGCGGGCATCCTCACGGCTGTCGTTCCGGTGGAAATGCAGCCGGCTGACACCGGGTCCCTGCGCGGCACCGTCCGCGACGATGGTGGACGTCCAGTCCCCCGTGCAACCGTCCTCGTAGCCATGCCGGACGGATCGGTCACCGAGGCCCGGACCCTTGCCGAAGGCACCTGGACCCTGACTGGCATTCCCGTTGGCAGGCATCCGGTCTGGATCGGTGCCCCCGGGTTCGCACCGGTCACCATGATCCATCGTGCGGATGCGGGACTCACCGGACGCCTGCGCGCATGGTTCGAACCCGGTATCGACGTCACAAGCGGGATGGCTGCTGCCGGGACACGCGTCGACGTGGTTCTCACCCCGGAAACCCCGCCGATACCCGTCCCGGACACACCCGAAACCGTCATGGATGCCACCGAGGCCACGCTTTCGTGCGAACGGCCCGTCGCATCCACCGCCCGTCGGTCCGACGTCACGATCCCCCAAATGGGTGTGCCATCCGGGGAGATCTTCCGGTACCGCACCGACGCCGCCACCGACGCATCGCAACCCGTCGTGCGACGCCCCCTCCTGGTGGTCTACCCCGGTCCGGCATCGCAGTGGGACTGTGCGTCGATACCTCTGGCGTCGGCCGGGTTCGAGGTGATTGCCTACGGTCCGCCGTACACGTTCGCCATCGAACGCGAGATCCGGATCCTGCGCCTCCTGCTTGCCTCACTTGGCGCGGCCGATCCGGCCGACCACCATGCGGAATCACGACCGATGCAAACGCGCCCGGCAATCCTGGCCGGCAGTTACAGCGCCATCCATGCCCTGCGGGTGGTGCAGGACACCGGCGCGGGCACCATCGGCGCAGTTGTCCTGATGGGACCTCCCGTCGACCTCCTGGACCTGCGCAACCGGTTGGAGACTGGCGACTACCGGCCACCATTCGGTCTCGACCGCGCCCTGATCGCCCTTGGCATGCCTGACCGCGAGGTGGCGAGACACGCCCGCTATTCGGCGCGGTTCCACGTCACGGCGGCGCATCCGCCCACTTTGGTGATCCATAGCCGGTCCGATGATGTGGTGCCGGTGGCGCAGGGGGAGGCCTACCTGTCCGCCCTGCGCGATGCCGGGGTGGCTGCCGAGGGCATGATCCTGGACGGTGGGGGCCACTATCTCCTTTCGACTGGCGGTGGCGAGGCCGATGCCATCCTATCGCGCACCGTCTCATTCCTGATGGCGCATCCCTGACTGGTGCGGGGTGGCACGTTCCCGCCTGGTTCGCGGGCATGGTTGCCGGGATCTGCCCGGGACGTGCCTGCTCACGATTTGCCTGCGGGTGGCGTATCCCAAGTAGACCGGGAGATGAAGCCCAGACACGTCATTGGTGGCGCGTGTCACAAGTGCCGAGTTCGCCGACCTTTGTGAATGGGTGGCAGACACGTGCACGACGGGAGGGAACGATGATCGAACGCGACGCGCGAGGCCGGCCGGTCGGCCCTCCCCCAGAGTGGTGGCGGGCGTCACTGGCATGGCGCGAGGAGATGGCGCAACGCGAGTTCGAGACGCGGGTGCGTCGCGCATACCAGTCTGCCGGTCGCCGATGCGTGTGCGACGGTCCCTGGATCCGGTATCGCCCGGTCAGGTGTCGCCGGTGCCCCCTTCGCGGCGTGATCACCTCTCCCGACGACGTACCGTGACCGCGCCCCACTCCACCTACCGCTTCACCGGCAACGGCCCACTGAACCGCGCCGATGGGCCACCGCAGAACGGATCGACTGGCGATACGCCCTCCCATGCCTCTTGCCCGAGGAGTTTCCGTGCCACCGCGCGTTGCCAGGGCGCCTGCACCGTGTAGGCATTCACGTATGTCCCCAGTTGCGGTGCGTCGTTCAGCAGATACGGTTGCCCAAATGACACCATCACCGTCGGGATCTCCGCCCAGAACCGGATCATCGATCCCCGGAACCCGCCACCGTGCAACCGGCCCCAGTCGATGCCGTGCCCGGTTGCGGCGATGGTCGCCTCGCCACCCAGGAGGTAGATGA
>CANFGH010000091.1 GCA_947446285.1 Chloroflexota bacterium
CTCGTCATCAGCCAGGTTCGTCGCCGTTCGGCCGATGTCACCGCGATGCGGGCATTGGGGTTCTGCGTCAGCATCGACCACGCCCGGTACATGGCCCGGAAGTTTTCCGAAGCCGGGATCCCGTCGGTCGCCATCTGGTCAGACACACCTGGTGCCGAACGAACTGCCTCCCTTCGAGATCTGCGAGATTGCCGGATCAACGTGGTCTTCTCAGTCGACCTCTTCAACGAAGGTGTAGACGTCCCTACGGTTGACACCCTCCTGATGCTCCGACCGACCGACAGTCCCGTCCTCTTCCTGCAGCAACTCGGGCGAGGCCTCCGGTTGCACGCCGGCAAGACCCACTGCCTCGTCCTGGACTTTGTCGGTCAGCACCGGCGGGAGTTCCGGTTCGACCGGCGCTTCCAGGCACTTCTCGGCGGGTCACGGAGCGATCTGGTCCGTCAGATCCAGGGAGGGTTCCCGTTCCTCCCCACCGGTTGCCACATGGAACTCGACCGAATCGCGCAGGAACGAGTCCTGGCGAATATCCGGGAGGCTGTCCCCGCCACCCTCCCCGCACGCGTTGCCGAACTTCGCGCATTTGGGCGCGACGTCGATCTCGCCACTTTCCTTGAGGGTTCTGGCCTGGAACTTGACGACGTCTACGCAAATAATTCCTGTTGGTCGGACCTTCGGCAACGCGCCGGGTTGCAAGTCCTGCCCGCCGGTCCCAACGAGGGGTCCCTCCGGCGCGCCATCGGGCGCATACTCCATATCGACGACCCCGATCGCCTCGAAACCTACTCCCGTATCCTCGCCCAACCGACCCCGCCAGATCCAACGAGCCTCGATGAACCCACCCGGCGCCTGCTCCGGATGCTCATCGTGCAACTCCTCGACCAGGTCGCGACCCGCACGATGACCCTTTCTCAGGGATGCGACCTGCTCTGGCAACATCGGAGCGTCTGCGCCGAACTCCGCGAGGTCATCGGCCTGGTTGCCACGAAGGTCACGCACGTTGCCATCCCACTCGGCACCAAGCCAAATGTCCCGTTGAGCATCCATGCCTCATACGCCCGCAGCGAAATCCTCGCCGCATTCGGCGTCGGCGACGGTGCCCAGGAAGTCACCTGGCGCGAAGGTGTCCGGTGGGTTCCCGACGAACTGGCCGACGTCTTCGTCATCACCTCAGACAAGACCACCGGGCAGTTCTCCCCAACAACCCGCTACCGCGACTACGCAATCACCCGTGACCTATTCCATTGGGAAAGCCAGTCGCGCACTTCCGCCGACAGTCCCACCGGGCGACGCTACCGCACCCACGCCGACGCCGGATCACGCGTCATGCTGTTCGCCCGGCGCCGGCACGACGACCGCGCCTTCCTCTTCCTCGGTCCAGCCACCTACGTCACCCACACCTCGGATCGTCCGATGCAGATCACGTGGAAACTCCACCACGCCGTTCCCCCGGACCTCCTCGCGTGGCTTGCCATCGCATCGTGACTTACGGCGCACTACCCTGCATGCAGACTTGGTCGTCACACAACAACCGGCCCGCTGCAAGGGTTCGCCCACACCATGAAGATCACCCGCATCGAGACCCTGCCCATCCCCATGGGCTACCGCGACTTCATTGCCTGCCGGGTCTACACCGACGAGGGCCTGACCGGGATCGGCGAACCCTATCCCGTCGGCCCGAATGACGCCGTCACCGTCGTGATCGCCGACTTCGCCACCTGGCTTGTCGGACGCGACCCGCGCGACATCACCGGCATCTGGCAGCAACTGTATGCGCACACCCGGTTTCCCGGCGGATCCGTCGTCAACGCCGCCATCAGTGGCATCGAACACGCCCTCTGGGACATCTCCGGCAAGGCCGCCGGGGTTCCCGTCTACCGCCTTCTCGGTGGAAGATGCCGCGACCGGATCCGCGTCTACCAAGGCATCGGCGGCGCCACTCCCGAGGCCTGTGCCGAAGACGCCCTACGCGCAATCGCACGGCATGGCTACACCGCCGTCAAGATGTCGCCCCTGCCCCCGGCATCCGAGGGCCTGCCGTGGAATGCCGTGATCCGCAGTGCCGTCGCACGCATGGCCGCCGTGCGCGACGCCGTTGGACCGGATGTCGAGATCGGCCTCGACCCCCATGCCCGCATCTTCGAACCTGTCCGTGCGCACCAGTTGGCCGAGGCCCTCGCTCCCCTCAACCCCTTCTTCCTGGAAGAACCACTCCGGCCCGAGAACATCGATGCCCTTGCCGAGTTCCGCGCCCATTCCCCCGTACCGGTCGCCACCGGGGAAATGCTGTACACCGCCTTCGGCTTCCGCGAACTCCTCGAGAAGCGCGGCGCAGACATCATCCAACCCGACGTCTGCATCTGCGGTGGCCTTCTGGAGATGAAGAAGATCGCCGCCCTCGCCGAGGCCCACTACGTCACCGTCGCCCCCCACAACCCGACCGGCCCGATCGCCACCGCCGTCAACGCACACTTCGCAATGACCACGCACAACTTCCTGATCCTGGAATACGTACCCGACGACGATGGCCCCCGTGCCAATGTCCTCACCCGGCCCGTGGAGATCCGTGACGGCTACCTGCACCTGACCGACGCACCCGGCCTCGGCATCGAACTCAACGAGGATGCCCTTCCCGACCGACCCATCCGCAACTGGCGACGCACCCCCGCCTGGCGCCCGGACGGCGCCGCCGACTTCATCTGACGCCGGGTGGGTAGCCGGGTTTCCGATCCCTGCATCCCCTGCATCATCACTCAGCCACTGCACGCACTCCCCCTCTGGTCTTGGGCGACGACTCAAAACCGTCCGCATCACGGTGGGGAGGCGATGGCCGCTAGGCAGTTTGGTCCGCGTGCATCCCTGCCCGCCTTTACCATTTTTGTCCCCGCCCTGGTCTTAGTCGAGACACCCCCAGACAGCCTTCACCCACACCCACCCATCGACCGGAATGCTTCCGCATCGGGGGTGCGCGGACCGACAAGGGAAATGTGGGCAAGAATGCCCGCGGACCGGAGTGGAACCCACTCCATCGGAACCCCGGTCGTGCGAACGCCTGCTCCCTCTTTACGCGTCGGGTTTCGGTGGCGCCCAAAACCTGTCCGGATCAGGGACGTATCTCCGGCACCCAAGGTCCCCTCACTACCCAGCCAGTGCGTGCACTCTCGTCCATCTCCCTCCGGGGCAGCTGTTGGGGTGGGGTCCGTCGCCAATCAGGACCATAGGCATCCCCTCACGCGCCAACGCGTGCCGCAGTATCCTGCCCGGCATGCCAGAAGCCGTCGCACCGCCGGACCGCCCGGATCCCGTCGGCCCGCCCCTCACCTTCGACCGCACCGAGGGACGCATCCAGCACCGGTTCCTGCGCGCCCACGGCACCGCCGCACACGTCGCCCTCACCTCAGGCGTCGCACCACGGATCATCATTGCCTTTCCCGCCGGCAACCGCGGTGTCCTCTTGCAAGGCCGCCTCCACGACGCCGATGTCACCCTCGACTTCGATGGTCCCCTCACCCCCCTCGATGAGGAGACCCACGGCATCCACGGCGTTGCCGTCACCATCATTACCGACGCGCCCGAACTCCGGTTCGCACCAGCCGTCCTCGGCAACGTCCGCACCATCCGGGATGTCGGCTACGGTGCCCGCCTGATCCCACGCCTGCGTCGCTACTCCATCGCCGTCACTGGCACTGCCTCCGACCGTGCCCTCACCATCGAACGACCCGGCCTCGATGGTCGCCATGCCTACGCCATCCAGGTCGAACCTCGCGACGGCACTACCGTGACGGTCGATCCCGACGGTGGCTTCACCCTCCACCCGCCTCCCGATGGACAGGTCTGTGCCGATATCGTCGCAACCTGTGATGATCCGCACCTGACGCCCATCCCCGTCGACCGCCTCCTGCGACCCAGCGCGCGGGTCCGCCTGACCGGCACCGATGCCCATCGCGACCTGAACGCACTCGCCTTCCTTGCCTACCGCGAGAAACTCCTCGCCGGATCCTGGCAGTACCTCACCTACTTCGGGCGAGACACCCTCCTCGCCCTGCGCCTCCTCGCACCGGCCATCGGCGCCGATCTCTTCGAGGCCGGCCTCGGTGCGGTTATTGATCGAATGGCACCGACCGGGGATGTCGCCCATGAGGAATCCCTCGGCGAATACGCCCTCCTGGAACGCGACCGCGCCCGCAAGCATGCGCGCCAAACCGGGACCGCGATACCCCACCACGTCGCCGCGCGAGGCGCAGGCAGGTCGCGCACCTCCCCCCTTCTCGACTACAAGATGGTCGATGACGACTTCCTGCTTGCGCCGGTCCTGGCGCACTACCTGCTTGACACTCCAGCTGACGAAGCAACCATGAACCTGACGGGGTCACGGATTGATGGTGCGTCGCGTGCCCGCGCATTCCTTGGCCGGCGCACACCCACCGGACTGACCTACGCGGATGCGATCCGCCGGAACCTCGAGACCGTCATCGAACGCGCCCGTCCGTACGCCACATCACAGTTGCCTCGGGACCTGATACGCCTGCGCCACGGCGTGCCGGTCGGCAACTGGCGCGACAGTTCCGACGGCCTCGGAGGAGGCTCGGTCCCGTTCGATGTGAATGTTGCCCTCTTGCCGGCGGCCCTCCGCGACACTGCCCGTCTCCTGGACACCGGATGGTTCACCGGCACGACCGACGAACACCACGCAGCAGACTTGACGTTGGCCAACGATGCGCGTGCCCTTGCGAGTGCGTGGATAGGTGCAGACCGGCACTTCACCGTCACCATCCCCGCGGATCAGGCCCGCGCCAACCTCGCCTCGATTGGCCACGATCGGGGCCTGCCAACCCGGTTCATCACCGATGCCCTTGGCGCCATCACCGATGAGCCAGTCACCTTCCCGGGCATCGCCTTGGATGCCGACGGAAGGCCCGTGCCAGTCATGCATGGGGACGACAGCCTGGTCCTCCTCTTCGGTGACCCATCAGCGGACATGTTGCACCAGATTGCCGACCGCTTGACCGCACCGTTCCCCGCCGGACTGCGTCTCTCTGGCGCGGGCACTCTCGTGGCAAACCCCGTCCACGCCAGTGAAGACCTGCGCGCACGCTTCACCGCCGGGCACTATCACGGAACGGTGATCTGGTCGTGGCCCCAAGCCGCTTACGCCGCCGGCATCGCCCGGCAGATTGACCGGCCCGACCTCCCGGTCGCTACACGCGCCCGCCTGATCGCGGCCGAGGCAATCCTCTGGCAGGGCATCGAGGCATCCGACGCACTCCGCACCTCAGAGTTCTGGACCTACACGATTGATGACGATGGTGCCTGCATTCCCGTTCCCGCACAAGGCGCAGGCATTGTCAACGAAAGCAATCCAGTGCAACTCTGGAGTACGGTCTACCTTGCGATCCACCCTCCGGCCAGGTGACCGGACCGCATCACCGGAGAACCCCGCAACGCGATCATGAACCCGTCTGGGCTTCGGGTGCTAGTGCCCCATAATCTCGGGCAAGGTGTGGGCAACGCCAAGCGTGAACGCCGTCCCCACGACGAGACTGAAGACCGCGGCGACGATGCCCGTGCCAATCATCAGCCACCGCGCCGCCGATGTGGCAATGAACCCGGCCGCCGACAGGGCAGCAATCGCCGTGTTGGAGATCAGCAGGCCAGCGACGAACGCCATCATCCTCGCGCCACCAAGACCCGACGCGTCCGCCCCATCGGTCGAGGCGATCAGCAGCACCTGTGTGCCAGTCTCGGCACCGATGCCATGGATCACGCCCACCCCAAAGGCCGAGCGCGGCCCATAGCTCTCGATCCGGTGCACGTGCGCCGGTCCGCCGTGGTCATGACCATGTCCCCAACGAGCAACCGTGTTCCAGACATGCCTCAGGACTGCGCCGACCACCATCCACCGGCTACCAAAGATCATCGCGCCACGCGCACGGTCATTCCGGACCAGCGACCACAGGATCCACCCACCAAGGAGCAGAAGCGTCACCCCACCACGCGTTCCATGATCGGGTCGACCCAGTCCGGTACCAGTTGCCCACTGTTCAGCGCCGCCGTCCAGAGAACCACTACCGACCCCGCATGCCCAAGGGCGTACATGGAGGCCAAGCCGATGGCGCGCCGCGTCACGCGTCCCGATTCCGGTGCGATGCCGGTTTCGCCAGGTCGGGACCGCCGGGCATCGTTCGTGACGGTGCCGGTGATGTCCGTTATCGCCGCGATGTGATCCCAGTCAATCCCGTGGCGGATCCCGAGGGTAAGCGCCGTACCAAGCAGGCCCAGACTGCCCCCGGAAAGCACAAACGCATCACCGGGCATCCTGCGCCGACCCTCTCCCGCCATGTACAACCGGCATTATCCCGGGATCAAGCGTGGCCAACCGTGGGCCAGAATGATGGTAGAGGCCCGGATCCACCTGCCTCCGTGACGCAAGCCCAGTGCAAGACCGAGTCGATGCGAGGCCATGAAGCAGCGATCACGAGAGTACATGCCCAGCTGCGTAGCGGGATGGGGGTGTCACGAGCCAAGGGGCAGAACGGCCGTCCACGCGAACCGCACCCGTGCGTCATCGGATACGCCGGTACGCCGGATGATCGCCTCCACTTGCCAATCCCCAGCCATCGTCATCGGGAATGACGCCCCGGGGATGCCGGTCACGGCGTCAGCCTTGCAGGTCACCTGGACGGTGCCCATGCCGGACACCGGAGGCACGAACGAAAGGATCACCCGTGCCACGGCGTCCGAAGTCGCGCCAGTCGTCACCACTGACCATTGGGTTACCCCGACCGCATCGGTCACTGGAGCGAGTTGGACCGACAGATCCGCAGGCATCGTCGCAATAACCGGCGCGGTATCGGATGACAGCGGAAGTGCACCTCCGACAACCAGTCCGTAGAACCCGAGCAGTTCGTGGCCATCCTCGGCCGAAACCGCCACCCACGCAACGGTGTAGAGACCCGGCGCGACGGGGGGAACGGTCAGCACGATGCGCGTGCGGTCAGCCGGATCATAATCACCGGTCGCGCCATCGACTGGAAGCCCGTGCACGTCATGCAGGCGCGCGCCAGACCCACGGTCAAGCGAGCCAGAAAACCTCAGCACCAACGGGTCCGGCAATGTCGCGACCGGCCCGGCAGGTGGATCGGCCTTCTCGAGATTGGTGTGCGCCAACGCGATGTCAGCCGATGCGAGAAACGTACTGGTCGACATACCCGCCACCCCGGCCAGTGTCAGGATGCGACCAGTTGAGCGTCGTGTCCACGTCTTTCGGTCCATCATTCCAAGGGCCCCGCGCAATCCGGTGACACCAACGAACGGAGTGCCACCCACTATCTCAAGGATGCCACCCATGGCCACGCAGATATCAAACCCTAGTGGCTATGCGGTGCGTCCACACCATGGTCCCCGCCCATCTCGCCAAGCCAGGCATAAACCTTCTTGGAAAGATCGTGGGCGCCGTCATGCACCGCCTTCGCCGGGTCAGCCGCCGCCGATGCACTACCCGCCGCAATCGCGGCACTGAGTGCCTTCAGGTTGCCTGCTAACGCGTGGGCATCTTCTCGTAGTTCCGCTGGCCACTTCACCGCAGCCGTGATCGCCGTCGCCTGGTTCACTTTGCCGATACTTCCGGCGGGGATTTCACCACCGGCGATTGCCGTGTCCAGACCGTGGAACCCGGCAGCATCCAGGGACAAGATGGCCGCCACGACTTGCCCAATCGCCGCCGCGTCAGTCAGTTCGGCAGCAGCCATCGGCACATCTGTCAGGATCACGACCGATGCGGGGTTCGCATCGGCCGGGGCGTTTGCCCACTCCACCACACTACCGTCCAAATAGGTCTGGTCGGCCTTGAACGTCAGGGACCCACCCTTGCCGTTCTTCCCCTGGAACATGAAGACACCCAGTTCGTCCGAGGCGATTGACCCACCCGACCACGTCACTGATGTGATCCGGCCGGTCGCGTCCTTCTCGACGTCGCGCTTCCAACCCGGCGCCGGCGCGAACCGCGAGACGTCAACCCCTTCCGGAAACGCGAGTTTCACCTTGACGGTCGGGATCGGCTTCTCGGTGGGAACGCGCACGGTGTACAGCTCATAGGCGTTCGCCGGGCTCTGGTTCGGTACCACGGTGACATGCGCATTCGAGATCTGCACCCCGATCAGCATCCCCACGGTTGCCGCCACTGTCGTGATCGCCAGCTTTGCACGATCGATCGTCCCCAGTCGTCTTCTCGTCCTGCCCTCTCCGGTGCCTTCATCCCGACACCCATGGCACGGATGACTGTCTTGCACCATCAATCATCGTCGTTTCCCGAGGGTCTGCCAAGGCCCAAACAAGGACTACATGCCGACCGACCGGGTCACGAATGGACTATCGACAGGGCAACATGCTCCCTATCCCGTCGCCTGAGCCACGCGCAGGGGTAAGCCGACTTCCCTCTCCCGTCGCACCGGGGGAGGGGCTGGGGGTGGGGGTATTGCTGCACCACGGTCCGCGGGCGGCGCGCCCTACCTGGTGAAACCGAACAGGTGCGCCGGGGTCTCCCAAAGGACGGCATGGCGTTGCGCCGCCGTCAGGGGCAGATCCTTTTCCACATAGGCCAGGGCGTCAGCCAATGGCACCAGACGGCCACTACCCGGGAAGCCAGTGCCCCACATCATCCGGTCCGCGCCGAATGCTCCCACAAGCTTCGTGATGAATGCATGGGTGTCCGGCCATGGATAGCCCTGCTTCGAGGCAATCTGGTAGTCGCCAATCTTGGCGTGCACACCCGGGAAGTCGGCAAGACGCAGGATTGGGTCGAACGATGCGTGGGGTGACGCCTCGGTGACATCCGGCTTGCCGATGTGGTCGATGATGACCCGCACCCCCGGATGACGCGCGATCATGCGGGCAAGGGCCTCACCGTGGCGAGGCCACATGTGGAACTGCAGGATTGCGCCGGTTTCGCGCGCAACCTCCCAGAGGGCATCATTCTCCGGCCCATCGACCCACCACGCGCCACGTGCGTCGCGGTCGTAGAACAGCGGATGGAACCGCACCCCGGCAAGCCCCCGCGCCATCCAGTGACGCAGGTTGGCAGCGTTCGTCGGCGACTCAGGATCCACCAGACCGATCCCGGCGAACCGCCCGGGGTGTGCCTCCAGGCACTCGATGACGTACGTGTTGTCCCACCCGAACGCACTGCTTTGCACCAGGACCGAGTGCGCAATGCCGTACCCATCCATGTCCCCGAGCAGCCACTCGACCGGTGCCGGACCCTTGGGCCATGCAATCTTGGCACCCGAGGCGGGTTGGTGTCCCGGCTTGTCATCAAGTGCCCAGACGTGCACGTGGGTGTCAATGACCCGCGTGCCATCGGGACGGACAGTCGCCGGATGGTTGCCAGTCAGGGGCGCGATCAAGTCGGTCATCGTTCTTCTCCTTGCCCCCGATGGGCGGTGAACCACTGGTGCCAGCGCTACGCGGGTGCACGCCTGACCCGATGATGGAGTGGGCCAAGCGAAGCACCAATCTACCCGATGTCGCCTCAGACCGATCCGGTATCCATCGCACCCATGAAGTGGCGCCGGCACAGCGAGACGTAGCGGTCGTTCCCGCCAATCTCCACCTGTGCCCCGGCGCGTTCGACGGTCCCGTCAGGATCGACACGCACCACCATCGTCGCCTTGCGTCCGCAGTGGCAGACGGTCTTGATCTCGCCAAGCGTGTCCGCCCACGCCAGGAGTTGCGCACTTCCCTCGAAAAGCCTCCCGAGGAAGTCGGTACGCAGTCCGTAGCACAGGACCGGGATGTTCAGTTGGTCGACAACCCGTGCCAACTGGCGCACGTGGTCGGGTGTGAGGAACTGGGCTTCGTCGATAAAGACACACGCAACCGGAGACGCCGAGTGGTCATCACCGATCTCCGCAAAGAGGTCGCCACCCGGCACGAAGTGGCGGGCCTCGGCACTGATCCCAATCCGCGAAGCCACCAAACCGTCGGCACGGTCGTCCAGTCGCGACGTGTAGACGAGGGTCCGCATCCCGCGCTCACCATAGTTATAGGACGCCTGCAGCAATGCGGTGGATTTCCCCGCATTCATCGTCGAATAGTAGAAATACAGCTTGGCCATCGTGCCGATCCAGTCTCCCTACCCCCCTGGGTGTCGCGCGCAGGGGGGTGGATGATGCCCTCCCGGAAATGGGGCGGAGCGCCCAAATAAAAGGGGGGCGCAGGGTGGCGATGCGAGGACGCCATACCGGTCTAGCCCGCCGTGCGATCCAGGACCTCCTGTCCGGCCCGCCGTGCATTCTCCAGGGCATCCTTCACTGGCATCTCGCCCTTCCACAATGGGCCGAGTTCCTTGTTGACTGCCCCGTTGTAGTCCACGATCAGGCCGTTGTCGGGCAGGAAGAACGGCGACGCCTCGGTAAACGCCTTGGCAAAGACCTTGAACGCGTCATCGGCCGCCACCTTGGGATCGGTCCATGTGTCCATCCGCGCACCGGGCGCGAAGCCGTAGTCGAACCACCCAAGACTGACTTCCTTGGAGACGATGTACTGCACCACCTCGAAGGCGTTGTCGGGCGCCTTGCTTGCCGCGTTCTGCGAGGCACTGTCGACGCCGGTGAAGAACCCGCGCCCCTGCGGGCCCTTCGGTCCCATCACGACCCTCCACCGCACACCCTGCGCCTGCTTGCGGAGACCGTTGATCACACCGAAGTTCGTCCACATTGCGGCTACTTGCCCGCTGATGAAGTTCGCCTGGTCCGCACCCGGGAGGACACCCGGCGCCGGCGAGACCCGGTCGCGCGTAATCAGGTTGGCGAGGATCTCGACGCCTGCGAGGGCCTCGGGCGCAGCAATGATCGCCTTCTTGCCGTCCTTGTCGATGATGTTCCCGCCAAAGGCGCGGGCCACCACCGTCAGGTGCTGAATGAGGGTGGCCGGGAACAGTGCCCACTGGCCTTCACCGCGCCGCGCCTGCACCTTGCGGAGCATCTCCTGCATCTGGCCGAAGGTCCAGTTGGCCTCATCCGGTTCCTCGACACCTGCCTGCGCCCAGATGTCCTGATTGATGAAGAGGCCGCAGAACCCCGGGTGCGCGATGTGCGGAAGGCCGAATTGCTTGCCCCGGAACCGCAGGGTTTCGGTCGCCGCGGGATAGAAGACCGAAAGGTCTACCTTGTCGCGGGCGACTGCCGGTCCGAGGTCAGCAAGGAACCCGCGTGCCGCCATCTGGGAGAAGTTGCTGGTCGCCACCAGGCGCATCACGTCGCCGAGCGAGCCGGCCGCGCCAAGCGTGACCGCCGCCGGGACATTGTTCTGGTCCGGAGGCCACGCCTCGAAGGTGACCTTGGTCTTCCCGCCCCGGGCGTTGAACTTCTCCACGATCTTGGGCCAGTACTCGCCCTCGGCCCCGGCCGTCGATCCGTGCAACCGGATCTCCGCCACGGTCGCCGCCTTGGTGGGCACGGGTGTCGCCGCGGGTGCGGTCGTGGGAGGCGTGGCGGGCGCGGGCGCGGGCGTCGGGGCAGCCTTCGCTGCTGCCGTCGGCGCCTGTGGCGAGGCCGGAGGCGCATCCCCGCCACAGGCGGCCAGCAGGGCGGAACCCGCTACACCAACGCCACTCAACGCCAGTCTTCCGAACCATGCGCGCCTGGTCGTGCCCGGCCTCGCCGTCACTCCGGCATCAGCCAGACCCCTCACCCCTTGATCGAATCGCTTCGCTGCCCGTCCGTCCATCGTCGCACCCTCCCGTTGTCGCCGGTACGGTACGTCTGCAAGGCGAGCACGTCAACCCCTAGCCCCTCTCCCGCGTAGCGAGGGTGGGGCTAGGGGTGGGGGTCATCTTCTCGGTGGGGTGGGCACAACTCCCCACAGGAGCGCTTGCGCCCTCCCCGGCTTCACCCCCCGACGGTCCTACCGGGCTGCGCCGGCCTTCGTGGCCTCCGGGATCTCGACCAGCTTGCCGGTGGCGACGTCGTAGATGAAGCCGTAGACCGGGATGTAGCCGGGGACCAGCGGGTGGTTCCGGATACGCGTCACGTCCTCAGCCACGCTCCGGGCGTTGTCCGAGAACGTCAGCCATTCGATGTTCCGGCCCTGATGGGAACCCGGGTAGGTGCCGTGGTCGTGCCATCCATTGGCATCGATGCTTGCGGTGTCCAGACTGCTCTCGAGCAGGCCGGAGATGATGTCGTTGGTGAACAACTCCATGCCGCAGTTGGTGTGGTGGATGACGAAGAACTCCTGGGTCCCGAGCAACTTGTGCGAGATGACCAGTGAGCGGATGGCGTCGTCGCTCGCGCGGCCACCGGCATTCCGGATGACGTGTGCATCTCCCTCGGACAAGCCGGCGTACTTGGCCGGGTCAAGACGCGCGTCCATGCAGGTCAGGATGGCGAAATGGCGTGCCGGGGGCAAGGGCAGGTGGCCCTTGTCGAAACCGGATACGTAGGCGTCATTGGCATGAATGACTTCGGAAAGGATCGCGCTCATTCAGTTGGCTCCTCAGCCAGGTCCCCGGTATGCCACCGCAATCAGGGAGGGCACACCGGCACCGGTTCATTCCGGCTTGAA
>CANFGH010000092.1 GCA_947446285.1 Chloroflexota bacterium
AATGGACGTCCCTTTCGTGCCCGAGTTCGCCGCTGCAGGTTGGACACTCGACGCCGAGAAGGTGCTCCTCGCAGACGACCGAACCAAGTTCTACAAGGGCACCCTTGACGGTGCGACGTATCAGGGCAAACTGTTCGCAGTACCGTGGTACAACAACGGACCCGGCTTCTACTACCGCAAGGACCTTGTGGAACAGGGTGGCTTCAAGGGACCCCCGAAGTCTTATGACGAACTCCTTGAGCAGGCGAAGAAGCTGCGCACCGCTGACATCCAGGGGTTCTCGGCCCAGATGTCGCAGACCGAAGGCGGAATTATCACGTGGTTCGAGTACCTGTGGGGACACGGCGGTGACCTCATGGACGAAAAGCTCGAAGTCACCCTTGACAAGGGAACGGCTGGGGTTGACTCCTTCAAGCGGCTCCTGGCTTTCATGTACACCGACAAGATCCTTCCCGAGGGCGCATTGGGCTACAAGACCGGTGCCGATGCCCAGAATCCGTTCATTGAAGGCAAGTCCGTGTTCCTGCGCCAGTGGACTTCCGGGCTGACACAGAACGATCGTGACGACTCGAAGATCAAGGGCAAGTGGGACGTTGTGCCCCTGCCGTCGCTCAAGGGTGACAAGGCTGGTGCAGGTTGTCTAGGCACGTGGAACCTCGGAACCTCGAAGTTCTCAAAGAACCCTGACCAATCAGGGGAGGTGATCAGGTGGTTTACGTCACAGGCACAGCAGAAGGCTCGATATCTCGCTATGGGTGTGCCTCCGTGCCGTCCTGCAGTGTTCGATGACGCCGAGGTCAAGGCGAAGTATGCGTTCGCAGATAAGCTAAAGGTCACGTTTGAGAGTCTGAAGCCTCGACCTGTAACGCCCTTCTATGGGCAGATGTCCGCGAACGTCATCCAGCCCGTCTTCGGGAAGGTCACGACAAGAGCGGTCACTCCCGAGGAGGGCATCAAGGAGATGGCCGACGGCATGCGCAAGATCATGAAGGGGTAGCGGTACCGTGGATTTGACCTGGTGCCCGTGGACAAGGGAGTGCTTCCTGATGTTCACGGGCATCGCCATTTCCGGTCACTTGTCCACGGGCCGTCGCGGCCGATGAACCTCACGCTAAGGGAAGGTGGGATGAACAGGTGAACGCGGTTCCTGCACAGCATGCATCGCGTCCAGCTTTCAGGAAACTCTCTACTCAGGAGTTTCTTGAGGCCCGGTTTGCGTTGACCCTGATCGTTCCTGCGGTGCTCGCCATCACCCTGGTTGCGTTCTACCCGCTCGCTCACGCATTCTGGCTGAGCCTGTGGAAGATCAACCTCAGGTTTGCCAACACGCCGTGGGTCTTTCTCGGGTTTGGGAACTACCTGGATACCTTGACCGACGACCCGCGATGGCTTAACGCACTCAGGGTGACCGGCACGATTGCCGTGAGTTCGCTGACGGCTGAGTTCATCCTCGGCATGGTGTTTGCCCTGGTGATGAACCGGGCTTTTCGGGGACGTGGTCTGGTACGTGTTGCCGTGCTCATCCCGTGGGCCTTGACGACCGTCGTATCCGCGAGGATGTGGCAAGTGATCTATCACGCCACCTACGGCGTATTCAACCGTCTTCTCTTTGATCTTGGCATCATTGAAGCGTACAAGCCTTGGATCATTAGCCCCATCTTCACCATCTGGGCAATGGTCTGGGCGGATGTCTGGAAGACCACGCCGTTCGTCGCACTGCTTCTGACCGCTGGTATGCAGATGATCCCCGGGGAACTGTATGAGGCGGCGGCGATTGATGGGGCGACGGGGTGGGACCGGTTCTGGCGGATCACCTTCCCGTTGCTGCGCCCGACACTGCTGGTTGCAATGCTGTTCAGGATGATCGACGTATTCAGGATGCTGGACCTCCCGATCGTCCTGACCGGTGGAGGGCCGGGTCAGGCCACGGAGACACTCAGCCTGTACACCTATAGGGTCATCTTTACCGACCTCAAGTTCGGCGCGGGCTCGGCGCTTGCCGTGATGACATTCCTGGTCATCCTGTGCATCGCATTCGTGTTCATCAAGGTGCTCGGAGCGCCAGTTGCTGGGTCCGAAGCAGAGGATCGATAGTGCCATGGGTTCATCACGTCGTGTCCGCCCCGTCCAGGCCTTGCTGATGCACTTGCTAATTGCAGTAATTATCATCTGGTGCTTGGCACCGTTCTATTGGACGGTGATTACCAGCCTCAAGCAGGCAAATGCCATTTATTACAGCCCGACAACGTACCTGCCGAACCCGGTAGATTTGGCCAGCTGGATCAAGGTGGTCAACTTGCCCCGATTCCAGGGAGCGCTGCTAAACAGTACGATCATCGCGAGTTCGGTGACGGTGGTTAGCTTGACCCTTGGCTCGCTTTGTGCGTATGCGATTGCCCGCCTCCGGTTTCCGGGCAAGAACATCGTCCTTGCGCTGGTGCTTGCGGTGTCGATGTTTCCCGGAATCGCTATCATTAGCCCGCTCTATCTCCAATTCCGTGACTGGGAACTGATCAACAACAAGCTGGCGCTGATTTTGCCGGGAGTGACATTTACCCTCCCGGTCTGCATTTGGACGCTTACCGCGTTCTTCCGTGACCTGCCCCGCGAACTTGAAGAGGCGGCCTACGTGGATGGAGCGTCGCGCATCCAGACCTTCACGCAAGTGATCGGGCCGCTCGCCGCGCCCGGTGTGTTTACGACAGCTATCCTGCTGTTCATCGCCTCGTGGAACGAATTCCTCTTCGCCAGAACCTTCATGAGCAAGGTTGAAGAGTTGACCGCGCCCGTAGCAGTCGCACAGTTCGAGGGAGCTGATATCGCAGCGGTCACCCCATGGGGTGAAATCTCGGCCGCAGCGATCGCAACCACGATCCCGCTTGTGATCCTTGTTCTGGTGTTTCAGCGAAGGATTGTTGCCGGCCTCACGGCTGGAGCGGTCAAGGGCTAGGGTCGACAAGTATTCTAAAGGGGCCGTGTACGTGATCTGTTTCAGTCTCGCGGCCCTCAAAGGGCGTTGAATTATGAGTGAAGCATCTCCGTTTGTGATCGTCGACGATCGCGAGTTTGATCGGATCATTGACAGAACGGTAAAAATCGAGCGAATCGCAGGCGGGTTCGGGTTCGTTGAGGGCCCTTCATGGACCGATCATGATGGAGGATTCCTGGTATTCAGCGACATTCCGAAGAACCGCATGCATCGTTGGTCACCAACGCATGGCCTCACAACTTTTCGTGAGCCGACGGCGAACACCAATGGGAACACACGTGATCACGAAGGCAACCTTATCTCGTGCGAACATAGCGGACGCCGGGTCGTGCAGGAAGACGGCCATGGCGGACTGGTAACAGTCGTCGACCAGTTCGGAGGCAAGAAACTGCACTCCCCGAACGATGTTGTTGTCGCTTCTGACGGAGCGTTGTGGTTCACGGACCCGCCGTATGGCTTGTTCGGTCTATCGATATTTGACGTTCCTGCACCCCCGGAGGTCGAGATTGGGCGCGAGCTTGATCGCAATCACGTTTTCCGTTTCGATCCCAAGACCAATACCCTGGGTTCGGTAGCCGATGACTTTGACCGGCCCAATGGGTTGTGCTTCTCTCCAGATGGAACATTCCTCTACATCGCGGATTCGGGTGCACCACGGCATATCCGGCGGTTCACGGTAAATCCCGACAACACGTTGTCTGGTAGTGGCGTGTTCTGCGAGATTGGGAATGGCCTTCCCGATGGAATCCGGTGCGATGTCGATGGCAGGCTTTGGTCAAGCGCGGGCGACGGGGTTCACATTTTCGGGACTGATGGACATCTCATTGGCCGAATTGTGACGCCAGATGCGCCTTCACGACTGGACCCGGCGGTCATCGCTCCGGAAACGGTAGCGAACCTCTGCTTCGGCGGGGTTGATGGCAATAGGCTGTTCATGACGGCGTGCACTTCACTGTATTCCGTGGCGGTGCGGGTACACGGCGCAACGCAGGGACGCACGGGCTGACGGTTTGGCGCTCTAACGTACCCAACCACCTTGGGGGTCGAATGCTTGACGCGCTCGAATACGCTGCATGCATTGGAGACCCCTGAGGACCGTCGCGGACGACGCTGAATTTGCACCCATTGCCGGGCAGGTGGGACCACATTTTCACGCCGGGAACGCTTCCGATTATGATAATAAACGGAAGCGGTTTGGTCCGGGAGGGGGGATGTGCCTTAGTTCCGGGGTATGGCGCGAAATTTTGCACCCCTGCGCGCCGGGCTGCGGATCACAACCTTTTGGGAGACGCGTCGCTCAGCGACCGGGGCAACGGCTGGCAATCAGCTCACTGACTGGCTCGTCTTTCCGGGTACATTGTGTGGCCGGCGAGATTGTCGAGGTCACGATCCAAATACTTGGAGTAGAGTTCTGAGTTCAGCGGAGGCATGGGTCGCCAACCTCCTGGAACTGAAACGGCTGGTTGTTTGGACGTGGCGGCGTTATGATTACCCCATGTTTGACAACTATCGCGGGCAAGATCTTCGTGGTCAGGATCTGACCCATTTGGACTTCCGGAACGCGTACCTTGGCGGAGCCGACTTGCGCGGCATGAACCTCGAAGGAGTGAACTTCGACGGAGCGGTCCTCTGGCTGGCAAGCCTTCGAGGGGCGAACCTCCGTGGCGCAAGTTTCGTCGGTGCACGCCTGGTTGATGCGGATTTCGAGCAGGCAGATCTCACCGGTGCGAACCTGTCCGAGTCAGAGATGACCTTCGCGAGCCTGCGTGATGCCAACCTGACGAATGCCAACCTGCAGGCCAGCCGCTTGAGCATCCCGCAAGGTGCGTTCTTCATCGATCAAATCCATGAGGACTCGGTGTTCTGGGCCGCTGACCTGCACGGAGCGAACCTGAGTGGTGCTGATTTTAGTGGTGCGCAGGGGGTGAACCTGACCGGCGCGATCATCGACGACTCGACCAAAGGTCTTGACCCGGCATGGCCTCGTGAATATGACGCGGAACATCTCGGACGCTACGAGAAGGTCCACGCGCGACGCCGTGATGAAATCGCGTCGGTGGACTGGTTCGTATCCCCCACACTCCTCGAGTTCTACGCCTCGGTTTAAACCAGCATACGTATCCGGATATTCGGGTTGCTCGTCCGACTGCCTGAATACTTAGCCGAGGTTAGCGAACGTCTCATTTCGAGGTTACCTCTCCGGACGCACCGAGTGACAGGTGCGTCCAAACCCCGTCACTTCATATCGCTTGGAGACAGTGGGCAGGTTTTGTCCATTCGACAGGTATCGGGTTGGCCACTTTGTGGCCGTGCAACTTGACTTGGGTGCGTGACCAACTACCCCGACATCGGGAGGCGATCTGATCACGCTTCCGACCCGTCATGAGTATGGGACGGCCCGGGGGGTTCCGCCCGGTCGCAGCGCGCTACCCACTCTGCGGCCTGGGATCGACTATTCTGCTGACCAAATCCTCGACCCAAGGAGAAATCCGTGACCGGAACGCCGGGAACTGTACGCACGGCCGTCATCGGGGCCGGTGGGATCGGGCGCACGCACGCACGCACGTACAAGGCCAACCCGATTGCCGACCTTGTGGCGGTTTGTGATCAGGATCATGCGCGCGCCGACGCCGCTGCCGCCGAATTCGGCATCCATGCCTACTACGATGTGGCAACAATGCTCGCAACCGAAACCATCGACATGGTTTCGGTTGCGACCGCCGGCATCGAGAATGGGTCGCATCATTTCGCGCCGACGATGCAATGCCTCGCTGCCGGAAAGCACGTCCTCGTCGAGAAGCCGATCTCAAACGATCTGGTTGAAGCAGCGAAGATGGTTGCAGAGGCACGGAAGCGGGGTATCTGCCTGGCCGTTGACTTGAATCACCGGTTCACGCCGGCGACCGACCTTGCAAAGGCGAAGATTGACACCGGCGCGCTTGGAGACGTCTTGTTCATCAACATGAACCTGTGGATCCGCAATCCGAAGGATGAGCCCCCGTATTTCCACTTGCGTGCCTTGCATTCCCACTCGGTGGATGTGATGCGCCATCTTGCGGGGGATGTTGCAAAGGTACAGGCATTTTTCCAGCGTGGACCAGAGCGCAATGGGTGGTCGAATGCTTCGATCAACATGCACTTCACGTCAGGAGCGCTTGGCCACCTGACTGGCTCATATGACATGCATGGCCCGGATCGTCATTCGATAGAACGGACGGAGGTTGGCGGGACCAAGGGGCGTGTCGTGATTGACAACTCCACCGTCGATTTTTATTGGTTCCCGCACGACAGCAAGGAATCGACCCACGTCCACAACGCCGGTGGACTGACGAGTTTCGGTGAGACCTTTGGAACAAGGCTCGGTCGCTGGCTCGAGCAACTGGCCGCTGGGGCCAAGCCAGCCGCGATTGAGGGCAGTGGCGACGATGGTCTCCGTGCCCATGCAGTCGTAGAGTCGGCCATACGTTCGCATGAGACTGGAACGGTCGTTGTCGTCGCAGACGTCCTCGCCGAAGCGGCACGCATGGGTGGCGTGCCAGAAGTGGTTGAGGCGGCAAAATGACCGACCGACGCTTCCCACTCTCATGCAACACCGTGCTGTTCCGCGATCACTCACTTCGTGAAGCCCTTGATGCGCTTGCGTGGTCAGGCTACGACGGGGCAGAACTTGCGTACATCCCGGACATGGTTGAGCACGTGAACCCTGAGATGGGTGTCACGGGTCTCGCCGAGGTCCGACATATGGCCGATGACCTCGGCTTGTGTCTCTATGCAATTGAAGTCACGCCGAGCGCGCCAGCACGCATCGTGGAAGCTTGTCAGATGGCGACAGCCCTGGGGATCCCGGTCATTGCGATTGGATCCGGGGGCAAGACCGGTGATGAGGCATCGTTTGCAGAGGCGGTTGCGCTGTCGACGGAGCTCGCGCGTATCGCTGGCAGCCACGGCATTCGCCTTGCGCTCAAGCCTCATATTGGAGCCGCCGTCCACGACACGACAACCGCGAGACGTGCACACCGGGAAATCGGGTCAACCCACCTTGGTCTGAATTTTGATCCGAGCCACCTGCACCGGGTCCCGGAGGACGTCGCGACGGCAGCAACATCCTTCGGTGATCTGATTGTTCACAGCCACTTCCGAGATTGCCCATCGAGAGTTGAACGGGGTCCTGGCACGCCGGAACAGCAGGTTCCCGGACGGGGCGAGGTTGATATCTCCGGAGTGATCAAGTCGCTCGGCCAGACACCGTATGGAGGGCCCCTCAGTTTCGAATGCATTGGTGCGAAGGGGTACTCACTGGCGCGTGCTACGGCGATTGCGGCCGAGACCCGAGGCTACTTGAATCGATGCCTGCAGGAGATCGCCTGAGCCCGCTGACAGAGACGTCACGCACATCCCTTCCGCCCGGTTAGCCGTCACGCGCTGACCGTCATAGTCCATGAGGAGTGAAGCAATGGGTGCATCTACATCCGGCAAGAGGCCAAACCTCCTGATCCTTGCAATCGATACGCTGCGGGCGGATCACCTGAGTACGTACGGATACCCTCGGCTGACCTCGCCCCACATCGACCGCCTGGCGGCCCAGGGCGTCCAGTTCGACTGGTGCTTCGCGCCGAATGTGCCGACGACTCCGGCCTACTGTGCGATGCTCACCGGCATGGATGTTATGTCAACCCGGATGGTCGCGTTGCAGCCAAACGAGCCGCTCCCATCGCACTTGCAGACGTTGCCTAACCTCTTACGACCGCTCGGGTACGCGTCCGCGTGCATCGGCTTCTCCGGTCCGGACCAGGAAGCACGGTACCGGGGATTTGACACCTACGAAAACTACAGGCAGTGGATGTCATGGGAAGAGCGTCCGGGTGACAAGGCTCATCAGATGAACCTCAAGGCAATCCCGCATTTGGAGAAGTGGGCCAAGGACGAGCAACCGTTCCTCCTCTTCCTGCGCCACATGGACCCTCACTCACCGTACTTGCCTCCGGCGCCATTCGACCGGATGTTCTACTCGGGTGAGGACGAGTGTGACCCACGGCACCTGAATAGTCCTGACAACATGAAGCAGGTCTTCGACTTTGCACCGTTCGCCGACTTCTTCCGCTCTTGGATGCCACCAGGAATCACCGACGGGAAGTACGTGATCGCCCAGTATGACGGCGCGATTGCGTACATGGATGCATGTCTGGCACGGATGTTTACGCGCCTTGAAGAGCTCGGGATTGCTGATAACACCATTGTGATCCTGACTGGCGACCACGGGGAGTCCCTTCTGGAGCACCAGATCTGGTTCGACCATCACGGGCTCTACGAGACGAACATCCACGTTCCGCTCATCATCAAGGCGCCGGGCAGGTTGCCGGCGGGTGTGCGCATCCCGGGAAATGTTGCCCATCAGGACATGTTGCCGACGATTCTCGACCTCATTGGCGAGCACGACCTTGCGTCATCCCTCAACATGGATGGAAAGAGTGTCGTGCCTCTCGTCAATGGCGAACGCCGTGACAACCACGACGAGTTGTATCTGACCGAGTGCACCTGGATGCGCAAGCGCGGGTGGCGTACCCACGAGTGGAAGTTGATCCAGGCGATGGAGCCAGATTTTCACGGCTTTCCGCCGATCGAGCTCTATCACCTCCCGTCGGATCCGGACGAAAAAGTCAACCTGGCCGACAGTGAACCGGAAGTCGTGGCGTTCCTGATTGAACGCATGGAGCGTTGGGTGGCCACACGTTGCGCCGAGACCGGCACGTCTGACCCGATCCTGCAGTACAAGATGGGTCTCGACCGGCGTATCGGCTCAATCAGTCAGGCGCGTGACTTGCAGGCGAAGTCAAGCACCGCTGCAGTTGCTGAGAAGAAGCCGACCAGTGTTGCAGCCTCTCCACCGACGCGGAAGCGAACGCCGCGCGCCCGAAAAGAAACAGACTAGGAAACGCGCGTCGAGCCGTCGTGATGGTTCTGCACGTGCCTCGTTCCACGGCTTGACAGCCTGGTTCGGGGCACACGTGCGATATCGCGTCCTCGGTTACGTCATTATCTGGCAGATAGCGCGGTGAACCGGAGAAACTTGCTTTGCATGGACGGTCGTCGTGGCCTACCGTGATGAATCGGGAGGCGGACGATGCGATTGGGCAATGAGTGGCGCTTCGTCGGGATCGTGTTTGGCCTCGCGATCACGGCCGGTGGCGCACTCATTTCCGGCTTCGATATCGGAGGACTGCTCTTTGCAGTGTCGCCGGTTGTTGCAGCGTTAACCGTTCGTGCGCTCGGACACCTCGAACCGGGCAGCCTTGATCTTCGTTTCAAGTGGCGGCCAAGTTGGTACCTCCTCGCCTTTGCCCTTTACCCAATCGCGACCTGCTTGGTTGTCGCTGGTGGGGTCACAGTTGGCACGATTGAACTTGGGCAGGGCGCAACGCCGGACTTTGTTCTGGTTACCCTCGCGATGCGGTTGGTACCTGGTCTGATTCTTGCCACCTCCGAGGAGATCGGTTGGCGCGGATACCTTGCGCCTGCGCTCGCGACGCGAGGCATGTCCCGGATCGCGAACCATCTCACCGTTGGCTTGGTGTGGACGGTCTGGCGTGTTCCCCTCCTCCTTGGCGCCAATGGCGCCAGTGGCGACACGGCGCTCGGGTTTGCGCCCCTCTTCCTGTTTGGGAACCTGGCGCTCGCCGTCATTTTTGGTGAGATGCGACTTCGTGCAGGAACGATCTGGCCAGTGATTGTGTCGCGTGGCATCGGGATCGCCTTGACCTATGTGGTCCTGGACAGAAGTTTTTTCACCCGGCCCGACACATTCTGGTTCGCACCTCGGCCAGATGGCCTCGTGATGGCACTGTTGCTCATGGTGATCGCCTGGGTGATAACGAGAGTCCCATCGTCGCAGTCCGTTGGCACCCTCATGCCCGGCCCGTGGGGAGGGGATGACGATGATGAGCCAGATTTTCCGAAAGTGTCGGCGTGATGGCTGGAGACCTCTTCCAGAGGATTACCGTGTTTGAACCCACTGTGAGCGAGCGGGTCAGATGCTAATCCCGAATGCCTTTCGATACATCGGGGCCGTGTTTGGGATTTCACTCATCGGCAGCGGTGCCCTCATGGCCGGGTTTGAAGTTGGCGGGCTCGTCTTCGCAGTCTCTCCTCTCGTCGCTGCCGTCATCGTGCGTGCAATTGGCGGTGACGGACTGAGGGGCATTGGTTTGGGTTGGACCGGAAAACAAGGGTGGTATTGGCTCGCGATCGTAGTGTTTCCGGTCGCAATGTCAGTTTCGGTTGGAATTGGATTGCTGGCCGGTGCCGTGGAACTGGGAGAAGGCATTTCAGTCGCTTCGATTGGAGCAGCCACGTTCGCGGGCCTGATACCCCGACTCGCGCTCGCAATCGGCGAAGAGTTTGGGTGGCGGGGCTACCTGACTCCCCTCTTGCACGCGAACCGGGTCCATCCAATGGCAAACCACGCAATCGTTGGTGTGACCTGGACCCTATGGCACGTTCCGTTCATCGTTGCGACACCGACGGACATTGAGCAGCCTGTATGGCTATTTGCACCACTCTTTGCATGTGGCGTGACGGGTATGGCATTCATCCTGGGGGAGACCCGTCTCAGAACCAGGAGTGTCTGGCCGGCGGTGTACGCCCACGGGATCGGCAATGCCCTCGGCTACGCGTTGCTTGGAGAGGGGGTCTTCGTTCGCATCGACGTGCTCTGGTTTGCCCCGAGACCTGAGGGCATAGTGATGATCGTCGTTCTGGGACTCGTTGCCATTGCGATAGGTTTACTCCCTCGACCAGCGACGCGTCCACCGGTTTCGGACATCCTCCCGCCGTTCCTGTTCATGCCGTGAGACCAGGGCGGTCAGTCGGCCACCCCGAGGTAATTGCATGCGGTAGCAACGAAGAAGCGGGTCATCGTGACCAGACTGTCGATGGGAATACGCTCATTTGTGCCGTGGACGCCCGTGTCCGTCGATGTGTCACGCCAGTCTCCGGGCGCGCAATCAAAGACATGCGTGCCATTGGCCCGCGCGAACCTCGAGTCCGTGAACCCGGTGCACAAGGCCGGCAACAGCACCACATCCGACCGTCCGGTCGCAGAACGGATCCCGTCGGTCGCCGCGTCGCGAAGCGGATGGTCCCATGGCGAATCGTTGCTAATCGCAGTTTCGGCGATTGAAATCGTGACCCAGGGCAGCCCGTCCATAAGTGCTGTCAGCACGCCTTGCACGAAGGCGAGGTTCTGACCCGGCAGCGCGCGCACATCGCAGGTAATCGTGCAGGTTCCCGGGATAGAGTTCGACTTGACGCCTGCCTGGATCATTGTGGGAACGATGGTGATCCGTGACGCGCCGAGCATCAGTCCAGTGGCACCACGTCCAACCGCTCCAATCGTCGCGATGACACGATCCAGCGTTTCCGGGTTCCACTCATCGGTCAAACCGAAGGCCTTTCGAAGGGCTTCGAAAATCGGATGGGTCGTGTGGATGTCTGGTGAATATGCTTGCAATCGACCAAGAACGGTCGCAGCACGCTCCAGCGAGTTCTGGGCGCGCCACGGCGCCGAAGCATGGCCGGACGATCCCGACACGACCAAAGTGACCTCGAGCCGCCCCTTCTCCCCAGTCGCCCAAGTGTATGCCAATCCGTTTTCCGGCAGTGTCAGGACACTTCCACCGCCCTCATTGAGTGCGGCGGTCGTGCGCACGCGTGCCCCGAGGTCAGGGTGCGAAGTTACCCATCCAGCGCCGAACCGTCCGCCGGATTCTTCGTCAGCGGCGGCCAACATCACCAGATCGCCGCCAAGCCGTACGTTGGCCCGGCGAAGAACCGCCATGGCCATCGCGCTAGCCGCCGCGATCCCCTTCGCATCCCGGCTTCCGCGACCAAACACCTTCCCTGCAGCGATCGTGCCGGAGAATGGTGCATGAGGCCACCGATGCGCATCTTCCACGGGGACGACGTCGAGGTGGGACATGAGCATCAGGCTCGGCGTAGTGAGCCTCCAGTCAGGGTGCCTACCGTCACCGGGAAGTCGGGCGATCAAAGTCCCGCGTGTGGGAGCTGATTCGTACACATCGCTAGAAATCCGTGCATTTCTGAGCCAATCACGGAGCCAGATGGCGCACGGCAATTCGTTGCCATTTGGAATGCCATTAAGGCCGTCATGTGCGTCGCCATAGTTGACCGTCGGGAATTGGACCAGGCTCGAAAGGAGACTGGCGAGTTCATCGCGTCGGCTGTCCACTTCGGCGAGAAGTCTCGTGGTGATTGCTTCGTTTGCACGGGGCATTATCGGCACCTTCCATGGGGAGGGTAGCCGATTACCCACGTCTCCAGTAACGGTGGTTCAGGGTGCTCGTGATGCGGGTGTGCAGCTACGACTTCAGTCCTTGGACCGGTGATCGTCAACGGGGGGCGCCGAAGCGGTCTTCAATTGCCCCCG
>CANFGH010000093.1 GCA_947446285.1 Chloroflexota bacterium
CATCAAGGGTTTGCGCGTCGCGACCGCTGTCGTACAGGTTGGTGACGAACGGTGTCCCCGTCTGCTGGCGGATATCGGTGGTGGTGGCGATGCCGAGGGTGATGGCCGAGGTGGCAGGGGTGCCGGCCAGGACGCTGAACCGAAGGCGGATCACGGCGGTCGGGGTCGTCAGGAGAGAGGGTGTCGCGGTGCGCACGAGGCGGACCTGCACCGTCCCGGGGGTGGCGACGGCGACGGCACTGTTGCCGTTGGCGGCGGTGCCGCTGGCCAGGGCGAAGTCGGTGCCACTGGCGGGGGAGGTTGCGAAGCTGATCTGCGTCGGGTCGTAGGTGATGTCGAGGTCGAACCGGTCGGCCTGCTGCATGTCGGCCGTCCCGGCGAGGGCCGCAACCTGGACGTCCAGGAACCGGAGGTCGGTGACCGTGCCGGTGGCGACGGTGCCGGTGGTGGTGACCTCGAGTGGTGGGGCGAGGCCGGAGGTAACCGCGGGCGGGAATGTGACGGTCAGGCCGAGGCCAATCGTGCCGCGCACGGCAGGAACCGATGCGACGGTGCCGGTGGTGGTGGTGATTGTCCAGTTGAAGTCCGGGTTGTCGCCGCTGACGGTGAACTCGCCAATGGTCGCGGTGGTCGTATTTATATCGAGGCTGCCCCGGCGCAACGGTCGCAAATAGATCGTGGCGACCACGTGGGGGCCTGACCCGGCATCAACGGCGAGGCGGTTGATGCCGGTGACCGTGATGGTGACCGTTCCGGTTGTCCCGGAAACGGTGTAGGAAGATGCCGAAGTGGGTGACCCGAACGCGCTGCCAGTGGTATCAGCGAAGCTCGTGGAGGCACCCGCGGTCACGGCGGTCGGGGGTGATCCGGTTGGCCCGCTGACAAGCATGAAGTCGGCGGTGTTGAAGGTGGCAGTGACGCGGGCGCGGTTGGCGTTACGCACGGTGGTGGTTGGATTGATGACCAGGGCGACGGGAACGACATCACCGATGCGCCGGACCGTGCCCACAACCGGCGTCGCGGGGATGGCGGTGACATTGGCGATGGTCTGCGCGACGGCAACCGTGGTGCCGGAGACCGGGCCGAGGATGTTGGTGCCGGTGGTGGCGCCGTTGACGAGCGAGACGATGCCGTATCGACCACCCGATGCGGCGGAGTCCTTCAGGGAGATGGTGTGGCTGGCGGTTGACGGATTGACAGGGTTGTTGCGTATCCGGAGGAAGACGCTGCCGATGACGGTGTCCGTCCCCGGTACCAGGGAGATGTTGGTCGTGGGGCCACTGGACGGAAGCGCCGTGCCGGCATCGAAGTTGATTTGCCCGACGATGTTGGGGGCGGTCCCGGTCTGGGTGTAACTGTTCTTGAGGACGGTTGCGCTCAATCCGAATGCACCGGATGCAACGGCAACGATCCCGTCATCGGTGAGGACCGTCGACGAAACCGGCCGGGGGGTGAGGTTCGTGGGTCCGGTGACAAGCAGGAGTTCGGCAACCGGGAAATCAAGGTAGGCCTGGATGGCGTTGATATCGACCGCACGGATTGTGGCAAGGGAGATGTCGAACTGGACGATGTCGCCGATTCGATAGGTCGAGGTGGCAGCGCTGAGGTTGGTCGCGACCAGTTTCATGGTGACCGGACAGTCGGACGTGGGCACGGAGATTGTGGTGTTGCAGGTATCCGGGTTCATGCCCCGTGCGGTGACCGCACTGCGAACCACGCGACTTGCCGGTGTGCTGACCGGATTGGCGGGTGTCGGAGAGGCCGTCACGACTGGCGACGCAGTGACGGTGGGGGTTTGGATGGTTGGGTTTTCGGCGTGCGCGGTTGTGGACCCGATGGCCACCATGGCCATGAGGCTGAGGGCAATGACGACCAGCCCTTGACCGACCCGCTGCACCCTTGCCTCCAGACCCGCCACCCTGAACACTCCGGTCCAGTGAACCACATCGAACCGCCGCCGACTGTGACGTACCTCACTCAACAGCGTGTAACCGCCAAAGTCACTTCACCACTATCATCAACAATAATGCACAGTAGTAGGTGAAAGTCACAAGAGAATGAGAAAGACGGGCGGTTCGTGCTACCCGTCGCAACCTAGTCATTTACGATACGCCGGGGACAGAACTCTGTCAACCTGACAGGTATCGGTACCGTCTCGGTTTCTGGTGGGTACGGACGTCTTGGCGCCCGTGGCTGGTCAGGGAGTGGGAGGACCGGACGGTGCGACGTAGCGGGATTCGATCCAGGCGTAGTTCTTGGTGGTCGGGTTGTAGACATAGAGGTGACCATTCACTGGCCCCTCGATGACAACAAGGATGACGGATGCCTGCCCGACCGGGCCGAAGTCGGCAGCATCGTCATACGGACTTGAGAACAGACGTGCCGTTGCCATCAGGGTCCGCACGTAGGTGCGCGTGGGCGTTGCCGGTTCGGTCCCGGAAGGGGTTGCATCGGGTGCATCCACGGGAGGGAGATCAGTGTCTCCAGTCGTGGCGTCCGGTGCCGGAGGCGAAGTGACTGGCACTTGTGCGTCGGCACCGGGAGGTCCGGACGGCCCGACACCGGACGCATCGACCCACCCGTAGCCCTTCGTGACCGGGCTATAAACGTAGATGCGGTTCCCCATCTGGGGACCGACGACGGTGAAGGTGGTGAACGCCGGTCCGGCGACACCGAAGTCCACGGCGCTGGCATCGGGACCGGAATGGATGTGGGTATCCGCGCTGAAGTTCTGCACGTACGCCGGGGTCAGCGCAACCGGCATGAAGAGGGTGGTCTCCAGGGCCTTGGCGGTCATTTGCCAAGTCTGGCGACCGGTTGACGGATCGAAGCGCGCCGGTGCGCGGAGGTATCCGAAGAACGAGCCATCTGGAGCATTGACCGAGAAGAAGTACCCGAACGCCTGCCCCGGATCGACCTTGACCGATGGCAGCGAGAGATCGACGGTGGCATCAGGCGTCTGCGGTGCGGTGACGGCGATGGCGAACGGGCCTGCGAGTGGCGTGACGATGCCCCCGCCGAGACTGCCTTGCTGGACCACATTGAGGTTGGCCGGAGTCGGGTCGAAGCGGAGGGAAGTGGCGTCGGCGGGAAGGGAGAGGAGCGGGGTCAGACCGGCCTGGGCACCGGCGGGCAACGGCAGGGCGATATTCGGCCACGTGCCGGACCGGCCACGATTGATGAGCGCGCGTTGTCCGGCGGGGACAATCACGACCACGGTGCGCCGGGCGGTGGTTGCCACCCGGACACCAGCGACATCCGCGCCGTCGATAGCACGCGCTGCAGGCGCCGGGTCTTCATCATCGACATCGAATGACGTGGTGATGATGCCATCGGAAGCGACGCCACTGGTGCCACCGGTGGCGATCTTGACGGTCCCAGGCAGGGAGGCGAGATTGGCGATGTAGGCGGCGACGCGGTCGGCGGGCATGCTGGCCAGTGACGCCGTGAGGGCGGCCCGTTCGGCGGGGTCAAGAGATGCTGCAAGCGTGTCGTATGCCTTCCGGGTGCTGGTATCGACGGAGGCAAGAGCCTGTTCGGCGCGGGCAGCGACCTCCGGCGTGGTCGTGGCCGGCGCTAGTGGTGTCACGCCGCTGGGGACGGTTGCGGGTGCGGACGGCACGACTTCGACCGGAGTCACGGTCACTGGCTTGATGGTCGTTGCCGGTGTCGTGGTCGCCGAGCCACCACCCCCTCCGCCACTAGTGTCTGGCACTGGGGTGACGGGAACTGACGTGGTGTCGATGACGATGGCATTGCCGACGGAGATGGACCCGGTCTGCCCGGGTTGGGCAAGGGTGAGGGTGGCATCGAATCCATCGGCGTTCTGGACGGTGCCGCCATTGGCCTCGAGGGACGTGGTGGAGGCGTAGTCGAGGTCCGAGGCGGTATCGCCTGAGGCGACCGTATAGATGAAAACAAGGCTGGTGGTACCGGAACCCGAGGCGTAGGTGGCGTAGGTGGCCTGGTCACGGGCGGCACCGTTGGCACCGGTTCCCATGGCGATGCGCGGGGTTCCGCCACTGGTGACCACGGTGACGGGCTGCGAGAAGGCGACGGTGATGGTGACGGTGGCCCCGGTTCGCAGGGTGCCGGAGGACGGGGACGCGGTCACACCAGTGACGATGGCGGGAATGCGCGTGAGGGCATTCCTGGTAGTGAGGACAAAGGTGCCGAGGTTCGTGGTCGAGATGACAAACTGGCCGGTTGTGTCGTCGATGACGGTGGCGACGGCACCGTCGAACGCGGTGTAGCTACTGGTGCTGGCATCGAAGAGGGCGGCCCGGAGGTCGGTTGCCGATGCGGGTACCTGGTTGCTGGTGGCCGAGTACTTGGCGAGTGTGGTGCGCGAGTAGGTGATTTTGACGGTGGAGTCGACGGCGAGGGTGCCAACGGCCTGGCTGCTGGAGACAGTCGTGGCTCCGATACGGAAGGCGTCACCGAACGGGTAGAAGCCCGGCACCGATGG
The DNA here is from genome assembly GCA_947446285.1 of Chloroflexota bacterium. Lineage (GTDB taxonomy): Bacteria > Chloroflexota > UBA11872 > UBA12225 > UBA12225 > UBA12225. Next base: position 4,469 of record CANFGH010000093.1, read on the forward strand.
CACGTTGCCAAGTGGGTCGATGGAGACATTCACTGCTTCCGAGACGGCATTCGGGGCAAGCAGGAGTTCGGCGCTGTCGCGACCGGCACGCACCTGTCCGCCCGAATCCGGGTCGGCACCGGCGGTGGCCGATGGCGGGAGTTCGATGGCACTCTCAATGAGGGTGAGGGTCTGCCCGAGCTGGTCGGTGGATGCGACGGTCACCTGGGTATCAACACTGGCGGCGGGAACTCGCGAGCCATCGGTACGGGTGATCTCGGTGGCGGCGATGAGGTGCCAGGTACCGGGGCTGAGGCGGAACTCGTAGCGACCGGGCAGACTGCCACCGCTGGTTGTGGCGGTCCTGACCAGTCCGTCATTTGTGGTGGCGCTGACGGTCACTCCGCCGATGTTGCGTCCGTCACCAGTCGCAACGGTCCCTGCCACCTTGATGCTGGCATTGGTGAAGCGGAGTGCGACCGGTGCGCCGGTATCTGGCACTCCGGCCGGGACGGGATCGATGACATAGGCGGAGTCGTCGGCGGTCATGCCACCCGTGGAGGTGCCGTACCGTGCGGACGCCCCCGAGGCCGAGATGGTGGCAGTTCCAGTGGGGGCGGCGAAGCTGAAGAGGCCATCGCGGTCACTCTCTTGGGTAAGGGACAGTGCCCCACCGGACGCACCGATGATCTCGAGGCGAACCTTCACACCGGCCAGAGGGACGTCGGTGCCGTTGATGCTGACGGTGGCGGTGCCGGTCACGGTGCGTGAGGCGGCTCGCAGGTCGATGCCCGGTGAAGCGGGGATGACCGAGCCATTGGCACCGACGGTGATCATTGTGTAGGGCCGGTCCGGATTGGTGAGGAAGCCCTGGCTGGCATCGGGAGACGCCGCAAGGCGCCATGTGCCCGGCGCGAGGGCGAACGTGAATGCCCCGCCGGCCGTGCTTTCGGTGAGGTTGACCACACCTGAGGCGGGACCGCTGGTTCCGGTGGCCCGCACGACGGTTCGCAGGGGGACATTGGTACCGGAGTTGCCGTCGGTCTGGCCCGTGACAAGCTGGCCAGTTACCGGGATATTGCTGGGTGTCACGGTCCGGGTGGCGACGTTCGGTGCCGAGGCGGTGGCGACAATGCCCGTTTCGGCTTCGGGGGCGAGGAATCCGCCGGCGGTGATCGCGATACCCAGTCGGTAGGTGCCTGCGGGCACGCTCATGCGGACGCGTGTTCCGGTGAAGGTGATGCTGGTGCCGGCGCCGGTGGCGAGGTTCTTGACGAAGGCGGTTCCGGATAGACCGGCGGCCTCATCTTCGGTTAGGGCACCCTCAGTCTTGACGAGGTTCCGTTCGATCGTGGCGGCGGCGGCGGCGATGGCGAGATCGCCGACCGTGGTGGTCGTGCGCGGAGTGACGACGGCGGCCATGGCATTGCCCGGCAGGAGTGAGGCACCACGCGGGATGACGGCGCTGACGATGTAGGAACCGGCCGGGGCCGCGACGCTGTAGATGCCGGCGTCATCGGTGGTGGCAGGGATGACCGATGCCTCGCCGTCTCGCCGTGCCTGCACGGTCAGACCGGCAAGCGGTTCGCCGGTGGTCAGTCGTACGAGGCCGGTTAGGCGCCCGAGTGTCTTCTCCATCGGAGGAAGTTCGACAGCGGTGATGGTCCGGGTCTTGCCATCGACGACCCGGATGGTCAGTGGATCGGGTGGTGTCAACGATCCGTCATCGGGCACCACGGTGAGGACGTAGATGCCCGATGGGGCCGCGATGGTTACGTTCGCGCCGGTCAGGTCGTCCTGGCCAGGCAGGACGGCGGCGCCGGCGGTCGCGGTTATGACCTGCCCCTGCCCGTTGAGGACGACCTTGCCGGTGGCGAGGGTTGCAGTGCCTCCGGAGACCGCCCGGGTCACCCGCGCCTGGACGGTCCCGCCGGCGGCCAGAACCGTGAGGTCGACGGTGCCAGTCTCGGGGACTGGCGATTCGCTTGAGGCGAACGAGATGCGTCCGGCGCGTCCGGGCAACCAGTCAGATCCGGCACTCGCGACGGCAGTGACGATGTAGTCGCCAGCCTCGAGAAGGACTGGGCCGAACGTGCCCTCCAGGGTAGACGTGGTCGTGACACTGAGGCCACCCGGTTGGGCGATGACGACGGTCGCCCCGGATACCGCGGAGTGATCGGGGCGCGTGATCGTCCCGGAAAGGGATTTCACGCGCAGGTTGGTGGCGGCGTAGCGGAAACTGACCGGCACGGTCTCGCCGCTGGTGCCGGAACCGAAGACCGCGGTCGCCTCGGATGCACCCTTGATCTTGGCGTCATCAGCGGCCGACCCGGACAAGGTCGGGATCACGCGCCAGGCGACTGCTCCGCCGGGCAGGTGGGTGGTCGTTGTCACGACGGTGCCGGTGGTGACTGGTGGTGCCGGCGTGACCGGACGGTCGATGGTGGCGATCGTGTTCCCGAAGGTGTGCACCAACGGCGAGGTCGTGCCGTCGATCGTGGCATCGCTGAACTGTGCACCGACTGGGGCGATGACGTCGATGTTGACAAGACTGCTGAGTGATGCCGAACCGGTCACATCTGCCGGCAGTCCCCGCAAGGTGGTCGTGACAATGTTCGGGTTGAGGGAATCCAGGTCGATGGTGAAGGCCCACGGTGCCCCGGCGCTGGCGTGTGGTTCGGTGATGTCGGCCGCGACGGTGGTGACGGGATAGCCGGGCACGCCCTTGACGGCGATCAGGACGGGGCCCCCCGGGATGCCGGTAAAGGTTGCGACGCCGCTGTTGTCGGTCGTGACGTCGAATACGCCGGATGTTGCATCGATTCCGGGCAGGTCACCGCCATCGCGCCGCAGGATGACCATGGTGCCGGTTGCAACAGTGCCCCCGCGTCGCACGGTGACCGCCAGGTCACGCGGTCTGACGATGCGGATGGTGGCCCCTGCCGTTGCCGACCGGTTGTTGCTGTCCGTCGCGGTGACGATGAGGTCGTGGATCGTGCCGTTTGGCAACGGGATTGCCGTGAAGTCGAATGTGCGGGTTGCACCCGAGCCGGTTACCGGGATGGGTGTCGTGACGGTACCCGCGCGGTTCCGGATCGTGGCGGTGATGCTGCGAAGCGTGACGCCGTCGCCGGTCACCGTGGCCGTCACGCCGATCACCGGTGGTGTCTCGCCCGCCACGTCAATGGTCCCTAGGACGGCCGTGTCTGCTTGGGTGATGGTGACTGACGGGACACCGGGCTTGAGGGTGAAGGTGGAACTCGCGGCACGGTTGTTGCCGACGTCATCGTATGCAGTGATGCGAAGCACATAGTTTTCGGTGACGGGTGACTCGACGGGATCGAGGCTATCACCCTCCGCCCAGTCATCGGTCTTGACACGCACGACCCCGGCGCCATCGGGATTGAAGGTGGAGGCGAGGGTTGTCGGATCGACCGGGATATCCCGGATCAGGCGGAAGGTTGGCGAGGCGGCCTTGCGGACCTCGAAGGTCACAAGGGTGGTGTCGTAGGTTTCGGGGCCTGATGGTGCGATGACGGCGGCGAGTTCGGGACGGAGGGTTCCGACGGTGGCGCCATCACGGGGCGTGGCAACGGTGAAGGAAGGGGCGGTGAGGTCGACGGTGAGGGTGACCGGGTTTGAGACCGCTGATCGGTTGCCCGCATCGTCACTGGTGACGACGGTGTACTCCGCGGTGGCATCGGCGCGGAACGAGAGGGCCGGGAAGGCAAAGGTATACGCGCCACTGTCTGTCGGGTTCACCGGCGCGATCACCGGGCGGTTGCCGTCCCCGAGGGCGTCCTTGCCATTCCGGATCAGGCGTGCCACCAAGCCATCGGGGACCTGCCCGGCGGTTGTGCCATCCGGAAGGTGTCCCCGGAGGACAATCTGGACACCATCGGTATCCGGATCGGCATCGTCACCCTTGCCGACCTTGCCGTTTGCCCCAGGGACCTCAAGGATGGCGGTGGGTGGTGGCGGGGTGATCTGGAAGGTACTTGTGGCCACCCGGCCGGGGTTCCCGGCGGCATCGGTGGCGCGCGCGGTCAGCTGGTAGGTTCCGGGTCCGAGGTTCGTGCCACCAGTGGCGGGGAACCGGAACCCGAAGGTCGAGGTAGCAGGGAGGATTTCTTCGAAGATGGACTGGGTCGGTTCGGTGTCAATCCGGCGGAGGCGAAGATCCACGGTGCTGAATGGTTCGGAGCCACCGGTCACGGGTACGTCGAGAGTGCCTGACGGGGCTGACAGTCGAGTGGCATCTTTTGGATTGGTCAGCGTCACAACTGGCGGGACGGTGTCGACGACGTGGGCCGTCGCGGAAACTGAGGCGACGTTCGGTACCGGGATCGCACCGTCACTCGCAGTCACGCCGATGGTGACTTCACGGCCATCAGGAATGGTTACGAATCCGGGTGAGAGGGTTGTCCATGCCGGGTCGTTGCGGCCATAGGGCTTCGCGGTCACGAGGTTGACAGGACTGCCACCGGGAACCTGGACGGTGACGGTGACGGTGCCCCCGACCGAGTCGGGAACGATGCCGGTGAGGGTCGTCTGGAAGCCCGTGACGTCCGGTGCGCAGTCCTGGGCAAGGTTGAAGGTGGCACTCGCGACGGCGACCGGATCGGCCGGGGTGCCATCGAGGCAGGGAAGTGCCTGGATCGAGGCAGGCGTGATTCCTGGCGTGACGGACCGCAGGGTCACGTGACGGATGTCGGAGGTGCGTCCGGCCTGGCCGGAGAGGCGCAGGTTACGTCCCTCGACGACAATCCAGGCATCGGCACTGTCGGGGAAGGTGCGGTTGCCCGACCCGTCGGTGGCCATCGTGTTCCACTGCACGACATCGAACGTCGTCGTGGCGAGGGTGAAGGTGGGCGTGGCAATGCCGATCGGTGCGAGGGTGCCTCCATTGCCGCTGCACGCCTCGTTGGCGCAGAGGCGCCAGGTCAGGGGGGTGTCGATGTTCGCAGTGGCAGCGCGCAGGGGCAACGGGGTTGACGCGGTGCTGTGGATGACGGCATCGGCATCAATGCCAGTGATTTCAATGGTGGGATAGGCAGCTTCACCCGGTGCAAGGAAGGTGACGGTATTCGACGGCGGGCCATCCGGGTCGATGCCGGTGAGGGTGTTGCCTGCCAAGTCGGTAACCGGGACCGACGGCGCACTTGCAGTGCCGTCGGCAACGGTCACGGTGTAGGTGCTACCCGGGTAGAGCGCTTCGGCAGGATGGATGGCGATGGCTTCGACCCCGGATCCGCAGGGCGTGTCGCTAACCGGTGCGGGATCCCCGGCGCACGTCACGGTCATCGTGGCCGCCACCGGGACGAGACCGTCATCGATAGTTTGCTCGAAGCGCACCTTGGTGCCGTAATCGGCAGGGACAAGGCGGACCGCTTCGGTGAAGGTGATCGTGATCGGGAGCGGTGGGTTCCCGTTGCCGGGGTCGAATGTTGGCGTGGCGATGGAGATGACACGTGGGGCGACGGTATCGACGCTGACCCACATGGTCCACGGGTCGGGCGTGGCGGGGGAAGCGGGGATGACCGGCCCGGTGTTGCCCACGGGGTCAATGGCGTCGAGTTCAATGTAGAAGCCGGTGGCGGTCTCGTCTGCAGCAGTGAAGTCTGGCAGGACAAGCGTGAATGTGCCGGTGGCCGGCGTGGTGATCGTGCGTGGGGCAACGGCACTCTTCGGGGTGACGGCGCGCACGGCATTCTCGGTGTTCGGTGTTGTCGCGATGGCCGTGGCGATCGGAACTGTCCCGGTTACGCCAAGGGTTGGTCGGCGCCAGGCGCGGACGGTTGATCCGGCCTCGGTGATCCCCGTGAACGTGAAAGTGCGGGTGGCGATGTGCAGGTGAAGGGTGGCGTCATCGGCAACTGGCGTGCCATTCAGGGCAACGCTGGCAAGGGTCGGTGCCTCGTTGTCGATGACGAGACCGGGAACTTCGGCGGTGTTGAGTCCGACGGTGATGCCGGCACTCACCGCGCGTGCGGTGGCACGCAGCACGACCCCGTGACGGGTGGTGCCCGGCGGCGCAAGAGTGGCGACGGTGGTATCCCACGATGCTTCGGCACGCCCGACTGCCGGGTTGCCGATGGTGGTGATTGGGGCCGGTGCGATCGGCACCCAGACGGTCGTAGCCGGATCTGAGGCATCGGTGGTGAAGGCCCACTCCACCTGGAAGGTCGTCCCCGGAGGGACGGTGCCGAATGTCGCGGTGGCAAGAAGGTCCACGGTGCCATGCAGGAGGGTGAAGGTTGGTGTCGCGATGGTCACCCCAACGTTCACCGGCGTGGCGATCGTGATCAGGCGGCTAAGCGTGACCGATCCACCGGGAACGCCGGTCCCCGTGACGACAAGATCGACGATGCCACTGGTGGCGGTGCCATTCCGGTCGGGGGCGACGCGGGCGGTCGCGCGTCCATTGGCATCGGTCGTGCCGGATGACGGCACCACGGTACTGGCATCACCCGGCAGGAAGCTGGCGGTATAGGAAGCGCCGGCGAGTGGCTGGTTGCTGGTGCCAAGGACCGTGAAGGTCACGTCACCGGGAATGCCACGGTAGATGGTAGTAAAGGTGGAGGTCGCGATTGCCGGCGCTGCCGGGGCGGTTGGGTTCAGGGTGATCGTGGCCGGGTTCGCGTTGCGCAGGACCGATCCCTCACGGGCTACCACGGCAGTCTCGCGGCCCGACGGGTGGTCGGACGCAAAGGTGAGGGTGCTGGTGGCAAGGGTGCTGCTAGCGGTGAAACTGTCGGTTGGACGAACGGTGATCCGGGCGACGCGGAAGTAGCCGGACGGATACGCACCGGACGCGTTGGCGAAGGCACCGTACGAGAGGTTCAGGTGCCCGGTGGCGTTGTCCCACCACGGCTTCTGGAGGACGGTTTCCAACGGGATTCCGGTGGTGTCGACACTGACGACTTGCAGGCGGGTCGGGTCGAAGTCGAGGTAGCCGTCAAGGCCGACGATCCCGGTGGACCCGGCACGCATGATGAGATCAAGGGCGATGGTCTGCCCTGGTCCAAGTACGGTGGAGGTGACGGGCGCGAGGGTCAGGTCGACCGACGGCATCGCGGTCGCTGCCGTGGCGATGATGCCCCGCGAGGCAAGTCGGGCCACGAAACTCGCCGGCTGGATGGTGGTGGTCGCTGATTGTGCCGGGCTTCCAGTCGCGACCGGACCGGTTGTACTGGTCATGGATGGAGCGACCATCGAGGTAGCGGTCGCCGGCGCGGTCGCGGATGGAATGACCGTAGCTGCGGCGGTGCTGGCGGGCTCGATCAAGACTACCGGCAGTGGCGTAGTAGTTACGGCGAGGACGGCGGTTGGCGCCGGTTCCGAGGCTGGTGATGGCGTGGCGGTCGGCAGGGTGGTGTCGGCGGTGGCGGTCACGGTGGCAAGCGTGGCCAAGGCAACACCTATGGCGGCGCCGAAACCGACGAGAACCTGGCGCCATGATCCGCGTATCACCGATTGCCTCCGAAAATTGCCATGTGTTTGATAGTGCTGCGTGATGGCAGCGTGATTCAGTTGTGCAGGGGTCTGGCCCCCACCCCCGGCCCCTCCCCCGTTGCGACGGGAGAGGGGGGAGAGAAGGTGCTAGCGGCTGACGGCACCGCGGGAGGCGAGGCCGTCGACCTGAGAGGTGCTGACGGGGATGACGTTGGCCCAGACCTGGCGGAAGTGGTCCTGGTTGGCCGTGAAGGTGTCACCGGAGATGTAGGTGGCGGTGCCTGAGGCATCGACTTCATAGAGTTCGCCGTTGCGGGAACCGTCGAGGACCCAGAGGAG
>CANFGH010000094.1 GCA_947446285.1 Chloroflexota bacterium
GGAGGTTGACGCGGCCGCAAGTGCTGACCGTGAGGCGCGCCTGCAGCGGCGGTATGCTGAGATCATGGAGGAGTATGCCGACGCGGAATACTTCGATCCGAAGCCGTACCGCGAGCTCTCAATTGGTGAAGCGAAGGCTGGACGGACACCAGCCGTCGAGTTCATGTCCCGAAATGCGTCGATGCGCGTCTACGCGCTGATGGGTCGTGAGGAGATGCGCCGTGCGGCGCTGATCCGAGGCATTGGGATGCGGTATGACGACCTCGAACCGGAGCAGGTGGCGGAAATCATCGACCTGAAACCGGATGACCGGCCCGGCATGGAATACGGGGCAATCAACCTTGGCCCGGTGTCAGAACTCATCGACGCCTCTGGGACACAGTGGAGGCTGTTCATTGAGCTGGCCTACAACGTGGCCAGTGGGAGCGGACGCCGGGGAAATGTGGCGCGACGGTTCATTCTGGACTGCGTGCTCTAGGGCCAGGGTCCAAGCCGGTGCTGTCGTACCGCAATCGGCGCGTTGGTCCGGTGGTTTCAAACCGTTAACACAACCGGAACGACCGTTTCACGGTGACGCGGTATACCTTGGGTACCGGACATCCGCGCACTCGAGGAGACTGCCGTGCGTTCACTGAAGGCGACCCAATACCTGACCCTCGTTGCAATGCTCGGAGTGACCTCCGGGGCAGGGTACTACGGCTACCAACGGTACTACCCGAAGCCTGTGGTCGCTGCTCAAGTGAACGCAGTCGACGTGGCAATGGGGAACCTCACCGCATCGGTCACCGCGACCGGTTCCGTTGCCAGTCCGGCGCAGTCCAAGCTGGCCTTCAAGTCAGGCGGACGATTGTCCGAATTGAAAGTCACCGTTGGCGATCCCGTCAAGTCCGGGCAGGTCCTTGCCCGTCTCGACGATGCCGATTTGCAGATGGCGCTTGCCCAGGCGCGTGGATCTCTGACCAGCGCCACGATCAAACTGGAGCAATTGCGGGCGGGGCCGCGGGCAGAGGATGTGCGGGCGTCTGAGGCGTCCGTTGAGAGTGCGAAGTTGCGCCTTGAGCAGGTGCGCGCTTACGAGGCCGGTCCCGAATTTACCATCGTCAAATCCCAACTTGAACAGGCCCGGCTCAAGTTGGAGCAACTTGAAGGCGGAACTCGTTCGGAAGACCTTGATGCGGCACGCGCGCAGGGTGAAAGCGCGCGGGCGAGGCTAGCGCAACTGAGATCACCGCGCGCGGACGATCTTGATGCCGCACGTGCCCAGGTTGCGTCGGCGCAGGCGAGGTCGGCACAGGTCAGGCAACCGCGCGCCGAGGACATCTCGAATGCCCAGATCCAGTTGCAAACGCAGTTGACGCGCCTTGAGCAAGTCCGGAACCCTCGGCCTGAGGACATTCGAAACGCCGAGGCTGCGGTGACGTCGGCCCAGGTACGGCTCCAAGCCGTCATTAAGCCTCGCGCCGAGGATATTGCCACCGCGCAAGGATCGCTTGACCAGCAGCAGACGCGTCTTGCGCAGATCCTGGATGCCCCGAAGGCAAAGCCAGAGGACATCGCCAACGCGGTCCTTCAGGTGCAGAGTGCGCAGGTCAACCTGGAACGGGCGCGCGCTAGCCAGGCTACCGCGTCGTCCCGGTCTTCAACCATCACGCAAGCTGAGGCGGACGCCTCGGTGCAGTCCGCCCAGATCGCACTGCAGACCCAACAGAACAATCTTGCGAAGCTGCAGGGACAGGGGCCGACGGACTGGGAAGTGCGCCTGCAGCAACAGGCAGTCGCCCAGGCGCAGACGAGTCTCGAGAAGCTCCGGAATCCGAGCGCCAGCGATGTCCAGACGGCGCAGATTGCGGTTGATCAGGCCCAGACGAGTCTCGAGAAGCTCCGGAACGCAAGCCCCTACGACATCACTGTCGCGGAACAGTCCGTGGCGCAGGCGCAGCTCGCCCTTGACAAGCTGCGAACCCCGGCAGAGTCTGACCTTCTCGCGGCCCAGCAAACCGTGATCCAGGCGGAGACCGCCGTTCAGAAACTCCTCAGTCCATCTGACGCTGACCTTCTTGCCGCGCAGCAGTCCGTCATTCAGGCAGAGACCTCGCTTGAGAAACTTGTCAACCCGACCCCGTACGACCTGCAGGCCCAGCGGCAGGCGTACGCGCAGGCGGTGATGTCGCTTGAGCGGGCACTCGTTTCCAACAGGTTTGACATTCGGAACGCTGAGGTGTCGCTCCGCCAAGCGCAGGCACAACTTGACTTGAAGCTCGCCGGATCGACCATTTGGGATATCCAGTCGGCCGAGCAATCGGTGGAACAGGCGAAGCTTGGTGTTATCCAAGCGGAGACGAACTTGTCGAATGCGATCCTGACGGCGCCGTTCGACGGCGTTGTATCCGTGACCGCGGGCAACATTGGCGAGCAAGTCGGGTCGGGGACCCCGACGGTGACGCTGACCGATACGCGGGTCCTGCGCATCGACGTGGTCGTTGACGAGACGGATGTCGGCAAGATCGAGCCGGGCCAGGCGTCCACTGTCACCCTTGAGAGCATGACGGGCATGCGCTTTCCTGGCAAGGTCATCGTGGTGGCCCCGACCGCCACGGTCCAGCAGGGGGTCGTGAACTATCTGGTGCAGGTCCAGCTTGACCTTGGCAATACCGTGTCAATCCGTCCCGGAATGTCGGCGACCGCGCAGGTGGTCATCGCGAGCCGGGAAAACGTGGTGATTGTTCCAAACCGGGCAATCAAGTTGGTTCAGCGCAACCGGACGGTCACCGTGCAACTGCCCGAGGGAAAGACCGACGTCCGGACCATCCAGGTGGGACTTGCCAACGATCAGCAGACGGAGGTCACCGGAGGCTTGGTTGCTGGTGAGCGGGTCATCATTCCGAGCACGACGGTGGCGTCGATCGGGGCACCCGGAGGCGGTGGGCCGGGCGGAGGCGGTAGGCCGGGGGGAGGTTTCCCGGGCGGTCGGGACTAACACCCGCGCTTTTCACACCCAGATATGCAGACGACGACTGCCGTGTGAAACAGGCACCACACACCAGACCTCCCGTTGAGCAGGCACTCGTTCGACGGGCCACCCAGGAGACAGCCATGCAGCGTGACGTTGGACAGGCCGGGGGAACGGACCCCGGTGACGTTGTCATCCGTGCCGACGCACTTTCCAAGACGTATCAGATGGGTGATGTGACCGTCAGGGCACTCAACGGTGCGTCCTTCGAGGTCCGCACGGGCGAGATGATGTCAATCATGGGTCCAAGTGGTTCGGGCAAGTCGACGCTGATGAACATCCTCGGATGTCTGGACCAGCCGACATCAGGAACGTACTGGCTTGACGGAACCGAGACGAGCAAACTCGATGACGATGAGCTCGCCTCGATCAGGAATAGGAAGATCGGCTTCGTTTTCCAGCAATTCAACTTGCTGGCGCGGACGTCGGCAGTTGAGCAGGTGGAACTGCCGTTGCTGTACGCGGGGGTGTCGCAGCGACGCAAACGCGCGCTGGCGGCGCTTGATCGCGTCGGCCTCGCAGACCGGTCGCACCATCGTCCGACCGAGCTTTCGGGCGGGCAGCAGCAGCGGGTCGCGATTGCCCGGGCCCTCGTGGGCGAACCGGCAATCATCCTTGCCGATGAACCGACTGGCTCCCTCGACTCCCGGACTTCCGAGGAGGTCATTGCCATCTTCCAGCAACTCAACCGCGAAGGAATCACCGTCGTTTTCGTGACTCATGAACGGGACATTGCCGAACACACCAGGCGGATCATCCGGTTGACGGATGGTCGGATTGCCAGCGACCTGACAATCCCGGCGGAAGAACAACGGATCGCGCGAACGATCCACGCACCGGCCGACGCACTGGCCTGAGCACCGTTGGGGGACAACGACAATGGGATTTCTCGAAAGCGTGCGGATGGCGTTGCGTGCGCTGGGCGCAAACAAGCTTCGGGCCGCCCTGACGATGCTTGGCGTCATCATCGGCGTGGCCGCAGTGATTGCGCTGATGTCGATCGGCCGTGGGATCCAGGCGAGCATCCAGGCGCAAATCCAGGCCCTTGGATCGAACCTCTTGTTCGTCAGCCCTGGCGCGCAGAACCAGGGTGGGGTCCGCACGCAGGCCGGCAGTGCACCGTCCCTCACCTATGAGGATGCGTTGGCAATCCTCGAGTCGGGACGTGTCCCAGAGGCGCTCGGCGTCGCACCGGAGTCGGGAGGCTTTGCCCAGGTGGTGGCGAATGGCCAGAACACGAGCGTGAGGGTGACCGGGGTGACGCCTTCGTACGAGGAAGTGCGAAACTTCCACACCACGGTTGGAGAGTTCATCACCAAGGATCAGGTTGACAGCCGCTCGCTGGTCGCCATCCTCGGTGCGAACACCAAGACCCTCCTGTTTGGTGAAGGCGATGCGATCGGCCAGACCATCCGGGTGAACCAGCAGAACGTGGCAGCCAACCTGCGCGTCGTTGGGATCCTTGAACCCAAGGGTTCCGGGTTTGGTGGAAGCCAGGATGACATCGTGCTGGTGCCGATCACGACCCAGATGACCCGCCTCAATCGCGCGCGGACGTCGCGGGGTGGTTTCACGGTCTCGTCAGTCAATGTGCAACTTGCCGATGACAAAGTCGAGACTTCGACCCTGGCTGTCCAGAACATCGGTGACTTGTTGCGCGAGCGGCATCGGGTCATCCAGGATGACTTCACGATCCGGAGCCAACAGGACATCCTGAACACCGCCACCCAGATTACCGGGGCGATCACCCTGTTCCTTGGGGCTGTCGCGGGCATCTCCCTGCTTGTCGGTGGCATCGGGATCATGAACATCATGCTCGTGTCGGTCACCGAACGCACGCGTGAGATCGGGATCAGGAAGGCGATCGGCGCAAAGCGTCGTGACATCCTGACGCAGTTCCTGATCGAGGCGACGGTCGTGAGCGTGCTTGGGGGCGGGATCGGCATTGCGCTCGGGGGCGGAGGCGCCCAACTGTTGAATGGCCTTTCATTTGGGGGTGGTCAGACCCTCAACACGGTGGTCTCGCTTGATGCTGTCGTGCTCGCATTCACCGTCTCGGCCTGCATCGGCCTGTTCTTTGGGGTCTACCCGGCGGTGAAGGCCTCACGACTCAACCCGATTGAGGCACTGCGGTACGAGTAGGTGTGGTGGACGCGCTCCAAGGTCCCGGGATTGGGCTTGGCACGGCCACCTTGGAAGGACGCTTGGGAATGTTTCGGAACCTGATGATCATCGTGGCGGTATTCGGCCTCGGATGGGGTGGATCATTTGCCGCCGGGATGACGTACGGACAGCGCCAAGCCTCGCTTGCAACCTCACCAGGTGCCGGAGCGCAGTCGCAGTCGGGTGCGCATGCAACTGGAGCGAGTGCCCCTCAGCCGGGAGGCGCCGGACAGGCCGGAGGGTTTGGAGGTCAGGGCGGACCGGGTGGCCGGATAACCTCGGGAACGATCGCTCGCGTCGATGGCCAGACGGTGTATGTCACTACGGGTGAGAACCTGGAAGTCGCCATTACGGTGTCGGCTCAGACCCCGATCACGAGGCCCGAGGCCGTTGCGCTTGCTGACTTGGCTCCGGGCACCCGCGTGACGGTGATGGCTCAGGGTGCACCGGGTGCACCGGGTGCGACGCCTGTTCCTGGCGCGCCGTTGGTGGCCCAGTCGATATCCGTCATGGCGCAAGGGTCTGGTGGGCCCGGGGGCGGTGCCCGTGGACAGGGTGGCGGTTCTTCCCTGCCGGCGGCACCTGCGGTTCAGACAGCCACCCTGACCAGTATTCCCGCAGCCGCACCGACCAGCGTGCCCGCAACGGCAGCAACGAGTGTTCCCGCGGTGGCACCGACCACGGTCACCGGCCAAGTTCCGACGGTTGCGGTCCTTGTTCCCACGACAGTGTCTGCACCGGCAGTCGTTTCGGATTCCCAGCCCACTCCTGCGGATCCGGGGCAAGGTCAACGAGGCCCGCGTGCTGATGCTCAGCGTCCGGGCGGACCTCCTGGTGGAGGCCCTGGGCAAGGTGGGCAGGGCGCCCAAGGTCAAGGTGCCCGCGGTCCCGGGGGTCAGGGACAAGGCGGACCAGAAGGGCGCGCGCCTGGCGGGCCCGGTGCGGAAACCGGAGGACCCGGCCAAGGTGTTCCTGAGGGGCGCGCTCCTGGTGGCCAGGGAGGCCAGGGAGGCCAGGGTGGTCGTGGCCTTGCGGCACCACCGCCCGCGCCATAACGTGACCGTCATTCAAAAGCCGTGCGATCGGGGTTTGTTCAGGGACCGTTACGCTTAGGTTGACTTGGACAATGACGTGATGGTCGACCGCACTCTTGAATCCGACCCGCCATCGAGAACGCCGGTTCGCCCGTTCGCTTGGCTCTGGCGCACGGTCATGGTCGAGCTTCGTCACGTTGCCTACGTACTTGTTTGGGTGTTCGTGATCCAACAGGCGGTCGCAGGCTTTGTTGTCGAAGGTGCGAGCATGGAGCCGACCCTTGCAAACCACGCCTACGTGATCGTTGACACGCTGTTTCCCGCGACGCGCCCGTTCCGGCGTGGGGAAGTGATTGTCTTCCGGTATCCAAGAAACCCGGAGGTCGAGTACGTGAAACGCGTGATTGCCCTTCCGGGGGAGACGGTTGCGATTGCGCACGGTGCCGTGTTTGTCAACGGCGAGCCGCTCGCCGAACGCTACATCCATGAACCTACGAGATACTTCTGGGGTCCGGCGCGGGTTCCGGACGACAGCGTGTTCGTCCTTGGAGACAACCGGAACAGCAGTAGCGACTCCCATGTCTGGGGGCCGCTACCGGCGTCACTTGTGGTGGGCCGGGCGTGGATCTCCGTGGCACCATTCGCCAACCTGGCAGCTGAGGCGCCACGCGCGGCCCCACGTGTGGCCCGCTGAAATTGGTGTGTCGGAGATACCACGGCGTGACGCCTACCAGATCTCGATGATCGCAGGAAGCTGCATGGCACCCGGGCTTGTGCCATCGATGATGCGCGGCGGGCGACCGGTCGATTGGGCGAACGTGTTGCGAATCCTGGTTACCGCCAAAGAGGCCCGGGACGAAAGAGCGCCTCCGTCACCTGCCTCGGCGAGGATTGCCACGGTGCCGCCGCTGCCTCCCCCGGTGATCTTGGCCCCGTAGATGCCATTGTGTGGACCCTCACTGCGCGCGAGGTTCACGATCATGTCGGTCTCTGGCGCGCCGAGGCCACAGTTGCGGGAGTAGCTCCGGTGTGATCCATACATCTGGCGTCCCGCGCGAACCAGGGCGGCCTCGCGTGTTGACGCCTTGGTAGTGGACATCGCGTTGCCAAGTGCGTCCCGGAACCGGACCACGCGCGATTGTTCACTGACTGCATGTGCGGTTGCGCCGCGGATGCGGTACTGCGTCGCACGGTCGATGTGGGTTGCAGGGTCCCGGTGGTTTCCATAGTGATCCAGGAAGTCGCCGCCAGTGATCGTGACCGGCAAGTGCTGCCGGACGGCACGGAATGCCTCCGGATCAATGTTGCACAAGTGGTCTCCGGGCACTTCAATGTGGACGCCTTCGATGCCTTTGATGAGCATCTCCCGTCCCATGAATGCCGCCGTGCGGACACGCGGGTAGCGTTCTCCACCGACCGCATGCTTGACACCGCTATCAAGGCCGAGGACTGTGGCGCCGGCAGGTAGAGGCACATGGCCGAGGATGTCGTGCGGTTGGCAGTGGAGCGCTAGCAGGCGTCCGGATTGTCCAAGCGTGCACGTGATCTGGTCCATGATCCCGCACGGTGCACCGGCAACGCGGTGTTCGACGAGTTGGCAGAGTGCCGCAATGCGGAACCCGTCCAGGTCGATGCCGAATGCCGTCGTGACTGCCCGCATCGTCGCCACCTCAAGGGCGGCTGATGACGCGACTCCCGCACCCAAGGGGACGGTCCCGTGAACGATGACGTTCGCCCCGGGGAGAGTGGTTGCGATGCCTTCGGAAAGCAGGATGTACCAGACCCCGACCACATACGACGCCCAACGGTTTTCCGTGCCGATGGCATTGCGGAGGTGATCAGGGGCGACCAAGGTGCTGCCGGTCGTCCCCGCGTCTTGCCTCCAGAACACGTCTGACGAGAGTTCGAATGCTGCGCCGTCGAGGGTCCCGGCCTCGGGGCCAACGGTCACCACCCGAATGCGACCGTCTCCGCGGGGTTGGACAAGCACGGTGGTGCGCGCACCAATGGTGGCCTCGAGGACCGTGGCGCCTGAGTAGTCGGCAATCCCGCCCATCACGTCCAGTCTCCCGGGCGCGGTGCCGATTGCGACGGACTTGCCGGGTTCAAGATGCGCCCGGAACGATCCCGGTAGTGAATCACGGATGGATTTGAAGGCGGACCGTATCTGGTCTGCGTCGGTCGTCGATGTTGCTGTCACGGGAAGGGAAGTGTACCGCGGGGGTGTTCGCGTTGTGCTTTCGGTATCAGGGCTTCGACGACCCGGTCGCGTCCCGCGAGATCCTGATGAACGGTCACGTGAGCGGACGGTATCCGCTCTCTTGCGAGTGCGGAGAGTGCAGCGGTTTGGGCATCACCGCATTCCATGAGGACCGACCCACCGGGTCGCACGAGGCGGGATGCGTGCGAAAGGAGATCCCGGTAGGCGTCAAGACCGTCCGGGCCGCTGAACAAGGCGACGTGTGGTTCCCAGTCGCGAACGGTGCGGTCCAGTCCGGGTGCGTCGCCGGTTGGGATGTAGGGCAAGTTGGCGCAGATGACGTGAACAGTCGTCTTGAAGGTTGCCAATCCATCGCCCCGGCTGAACCGCAAGCGGCTGCGACCAGCAGCGTTCAGGTTGGCTCGGAGACGTCGGGCATTGTTTCGGGCGACCTGAAGTGCTCCCCCATCGATGTCAATTGCGTGGATCGTGGACGATGGGCAGGCGATTGCCCAGGCGATTGCGAGTGCGCCTGATCCGGTTCCGACGTCGACGCCTGTCGCGCCTGCACCACAGCCCGCCAGGCGGGAGATGGCGAGATCCAATATCGTTTCGGTGTCCGGCCTTGGGATCAGGACGCGCCGATCGACGCGGAACACGAGGCCCGCGAATTCCTTGGTGCCAGTGATGTAGGCGACCGGCTCGGCGGTCGATCGTCTCGAGACGAGTTTCTGGAACCGTCGCCACGTGCCGTGGGTCATCGTCAGGTGGTCACGGGTCAGCAGGAACGTGCGGTCACACCCGAGGACATGCCGGATGAGGACGTCGACGTCCAGTGCCGGCGTATCGGTCATCCCGTCGCCGGCGGTGATGAGAACGGACCGCCCCCAACGGATCGCCTTGCGGATAGTCGGGGGCATTGGTGCGCCTTACCCAGCGGTGGAGGCTTCGAGACGGTCAGACTGGTCGGCATCGATCAGGGCCCGCATCAGGGGATCGATGGCGCCATCGAGCATCCCGGGAAGGTTGTGGACGGTCACGCCGATGCGATGGTCCGTGACGCGGTCCTGTGGGAAGTTGTAGGTCCGGATCTTTTCGCTGCGATCGCCTGTCCCGACCTGAAGACGGCGTGCGTCACCGAGTTCGTCAGCGCGACGGCGTTCCTCTTGAGAAAGCAATCGGGCGCGGAGAACGGCCATGGCGCGTGCCTTGTTCTTGAGTTGCGAACGCTCGTCCTGGCAGGTCACGACGAGCCCCGTTGGCTTGTGGGTTATCCGGACGGCCGAGTCGGTCGTGTTGACACCTTGGCCCCCATGCCCACCAGCGCGGTACACATCGATCTCAAGGTCGTCAGGATCGATGCTGACATCGATTTCCTCGGCCTCGGGAAGCACGGCGACCGTGGCAGTTGAGGTGTGGATGCGCCCTGAGGCCTCGGTGGCGGGGACACGCTGCACGCGGTGAACACCACTCTCGAACTTCAGGCGGCTGTATGCGCCCTGGCCACGCACCTCAAGGATGATCTCCTTGTATCCACCGATGCCGGTGCCGTTGGCCGAGAGGACTTCGGTCCGCCAACCCTGGCGTTCGGCATAGCGGGTGTACATGCGGGCCAGGTCGGAACCGAAGAGGGCAGCCTCGTCACCACCGGCGCCGGCCCGGATTTCAACGATGACGTTCTTTTCGTCATTGGGGTCGGTGGGGAGCAGCGCGAATCGCAACTGGGCAAGGAATTCGGCTCGCTGAAGTTCGAGGGTCCGGAGTTCCTCGCGTGCCATTGCCGCGAGTTCCTCATCGGATTCGGTGTCGAGAATCGCCGTGGCGCCATTGATTTCCGAACCGATGCGGACCATCGCACGCCAGATGTTGACCACCGGAAGCAGACTGGCCTGTTCGCGGCTGATCCGCACGTATTCGGCCTGGTTCCCGTAGATCTCGGGATCGCTCAGGCGCAAGGCCAACGCGTTGTAGTGGTTCTCGATTTGTGCAACGCGATCAAGCATGGTGGCGGTTCCCGGGGTGCTTGCACCCGTGCCGGTGGTTCAGTGCGGCTGAACTCGGACATTCCGGCGCAGATAAACGAAAAGACAGGGCAAACCTGCCCTGCCTTGGTGGTATCGGGAACGCTTCGCTACTGCTCGTTGGGAAGCTTGAAGCGTCGGCGGAACCGTTCGACCTGACCAGCGGTGTCAACAATGCGCTGCTGTCCAGTGTAGAACGGATGGCAATTGGAGCAGATTTCAACGCGGATCAGCGGACGCGTGGACCCCGTGGTGAACGAGTTGCCACAGACACACTGGACGCGCGCATTCGGGTAGTAATTCGGATGGATTTCGGGCTTCACGGCGTTTCCTCGAACCTAGTGTACCAAGGCCTCAAATGGTTCCGCGCCGGCGTGTGAGTTCATGTCGACGTCATGCCTCTGAACGCCCGTGGCGTGGTGCCGAAGCCATGAACTCGAGGGCCTCTTCCATGGTTGGGATGCCGGCACGACCGCCCAGCGCGCGGCACTTGAGTGCGGCCACGGCCGAGGCGAACTCAAGCGATGCGCCGAGTTCGAGGCCGTTTGCGCGTCCCAACAAGAAGGCTCCGTGGAAGACGTCGCCGGCACCAGTCGTATCCACCACTGCCGGAGCGATGAAGGCGGGAGTGTGGAAGTCCCCGTCGGGCGATGAGCACCAACACCCGTTCTCGCCTTCGGTGACGACGACGACCGACGGGCCTTCCCCCCGAAGGCGTCGCGCCGCGCCGAGGAGCGCGGTTCCTTCAAGGATGTCCGCCTCGGTGCCATCGTGGTCAGGGAGGTCAATCACCGTGGCGTGCTTTCGGGTCACCAGGGTTCCCGCATAGTCGCGAGCGGCGGCGCCGAGGGTCCGTCCAGCCTGTGCCGCCACGAACTCGGATGCGAAGAACCTCGACACGACCAGGTAGCGCAACGACGCAAGCAAGGGCGTCACACTCGGATGGAAGTGCGTGCCGTCGAGACAGACGTCGCCACCGGCATCCTTCACGAGTTTGGCGGCACTGAGGGCACCGGGTCCGGCGTCGCTCAGGTGCAGGTACGCAGCAGCGTTGACGTACTCTGGTTGCAAGTCGTTTGGAAGCACGTCACCCGCGGTCCCGCGTCCGGACAGGAAGGCCCGTGCACCGGAGCGGCCGTCGACCAGGACGATGGTGCGGTGGGATGTTTCGCCGGGGGATACGATGGCGTGCGACACGTCAACGCCCTCGTGGCGGAACTCAGAGAGAATTTCCGCTCCGGTCGTGTCATCCCCAACGCGCGTGATGAAGGACGCATTTCCGCCGAGCCTCGCAATGGCGACCATGGCCGTGGCGACCATTCCCCCGCCCTGCTGGGCCCGGCCCTTGATGGTTGCGCGTCCCTCTGGAGGCGGAATCTCGGTCAGCAACAGGAGATCATCGATGCACGCGAAGCCAAGTCCGAGGATGCGGGGACGGCTTCCGGCTTCGGGTGGGTTCGCGGTTCCGTGTCGCGTGGTCACAATGGGCCATCCTAGCGCGTGGTAGGGACGATGGGTCTCGCAGCCGACACGTCGTGCACCATGGGGCATGGCGTGCGTGGGGGTAGAGTATCCCCAAGTAGCGATGACCTCGGAACAGGGCGCTCCGATGCAGGTGAACGATGGCCCGGCACGCTGGCGCCGGATTCCCGTGGACGAGGCCATGCGCGCGCTTCTGGCCGAGTTTGACCCGGTGGCCGATCACGAACGCGTGCCGGTTCAGGATGCGTTGGGGCGGACCCTGGTTGAGGAC
>CANFGH010000095.1 GCA_947446285.1 Chloroflexota bacterium
TGCCCGGCCACTCGCACCGCCGGTCCGCCCTTTGGCGCTGTGATGAGGTTTCCCGGAACGTACAGGGGCACGTCATAGCGTTCGGCGAACCAGATGGCATCGCGGTCGTGGTGGCCGAGCGTGAGAATTACCCCGGCAACTGTTCCGAGGGTCTCGATTTCGGCGTCGATTCCGGTGGTGTAGACCGGATCAACCACCCATACGCGTCCGTCATGCACGAGCGCCGTTGATGAGCGACGCATGAACTCATTCGGATAGGCGATCCATCCGAAACCACCGCTGAACCGCCCATGGATCAAGGCAGTCATGGGGTAGGGATGCGAAACGTTTCCGGGTGTCTGGGTCTGGTTCATGGTCTGGCTTTCCGAAGCAATCTGGCCGTCAGGAAAGTGTCGCAGGTACCACTGTGCCTGCGGTAAGCGTGCTGCGCGCGGCACGGAACAGCGGTGTTTCCGAGTGGCATACCCGGCGGATCAGTGACCAGCGGGTGTGGGCTCACGCTGGTCGGCAGTGTCGTGTACGGCGTCGCTGCTGGCCGGCCGGACGGTAGCGAGTGCGCGGTCCTCCTCGCGATGGCGATAGGCGTCCGGACGGGCGCCGAAGTCGGCGAGGACATCGTGGAGTTCCTCCGCAGATCTGGCGCGGGACAGGGCGCGCCGGGCCTCGTTGGCACCGGGTGTGCCCCAGACGTACCACATGACGTGGGGGAGCAGGTGCCCGAGGGCGCGTCCACTGGCGAGGCCATGGATGGTGGTTTCGGCACGACGGGCATGGGATGGATCACGCGCGACGCACGCCGCTTCGTAGGCGATCTGTCGGGAGATGTGGTCGAGGCCGAGGGCGATCCGGGATGCGGTGTCCGGGTCTGGGGGAACCGGTTGCCCGGCCATTGCGGCGGCGATCTGCCCGAAGATCCATGGACGCCCACGCGCGGCGCGACCAATCGCGACACCGGACACGCCCGACGTGCGCAGTCGGTGCATGACATCTGCGGGCGTCTGGATGTCGCCATTGCCGATCACCGGCACGGAGACCGCCGCGGCAACGGCGGCAATGGTGTCCCAACAGGCAAGGCCCTCATAGCGCTGCTGTCGCGTCCGGCCGTGGACGGTGATCATGCGTGCACCGGTGTCGACAAGCCGCTTTGCGAGCGAAACGGCAACTCCCGATTGCTTGTGCGCATCGTCCCACCCCACGCGAATCTTGACGGTGGTGGGCGTTGGAGCGATTTCCTCGGCAATGCCCCGCACAATGGCAATGGCACGGTCTGGGTCGCGCAGGAGTGATGAACCACCCTGTCCCGCGGTGACCTTTGGGGCAGGGCATCCCATGTTGATATCCAGGACATCCGGGGCTGCGTGGGACATGACGAAGGCCGCAGCGCGACGCATCGTGTCGGGGTCGGACCCGAAGATCTGCACACCGGCCGGCCGCGCATCAAGGCTGAGGTCGATCAGGTCCACCTGTGCCTGGATGCCCCTGAGGAGGGCCTCGTCACGCGAGAACTCGGTGGTGGCATATCCGGCACCCGCCTCACGGCACAACTGCCGGAAGACCGCATCGCTGACCCCCGCCATTGGGGCAAGGAAGACCGGGTGTCCAATCACGACACCGTTGCCAAGGTTGATGGATGCGTGTGGGGCGGTTGTCATCTTGATGCCGGAGACGCCTGCTCTGGAACGCCGGGTGCAAGCGACCGGGACGTGCCGGGAGAGACTACCACCCGTCGCCGGCAAGCCATCCCCGGATGACCTGGGCAACCCCGTCGTCGTTGTGGTGCGGTGCCGTGCGCGTGGCGACGGCGTGGACGCGCGGATGGGCATTTGCCATGGCGTATCCGGCGCCCACGAAGGCGATCAGGTCGCGATCGTTGCGTCCGTCACCAAAGCCGGCGGTGTCGGCGGGTGCAATGCCCAGTTCGGCACAGACATATGCGGCGGCCACGGCCTTGTTGATGCCCAAGGGATTGATGTCGCGTCCCTCGATCAGGGATCGTGGACGCCCGATCATTGCCCCGATACTGTTCGTCCACTGTTCACACCGGGCACCGAAGAAAAGGGAGTCGTGGACGTTGGCATCCAGGGGACGCAATGCCCGACTGGTCCCGATGACCCAGCAACTGAGGGTCGCCGGTGCATCGCCTTCGGGCAGGTTGGCGATTGCGCGCGTGCGCCGGGTTTCCCACCCGATGGCTAGGGGACGAAGGGGTACGTTGCGACGGTCGGTCGTGGTACCGGCAGGTGGTCCCCAGATGAATGGTTCCAGTTCGGCTCGGATGCGCCCGACCGAATAGACCTTGTTGTTGCCGGCGCCGTCGATGGCTTCGAAGATCGTCCAAAAGGTCGGACCACTGACGGTGACGGCGGCGTGCACGGCAGCATGAGGCAATGACGTGCGCCGGACGAGTTGGCCGGCAGGGTTCCAGATGGCGGCCCCATTGTGGGTGATCGTCCAGACTGCCGAGACGCCGGCATCGCACACGGCATCAGCTACAGCCTGGGTTCGCGCGGTGAAACCCCCGGTGGCAAGGATGATGGTGGTACCGCTCCGGGAGAGGGCTGCCAACGCGCTGGCGGTTTCCCGACGTAGGTGTGATCCGGTGGCCAGCAGGGTGCCATCGAGGTCGAAGAAGACGGCACGCGGAGATCCTGGGTGGCGTCGGGCAGTTGCGGGTTCGGCTGGAGTGGGGGCAGTGGCGATCATGACCGTTCAACAGTACCGGAGTTCCGGTCAGTCGCCCGCACGTGACGGGTTGGTACGGTTCGCGTGCGGTCCGCCATGGTGGACCCATGAGCGGAACGAGCGAGGTTGCAACGATGTCGGTTGATCCCGGGGTGCTGGCGATCCGTCCGGTGGTGCTGTTTGATCTGGATGGGACGCTCCTGGATTCGTTCGGGTCAATCGGGGACATGATCGACGCGATGCTGGCTGATGCCGGTCATGTACCGTGCGACCGAGTGGCCCTGCGCAGGATGATCGGGGCGCCATTAGATGAGGTGATCCGGCAGGCGTGGACCGGGCCGGATGAAGTTCTTGACGCCGCCCGCATGGCGTGGGCGATCGCAACCTACCGTGCGCATCAGCTGCGGGGGCACGCGCCGTCGTTCTTCGCCGGTGCGAGTGAGTTGCTTGGTGCACTGCACGGTGCCGGACGACGACTGGCGGTGGTCACGACCAAGGGGGCAGCGGCGGCAAACCGTGCGCTGGCGGATGGCGGGTGCCTCGGCTACCTCGACGCGGTCATCGGTGGCGACATGGTGCCGCACATGAAGCCCCATCCGGCCCCGGCACAGATGGCCCTGCGACGGTTGGAGAGGTCTCCCGGCGATGCGGTGGTGGTTGGAGACACCTCCCACGACATGCACATGGCCGTGGCGGCGGGATGTCTGGGGATTGGAGTGACGTGGGGTGCGCACGAGGCGTCGCAACTGCGCGAGGCGGGTGCGAGCGCCGTGGTCGACACGATGGCGTCGTTACGCGCGCTGCTGATGGGTGCCTGAACCGGGTGGGACGGCACGGGACCGTTCCTACCCGGTGTGGTCTGGGGAGGACCCTCAGGCAGCTTCCTCGCCGGTGTGGCGGTTGTGGATCTGCCGTGCGAGGATGGCGGCGCCAGTGACGCCGGCATCGTCTCCAAGGGCGGACTGCACGATCCGAAGTGGTCCGGTCGTCGCCGCGAACGGCTGGTCCCGGACAAACGCGGTGATGAGATCGATGTACGGTGCGCCGAGGGCTTCGACGACGCCTCCCCCCAGGACGACGAGTTCGGGATTGAGGAGGTTTGCGACACTGGCGATGCCGATCGCAAGGTAGCGGGCAGTCCGTTCGAGAACGGCGAGGACAAGCGGATCACCCAGAGAGGCGGCCTTGGCAATGTCACTGCTCTTGGCCTTGAGGATGTTCTTGCCGACGATGCGGGTGAGACGCGTCTTGTGACCGGTGCGGACCAGGTTGTGGAGGCGCTTGACGATGGCGGTGCGGCTGCAGTAGGCCTCGAGGTGCCCGCGCCCACCGCAACCGCAGGGGGCACCCCCGACCTTGACGGTGATGTGGCCGATTTCCCCGGCATAACTGTCGGCACCGGTATAGATCTGGCCATTGATGATGATGCCTCCGCCGACGCCGGTTCCGGGCCAGATGGCGACCATGTTGCGGGCCCCCTGTCCGGCACCGGCGCCGTGTTCGGCGATGACCGCAACGCGCACGTCATTGTCCACGGCGACCGGGATCCCCAACCGTGACGAGAGTTCATCCCGCAGGGGCATGAGTTCCCATCCGGGGATGTTCGGGGTCACGTGGACAATGCCGGTGTCCGGATTGACCGGGCCGGGCACGCCGGTCCCCACGGCAGTGATCTGGGAGAGGCTGAGGCCGGCAACACCGGCGGCTTCGCGCACGGCGGCGGCCATGCGGTCGATGATATCGAGGCCTCCGACACTGCCGGTGAGGACCTTGGACCGGCTGACGATGGTCCCGTCGGGTGCGAAGATTGCGGCGAGGATCTTGGTTCCCCCGAGGTCGATGCCGGCGACGTATCCCTCGCCAATCAAGGCAGGTGAGGCTGCACGGGTGTGCACCTCGGTGTGGGCTTCCATCGGATGTTCGTCATCGAGGGTCACCTCGTCCTCATGGCCTTCGTGATCGGCGTTGGCGGAATGTGCGTCTTCATTGTGCGCATCGGTGATCGCCGTGTCGGTCATGCTGATCTCCCCCGGGGGCAAGTCTCTGGCACCGGATACTCGCAGTATAGCCATGGATTGGACACCCGATTTCGTTGGGTAGGACCTTGAACCGGCTGCCCCTTGCAGCAATGGGGCATATCAGGTTTCGACGTGTCCGGTAGTCGGGTATGGGCGGTTGTCCGTCCGGGATGGGAATCCGGTCACGCCGGACTGTGCGGTGGTGCGCCGAAGACGTCAAGCCACAGGCCAACCGCGGCCCGTGCGTGCTCCCTGTCGGAGAGGTCGATCCCGAGTCTGGCACCGACACGGATCAGGGCATCAGCCACCAGGGCACGGCGTGGCCCATGGCGGTTTGCCTGCCACGCCTCGGCGGTGCCTGCCTCGATGTCGAGGGCCGTGGTAAGGGTGTCTGCCAGGAAGGTCCGGGCGAGGTCACCGGGGCGCGCCGGGGTGATAACCATGGCGGCGGGTGGCCGGAAGGGGTACCGATGCGCGGGACCGACAAACTCGACGTCCAGGCGCTGCACGTCGAGCACGGTTTGACGGTAGGTCACGACATTCGACAGCAAGGGGAAGCGTCCCGTATCAGCGCTGCCAGTCAGGCTGTCACCACCCAGAAGGGCGCGTGCGCGTGGCACGTAGAAACTGCACGATCCGGGGGTATGGCCCGGGGTATGGACGACGTGGATGGTCTGCCCACCCCCGAGGTCGATGATGTCACCCTTGGCATGGGTGCGGTCCGGGATCGGGAAGTGTGCCGGCGCATCGGCGAGTTCGGCGAGTTGCTGGGTGTGGGACGCCATCGCGGCGGCGTCGATATCTCCGGCGGCGAGGCGTCGCTTGTGCCAGAACTCGAGGAGGCTGGTCTGGTGGCGCAGGAAGATGTCGGCAGCGTGGAGGGAGATGGTGGCGTTGGGGGCGTGACGCTTGAGGTCGGCATTGCCCCACGCATGGTCGACATGCCCGTGCGTGTTCAGGACGAGGTCGATGTCTTCGATGCGTCGGCCGAGTTTGGCGAGGGCGGGGGCAATCGCTTGCGTGGGGGAATCGGTGGTGCCGGTGTCAATCAGGGCACGGCGGGTGCCCTCGACGAGATAGCACGCCATGAGGGCATTCTGGCCGTACCAGATCTCAAGCATCGCAACACCATCGGCAACCCACTCGGCGCGGGAGACCCATTCGGTGCGTTCAGGCGTGGCATTCGCGGTCATGGGCGTCTCCTTGGCGTGATCTTGACAATGCGGCGTGCATCGTAACCCAGACACGCATGGCCGGACGCCGGTGGCATGGGTCCCCCGTACGATTGACGGCGAGATGCCTGCTTCCTGCCGGAGAACCGGATGACCCTGCTTGGAACAGGCCAGGTTTCCGGGGCGGGTGCCCGCCTGCGTGAGGCATTCGACCTCGACCGCAACAACCGGCTCATGGCCCTGGCGAACATGCTGTGGGGTGCCGGAACGGGCGTGTACCTGCCCATCTGGCCGCTTCATCTGGAGAGGCTCGGTGCGGAACCGGCAGTCGTGGGACTGCTGCTCGGGATGTCGAGTGCGCTGAGCATTCTGGTGTCGATCCCGGCGGCCTCGATGGCGACGCGTCTGGGTTGGAAGCGGACACTGGTGGTGGGGTGGGGGCTTGGGCCGGTCGGGACGCTGCTCTACGCCATGGCTGACCGCTGGGAAGGGGTCATTCCCGGGATCATCTCCATGGCACTGGTTTCGCTGTGCGGACCGGCCTACCTGGCGTACATCGGTGGGGCGGCGGGTGGGCGCAACCTGCCCCGGGTCTTTGGCGTGATGGGCGCATCGGTGACGGTCGGGACGGTGCTGACATCGCCGATCGGGGGGATGGTCGCCGACGGGTACGGGATGCGCTGGGTGCTGGTGCTTTCGACGCTGTTCTACACGGCGTCGTTCATGTGCGTGTGGTGGCTCGATGACCTTGATGGTGGAGAGAGTGCCAGTCCGGTCGGCAGTGATGCGTCAGTGCCGGAAGTGTCCGGTGATGGTTTGCCGGTTGCGGTGATCGGTGCCCGGATCGGGTACCTGGCGCTGCTCCGGGAACGCTCGCTATGGCGTCCGGCAGCCGGATTGCTGGCGATGATCGCCGCTGCGCAGGTTGGCCTGGTTCTTGCCCCGGCATGGCTTGCGGATGCCCACGGCTATACGCGTTCGCACATCGGTGTGCTGGGAAGCCTTGATGCGCTGGGGGCGATCACGCTGAACGTGGTGCTTGGTCATGTGGCTTCGCGTCGTGGGACCACGATGGCGCTGGTGCTTGGGGCGGGATTGACGGTGCTGGGGCACGTCGCGTTGCTGGAAGCATCCTGGTGGCCGGTCGGGGCGATGGCATACCTGCTTCGCAGCGGGGCAGGGACGTTCCACTGGATCGGGACAGGTGCGGTCGGAGCGATCCTGCGGGGGTTGCCCGGTTCGTCGAATGGGCGCACCGAACGTGGGTTCGCCCTCTACTACATGGCGGAAGGGGCGGTGCTGGCGACATCGACGATGCTGGCGGGCTTGGTCTATGGGTGGTGGTCGCCGGGACCATTCATCGTCTCAATCGTGGGCCTTTCGTTGCTCATGGCACTCGCGCTGGTGGCACGCACCGGTTGGTGGACGGGCCGCTACCCTTCTGGCCGGGAACGGCCATCCGCAATGGCACGCATTGGAGACATCAGATGAGCGCACCGACACACACGGGACGTCTCGCAGGCAAGGTCGCGGTAGTGACCGGCGGGGCACAGGGGATTGGCCGGGGGATCGTGAAGCGGTTTGTCGAGGAGGGTGCACGCGTCCTCATGACCGATATCCAGGTGGAGAAGGGCCAGGCGACCGCAAGCGCGATTGCCGCCGAGGCGCCCGATGGTGCCGGGGTGACGTTCATGCGGGCCGACATCCTGCAACCGGCCGACATCCAGGCAATGGTGGAGCACGCGGTTGCCACGTATGGGCGCCTGGACATCCTGGTGAACAACGCCTACTGGAATGCCGGCGGAACCGCGGTGTCGATTGATCTGGAGGACTGGAACAAGGCGCAGGCGGCGATGGTGACGGCGCCGATGCTGGGGGCGAAGTACGCGGTCCCGCACATGGTGGCGACCGGTGGCGGCAGTGTGATCACGATCTCATCCGTCCATGGCCTGTTGGCGGCGGCGAATGGTGTGGCCTATGAGACGGCGAAGGGTGCCCTGATCCTGCTGACGAAGGCGATGGCGGTGGACTTCGGGCCGCAGAACGTGCGGGTGAATGCGATCTGCCCCGGCTACATCAGCCACGACGCCCAGGACCGCGAGTGGCAATCTGACGCATTCTCACGCGGATTGCAGGAGATGAACTATCCGCTGCGCCGGTGGGGATCGCCCCTGGACATCGCGAATGGGGCGCTGTACCTGGCGTCCGATGAGTCGCAGTTCGTCACGGGCCATGCCCTGGTGATCGATGGTGGAATGACGGTGCAGTTGCAGGACAGCCATTCCGGACGGGTCACCGAGTTCGTGCGAGGGTTCCCTGACGGCAAGTGAGGCGCATTCCACCCCCGGTGTGACGGCGACTGTCACACCAGGGTCTCAGGCGTACCTAGTTGGGCAGGAGGAAATGCGCCGGCGGCATGCCTGACAGGCCCCGGGATCAGCGCAGGTAACGTCCGCCGTCGACGACGATCACCTCTCCGGTAATCCACGGAGCGGTGGCCAGGTATTCGACGGCGCCGCCGACATCATCGGGGGATCCGTTACGTCCCAGAGGGGTCCGCTCGCGTGAGGCGGCCGCGGCGGCGTCACGACCGGCGTGCCATCTGGTCTCGATGTGGCCCGGGGCAACGGCGTTGACCCGGATCCCTGACGGGCCGAGGGCAACGGCAAGCGACTGCGTGAGGGAAACCATGGCGGCCTTGCTGGCGTTGTAGGCTAGGTTGCTGCCAACCGGGCGCAGGGCCGAGATGGAGGCGACGTTGACGATGGCGCCACCGCCAACGGCACGCAGGTGAGGGGCAACGGCGCGGGCGGCAAAGAACGCGGACTTGACGTTCAGGCCGAGAATGCGATCCCAGACCTCATTGGTGAGGGCGTCAAGGTCGGCATAGTCGGTCACAAATACGGTGGTGCCGGCGTTATTCACCAGGACGTCGATGCGACCCCAGTGGGCGACCGTCTCGGCAACGAGGCGGTCAATCTCGGCGGGATCAGCGACATCGGCCTTGATGGCCCACCCTTCACCGCCGGCGGCAGTACAGTCGGCGGCCGTCGCCTCGGCATCATCGTGGGAACGGGAGTAGTTGATCGCGACCCGCATGCCGCGGGCGGCCAAGGCAAGGGCGCTGGATCGGCCGATGCCGGTGCCTGCGCCGGTGATGAGTGCGACCTTGCCGTGATCAGGTCTGGGTTCAGGTGTGGTCATGGGCCGTCATCCTCTCGATGGGGGCGATGGGATCGGTGGAACGGACACTCACCGCGCGAGTGTGCCATGCCAGTCCTGCAAATCGTCACGTCATTGTCACGACTCTGGGTATCGGGCAGGGTTACAGTCAGGCAGGGCCGTATCCGGGAGCGCAAGCAGGATAGGGCCCAGGCACTGATGTTGGACTGATGGTGGGGGAACAGCCACAATGTGGTGTTGTGTGTGCAATGAGGCACCAAGGACGTGGGGCGGCGCGACGCGCGTCGGTCCCGAACTGAGGATCGAAGAAAAATGTCTGCAATGACTGTCGCCAGCAAGTCTTCGGGGCGCAAGCCACGTGCCTCCAAGCGCGGATCACGCCGGGCGCAAGTGAGTGTCCCGTTGACACCGGGCAGTTCCTATCCCATGCCCACGATCGCAGGATTCGAGGATCTTTTCGACCGTGGTCGCGAGGTCGGGTATGTCCTGATGCAGGACATCGAGGATTTGTACGAGGAAGAGAATGAAGTCCTCGATACCGGCAAGCTGGCCATGGTTCGCCAGTTCCTCGAGTCCAGCAACATTGATTTGCTTGACAGCGATTCCGAGATCCGTCGGCCAGATGATGAGGTGGATGCGACCGAACGTGCCGATTCGGACGGTGGTTCGATCCAAGCCGACCCGGTCTGGCAGTACCTCAAAGATATCCATGACATCCCGTTGCTCACCGCTGCCCAGGAAGTTGACCTGGCACAGCGGATCGAGTCTGGTGACGAGACCGCCCGGCAGCAGTTCACACTCAGCAACCTGCGCTTGGTTGTCAGCATCGCCAAGCGATACGTGGGACGGGGCCTGTCGCTGATCGACCTGATCCAGGAAGGCAACATCGGCCTGATGCGCGCCGTCCAGAAGTTCGACTGGCGCCGGGGCTACAAGTTCTCGACGTACGCGACCTGGTGGATCCGGCAGGCGATCACGCGTGCGATTGCGGACAAGGGCCGGACGATCCGGTTGCCGGTGCACGTTTCCGAGGCGCTGACGAAGCTCAATGGTGTGCAGCAGCGGCTGACCCAGGAACTCGGGCGCGAACCGACCGATGAGGAAGTCGCCGACGAACTCGGGCTTGATGTCGTGCGCATCCGTGAGACCCGTCTGGCCTCGCGGTTGCCGAGTTCGATCGACCAGCCGATGGGTGATGACGAGGACGCGAGTGTCGGTGACTTCGTGATGGACCGGACCGAGCCCGGCCCTGAGGGTGTCACGCACGAGCGAATGTTGCGCCAAGAGGCGGAACGCACCCTTGACACCGTCCTGAACCAACGCGAGAAGATGGTTCTCGAGATGCGGTACGGGCTTGGAGACCGCGAGGTCTTCGCCTTGGAGAAGATTGGCGAGAAGCTCAACCTCACCCGGGAACGCGTCCGCCAGATTGAGGCGCAAGCGCTGCGGAAGTTGCGTGACCCGGAGATCAGCCGGAAGTTGCGCGAGTACCTGACGGCCTGATGACTGTCGTTCAGCGGTGAACAACCGGGACGCTCACCCCTGTTCAGGGGGTGGGCGTCTTGCTTTGTCCCTGGGCGATCGAACCGGTAATCCGCCCGAGGGCGGTCACCAGATCGGCCGGGATGACCCACTTCTGGGCCGGGCCGGTGGCGATTGCGCGGATGGTTTCCAGGTACTGCAGGCTGATGGTGTTCGCATCGGCACGCTTGGCGGTTGCGAAGAGGGTCTGCAAGGCGGTCGCGAAGCCCTCGGCACGCAGGGTTGCGGCCTCGCGCTCGCCGGTTGCACGCAGGATCGAGGCTTCCTTCTCCCCTTCGGCGACGAGGATGGATGCCTGCTGCTGTCCTTCGGCCTCGAGAACCTGGGCACGGCGCTGGCGTTCGGCGGTCATCTGCCGGTTCATGGCCGCGAGGATCTCCTGCGGAGGAACGATCTCGCGGATCTCGACGCTGGTGATCTTCACGCCCCACCGTTCGGTGACCTCGTCCAACTTGGCGCGTAGGCGTTCGTTGATCTCCTCGCGACGGGCCAGGACGTCATCCAGGAGGATGTCGCCAATGACGGCACGCAGGGTGGTCGTGGCAAGACCTTGGGCGGCACCAGCGAAGTTGCGGACCTGCACGACGGTCAGGACGGCATCCATGACCTTGGTATAGATCAGGAAATCGATATCGATGGGGGCGTTGTCACGCGTGATGCAGGTCTGATGCGGGACTTCGATGAACTGTTCGCGGAGGTCAATTTCGGTGGCGGTGTCTAGGAAGGGGACCAGAAGCACGAGACCCGGTCCGCGCTGTCCGACACTCCGGCCTAGCCGGAAGACGACCAGGCGCTTGTATTCGTCAACGATCCGCGCCGATCTGATGATGACGTAGGCGACGACGACGAGCGCAAGTCCGAGAATGACGGTGACAACAGTTGAAGCGGCATCTGCCATGTGGGCATCCTAGCATGTCGGAGATACCGCTGCATCGGGGGGTATGCCGAGGGAACGGTACGGCACCCTAGACTTGGACGGGGCCCGGATGGTCCCGGATGGTGGATCGGCATGACGTATGAGGAAGTCCCGGGCGAGGCGCCGAGTGTGCCCCCGGGAACCGGACCCTGGGCCCGCGTCCGACACTGGCTTCAGGTCATCGAGGCACCGGTGGTGTGGTCGGCGTTGGCGATCGGCGTTTCCACGCTGGGCTGGGCTGGGCTGAACATGATCGAGACGCCGTATGCGCTGGAGCGTCCCGGCCCGGTCGTCGACGTGCAGGCGGTCGTCGAGCCGGCACCACGGCTGCGTCACGGGGCGCTGTACCTGACTACGGTCATGCTGACACCGGCGCATGCGCGTGAATGGGTGATCTCGTACTTCGACCCCAAGTCCTTGATGGTTCCGCGTGACGAGCTGCAACCGCGCA
>CANFGH010000096.1 GCA_947446285.1 Chloroflexota bacterium
CGTGCCGATGGAGCCAACCCGGTGGGCGCCTCTTCACGGCAACTGGTACCTCGTCAAGGGGACCACGCGCGAGGGTGCCGAGGCGGACAGGGATCCGAACGAGCCCACCCCTCCTCGGGTTGCGCCGGAACCGGGCAGCTCGATTGCTCGGTTGTGGGACCTGTACGACCAGACCAAGGTCGAGCCGGATGTCACCAAGCGGAACAAGCTCGTCTGGGACATGATCAAGATCCACGTCGAGGATGGCCCCTTCTTCAGCGGGCTTTCCGCGAATACCCCCGCGATCGTCCTGGTGAAGAAGGGTCTCAACAACGTGCCGAAGCGCGATGACCTCGCACTTGGTGGGTTCGTTGCCCCGTGGATCCACCCGACCCCGGCGGTATACGATCCCAGAACTACTACTAGGACAACCCCGCAGCGCACTGATCCACTCGGGCTAAGCACGCACACGTCTACCCCGCATCACTTTAGGCCGTTCTTAGCGGCTGGCAGCGGTGCGGGGTTCATGCTTCCAAGGGGCTGAAATGGAACGGACGATCCACGAGCGGTACGGACTGAGACCGGTCATCAACGCGACATGTCACTGGACGGCGTTTGGCGGAACGGTCATGTGGCCGGAAGTCAGTGCGGCGATGACCGAGGCATCGGTTGCGTGTGTCGATATGCGTGCACTGCACGATGAGGCTAGCGTGAGGATTTCGGCACGCACGAACGGCGAGGCCAGTCTGGTCGTGTCGGGGTGTGCGGCGGCATTGATGGTTGGTGCAGCGGCCATCATGACCGGGAAAGACCTGCGGCGAATGGCAGCGCTGCCTCACACCAGCGCCACTGACGTGGCGCACACGTTTCGCCGGGGGTTCGTGACCCGCCGATTTAGTCGGGTTGCGGACAGCCACGGTGAGTACGAGGCGTGGGGCTACGCGCACGCAGTTCGTGGAGGCGGCGGTGTCTTTCAGGAAGTCGGTGACGGCGACCTTTTGACGCGTGACGAGTTCGAGGCGGGATTTGACGAACACACCGCCGGTGTCTACTGGGTGAGCGATGGACTGGATCGAGGTCTCTCCCTTGAAGAGGCGATCCTGGTGGCTCATTCGTACGATGTGCCTGTGCTGGTCGACGCTTCAAATACCCTGCCTCCGGCGTTGAACTTTCATCACTTCGTTGACGTGGGTGCCGACCTCGTAGCGTTTTCGGGAGGCAAAGGGCTTCGGGGACCGCAGGGCTCGGGCATTCTCACTGGGAGGCGTGATCTCATTGAAGCGGCGCGACTTCAATCAAGCCCGGTGCACGGGATTGGGCGCCCACTCAAGGTCTCTAAAGAGGAAGTCTTTGGTTTGCTGACGGCAATTGACGTGTGGGCGTCACGCGACCATGAGGCCGATTTGCGAGACGCCCTCGGGCGGACATCGGCGGTCGTGGAGGGTGTCAATCGTATTTCAGGTCTGAGGGCTGAACTGAAGTTTCCCGACCATATCGGGAGACCATATCCCACTGCATTCGTACATATTGGCGATCAAACCGGAGTTCACGCAAGGTCACTGCTCGAATCACTCTTGACCGGCACTCCGAGTGTCGCTGTAATGGGCTACACCGATCCGAGTATTGTCAGGATTGACGTTCGTATCTTGTCTGATGACGACGCAGCGGCGGTCGTGAGTGCAGTCGGGTATGCGATGCGTTCAATCAGTCGTTGAACCCCGGTCACGCCTTCAGCGGTTTGGTGGCGCGGCTCATTCATCAGGCTCAGTATGTGACGGGAAGAACGTCATCATGAAGGGTGGAACCCGGTGAACGAACCCGTGCAGCAGTCGGTCCTGCAGGTCCTGAACAATGCAATCGAATCACTGGGGGAATGTGGTCTCCAGGTAGCCGCATACCATCAAGGCGAGCTTGTCGTTGACGCGGTTGCCGGCATTGCGGATCCTGAGACAGGGCGCAGGGTAGAGGGCGATACGCCATTCCTGGTTTTCTCTTGCTCAAAAGGCATCACCGCGACACTCGTTCACCGTCTCCATGAGGCTGGCCTTGTCGACTATGACGCGCCAATCGCACAGTACTGGCCGGCCTTTGCGCGCCATGGCAAAACCGGAATTACTGTTCGTGACGCCTTGACACACCGCGCCGGACTGCCTGAGATTGCGAATGTCTCCTGGCTCGATCAGTGGAACCTCGCTGATGCAGGCCGGGAACTTGAAGGCGCGTCAACGATCTGGGAACCTCGATCAACTCTTGTCTATCACCCGGTGACATTTGGGTCGATTCTTGGAAACCTCGTGGTTCGTGTGACTGGACAATCGTTTGCTGATGCGGTCAAGCGAGAGATTTCGGAGCGAGTGGGGGTCCCGGACCTCAAGTTTGGCATCGATCCTTCAGACGTCTTGCGAGCGTCTTCGCGGGCGGTACTGATTTCTGCCCGCACGCCAACCCCGGAAACGGGCATCGCTCCGCCTTCGAGAGATGAGACTGAGCAAACGGAACGCATGGTGATGTTCGGCAATGATCCGCGATGGATCCACGGCTGCATGCCGGGGGCAAACCTCACCACCTCCGCGAGGGCGCTTGCCCGGGTCTATGCAGCTCTTGGTCCGGATGGCGTCGACGGTATGCGTCTGTTGCGGGACGAAACGTTGTCGGAAGCCGTCCGTCCGAGTTTCGGCGACGACGGAGCATCGCTCTCGATGGGAATGGGATTGGGTTTCCAGTTGGGAGGCATGCCGGAACTGTCTCCGACTGGTCACCGGCTGGCTCCTTGGCGGGACGCGTTTGGTCACGACGGTGCTGGTGGGCGGGTGGCGATGGTTTCTCCTCGTCACCGGCTTGCCGTTGCGCTTACCAAGAATGCCGTCACACCGGGACGTTACTCGCTCGTCACTTGGCGACGGGTGCTTGAAACCATTTCCGGTTCTTTGGGAATTGCCTTTGAAGCGGAGCGATGAGACTTCGGGATCTCATGCGTCAACGCAAGGGTCTAGCAAATGAGACGGTCATTGTGACGCGTCGAAGGTAACCCAGGCTTTGATGTGTTCCGCACGCGCGTCTTCCAATCTGTCTTGACGCGCGCGATGCAGTGCGACCGCGTCGGAGAGGTTGACTGCGGCACCTTGATGGTCGGCGATTGTTGCGCGACCCAAGACAAGCTCGGCATCCCGAAATTCGTTCGTGGCTTCAAGGTACGAGGATCGGGCGGCACTGAGCACTCCGTCCCTGAATGTGGCTGGCGCGTTCATGAATTCGTCACTGCCTCTACGGTGACCATACATCCTGGGTGCCGAAAATAGATTGGGCAGGCGTTGATAAGAAGTTGAATGATAGAAGCCGCAGCGTGCAGGGCGATTCCTTCGGCCGCATGAGATCACGCTTGTCCAGATAACGTGGGATGTCGTTTTCAGTCGGCCGACGTCACTGACAGGTCGGACGTGAACCGGTCGACGTCTGTATCACGGAGACTCGATACGACTTCCCGCATTCGGTCCTCTGAACTCATCGTCGATGGAATGCGCAAGACAATCGTGATAAGCCTGCCAAGGGCTTCGATCGCCGCTCCGCTTTCACCGCCGAAACCGGTGCCACGCAGGAAAACCTGTTCGGCGCGGCCATCATCGGAACGGACGATTGTCGCGACCACGATGCCAAAAGACGTATCGATCCATGTTGTCGTACAAGGCGAGCCTTTGCCTAACTCGCCTAACTGGTTGGGCATCAGTGCCGGGTTCAGCCGAACCGCGTCGGTCATCACCGTCGTTTCGTGTCTTGCTTGCATCGCTACTCCGTCAGGCCGGGGCGGATCCTCTTGGACGCCGCTCACCCTCGCGTTCTAGTATAGAACATAAGTTCTATTTATGCGGAATGCGGATTCTTGGAGCCTCGGTCACTCCGTGGCACACGATAGCCGCGCCATGCTGCCAGTCGGAGGAGGGCAAACGTCACGCTTGGAATGTCGTCGTGGCCTACTATCCCATCAGATGAACGCGGCTCAGGTCAGGACAGTCGAACGCAGAGCCCTGGCACCGGGCGAGGATCGGGGCACTACTTCCAACCCACCCAATGTCGCTTGGGTGCGCGTCGCAGCGCTTGCGGGTCCCGCGGTCGTCGATGGTCTTTTATCGATGACGGTTGGCGTAAGCGGGTTGCTCATGGTGGGACGTCTTGGTGACTCGGCTTTGGCAGGGATGGGGGCCGCCCTTCAACTCATTTGGTTCGCGATAAGTTTTGGCGCGGCACTTGGGACCGGGACAACTGTCCTGATCGCGCACGCGATTGGTCGGGGCGACCAGGTCCAAGCGAGGCACACGCTGGTGCAGGCAACCTTGGCAGCGGTGGCTGTCAGCTGTTTCATCACGTCACTGTCCCCATGGACACGTGAGGCGGTCGCGCTTCTGGGAGGTGACACGGAAGTCACTCGGCAGGGAGCTGAGTACCTCCACGTCACCGTCGTTGGCGCAATCGTTCTGGTTCCTTCTGCAGTGTTTGGTGGCGCATTGCGCGGGTCTGGTGACACCAGGACGCCAATGATTGCCGGATTACTTACAAACGTCGTGAACCTGCTCGTCAGCCCGGCGTTGGTATTCGGTATATGGGGGTTGCCGGCCCTTGGGGTTGCTGGTGCCGCCTGGGGAGCAACGCTTGGCCGCGGAGCTGGAGCGCTGCTGCTGTTGACAATCCTCCTGGAAGGCCGTGGGGTATTGGCATTGCCGTTCGGGAGAAGTGCCATGTCCATGTGGAAGTTCGACAGTGAGGAAATGAAAAGGATCGTTCGCCTGAGCTTGCCGGCCGCCGTCGAACAGGGGCAGTCGACCATGGCGACATTGCTGTTCGGGGTGCTCGTGCTTTCCCAGGGAACGTCGATTTCGGCGGCTCAACGAGTGGTGTTCAACCTCATGGGGATTTCCTACCTGCCGGCAATTGGCTGTGCGACGGCCGCAACCATTCTCGTGGGTCAGGCGTACGGGTCCGGTGTCCCTCATCCCGGGGGCTCGGCCGCGATAACGGCGACCAATCGGGCCTACATGCTTTCGCTTGCTTGGCTTGTTGCGTCCGGCGGAACATTCGTGCTGTTCTCCCCGGCGTTGGTTGCGCTTTACACGGGTGTTCCGGAGGTAATTGATTCCGGCATTCCAGGTCTCAGGGTCATCGGGATCTACCTGCCGATTTCATCGGTTGCAATCGTTTTTGGTTCGGCACTCCGAGGAAGTGGAAATACCCGCTTTCCGATGATCGCGAGCGCACTCGTGATGTGGCTGGTGACGCTCCCGCTCGCATGGGTAGCGGGAAATGTCCTTCACGCAGGTCTGACCGGGATGCTTTTTGCATTCAGTGTTGGGGGACTGTTGGGTGGAATCGTCCTGTTCATTCGCTGGCGCACGATTGAATCTTCCCTTCGGGCCAGTTAGTCAGAAGTTGCCGCTTCGTGTCCAGATCACGGAGTTCCGATGGGTCTGTGAGTCGGTGCCCGTTTGGGCGACCGAACTAGACCCACTCGCCCAACAAGACTCATGATTTCCGAAGATCATCCGATACTTGGTGCGAAGCCAGTCGCACAGCAGGCGGAACCGGACACTGTGGCCGCAGTGACCAGTAACGGCGCGGGTGGGTGAACGCACGGGGGTTCGCCAAGGATGGCGGCTCCACACAAAGCCAAGGAAGGGCAACGGCCATGGCACTGAGGATCAACTACAACTACGAGTCAGTTTCGGCTCAACGTAATCTTACTGGGACCCAGAGCAGCTTCTTCAAGGCCATCGAGCAACTCTCGAGCGGACTCCGGATCAACAAGGCATCCGATGATGCTGCTGGGCTCGCGGTGAGCGAGAAGCTGAAGAACCAGGTGCGTGGCCTGAACCAGGCGCAGCGGAACGCCCAAGACGGGGTCAGTCTGATCCAGACTGCCGAAGGGGCGCTCAACGAGACCCACTCCCTCCTTTCACGAATGCGGGAACTCGCGGTGCAGTCCGCGAACGACACCCTGAGCAATTCAGACCGGCTTCACTTGCAGGCGGAAGTGAACCAGTTGCTCAGCGAAGTCGACCGGATTGGCAATTCGACTCAGTTCAACAACGTGGTGCTGTTGAACAACAACACGGCAGCCGGTGGAGTAGGTGTCGGAGCCTTCAAGTTCCATATCGGAGCGAATGCCGAGACGACGTCGATGGTCGGGGCGAATGAGGTGAGTCTCTACAGCTCCACGCTGAACGCAACGGCGTCCGGCTTGTCGATCACGACGGTGAGCGTTTCGACGCAGTCATCATCGAACGCAGTCATCTCCGCTCTCGACGCGGCGGTGGAGACGGTGAGCACCCAGCGCGGTTTGATGGGTGCGATGCAGAACCGGCTCGAGCATTCGATCGAGAGCCTGGGAGTGGCATCGGAGAACGCGGGGGCGGCGAATAGCCGTATCCGTGACGCGGACGTGGCGAAGGCGGTCTCGGAGATGGTGCGGACGCAAATCCTGCAGCAGTCGACGATGGCCGTGCTTGCACAAGCGAACCAGGCACCGCAGATGGCGCTGCAGTTGCTGAAGTAGGCGGTCCAGACAGGCAGGTTGGCTGTGGCCGCGGTCATCTGCCACTACACGAACTTTGAGAGCGGTGGCACCAACCCTTGGTGCCACCGCTCTCTCATTTTGTCCGGATGAGACAAGAAGACAGTTTTCAATTCGTTGACCATGCGGCCCGGCAAGCTCGACGTATCGCGTTGGGCGTCTTGGATCTGGCGGGACGAGACGAGGCGCCTGCCCTCAAGAGATTTGCTGAGTTGTCGACGATGGTGTTGAGGCCTCTACTGGACGTCACGGTCTGAGTGACTGAAAAGAGGTGAAACAACCGGATGCAAAGGATTGCGCCGGTGCACTACACCAGGGAAGGAACTCGGCAATGGCTCTACGCATCAACTACAACTTCGAGTCGATCTCGGCGCAGCGGAACCTCTCGAGCACTCAAGGCAGTCTCTTCAAGGCGATCGAGCAACTCTCAAGCGGATTGCGGATCAACAAGGCTTCGGACGACGCGGCTGGACTTGCAGTCAGCGAGAAGCTCAAGAACCAGGTCCGTGGTCTCAACCAGGCCCAACGGAATGCACAGGACGGGATTTCCCTCCTCCAGACTGCCGAAGGCGCTCTGAACGAAACCCATTCCTTGCTCGGGCGGATCCGTGAATTGGCAGTTCAGTCTGCGAACGACACGCTCTCAAACTCCGATCGTCTGCACATTCAGGACGAGGTCAACCAGCTCCTTTCTGAGGTTGATCGCATTGCGAACTCGACACAGTTCAACAAGATCAGTCTTCTGAACGGTGGTGCTTCAAATGTGAAGCTACACATCGGCGCCAACGTCGAGCCTACGACGACTGATGGATCCAACCAGATCACCGTGATCATCTCGGCGTCTGGGACCACTTCTTTGGCGACTGGTGGCATCTCAACGCTTGGCACGAGCTCAGCGTACACAGGTCTGAATTCGCTCGTCTCGCAGTCTTCGGCCAACACTGCAATCAGCCAGCTGGACGCCGCGATTGAGACCGTGAGCACCACTCGTGGTCAGCTCGGTGCGTACCAGAACCGCTTGGACCATATGATTGAAAGCCTCGGGGTTGCTTCAGAGAACGCCGGGGCTGCCAATAGCCGTATCCGCGACGCGGACGTGGCGAAGGCCGTCTCGGAAATGGTGCGGACCCAGATCCTGCAGCAATCGACGATGGCTGTGCTTGCTCAAGCGAACCAGGCCCCGCAGATGGCGCTTCAACTCCTCAAGTAGTTCGGTCAAGACCGTCTTGCCCGAGGGCGAGGTTGGTGACCAAGGGGCCGCCCGAGAGGGCGGTCCCTCCTTTTAAGTGATGGCAACGTTCCAAGCCGTTCCCGTACTTTCCCAAGGATGGACATCCTCGAGGTTCCGATGAAACGCTTCCCGATAGTTGCCCTATTTGTCCTATTATCCGTGGTGTCTTGCGCACCGAGTGACCTGGTGACTCGGACAAAGCTTGTGCCAAACCTCTATCCGACCGACTGGCGACGAGTGACTATTGTCACCTGCCACCTTGAACACCCTTCCGCTGATCTGGCCTACTGTGACTGCGTCATGGAAGCAATTCAGAGGCAGTGGACCTGGAAGCAGTATCAGGATCGGGTACAGGACGGAACACTTGACGGAGATCTACCAACGATCATTCGCCACTGCAAGCAGTAAGTTGTGATCAACTGAACTTTCGGGACGCTCGTTTCGGCAAGAACCGCAGTTCGTGGTGCGGGAATTATCTGATGGCGCGAACCGGGCAACGTATTGGGGCTCTTG
Organism: Chloroflexota bacterium; assembly: GCA_947446285.1. Lineage (GTDB taxonomy): Bacteria > Chloroflexota > UBA11872 > UBA12225 > UBA12225 > UBA12225. The sequence continues at coordinate 8,283 of CANFGH010000096.1, forward strand.
GAACACGGCCGCGCTCTCACGACTGATCACTTTTCAGGGCTGCAGAAATATCGTCGTCGAGACCCGAGGCTTCGGTGCGCAATGTGTTGAGACGAGCGAACAGGTCGGCGCGATCGACCGAACTCGGCAAATCTTCCAATCCTTCGACGAGCCATGCCGGGAATTCAATGCGGTCGCCAGACTGGGTCCCGCTGCCAAGAGCCTCGGCAATTGCGATGGGTATGTTCGCCTCATCACTCCCAGAAAATGCGGGTCCGCTGGACCTCGCCGCCGTGACCACGCTCCGGCCCAGGCGCTCAATCCATCGTCTTTGTTCGTCCAAAAGGTCGAGGCGTTGGAGTATTAATAGAAGGAGGGTCATGTCGGGTGTGGTAGCCGGTTGCGGAGGGATGGGTACCGGAAACCGCGCCTTCGACCGCTCGTCAGAACTCAAGGTTGAAGTGACCGAACCTTGTCGACCGGGTCGATTGGCGACGTAGGTCTCACCCGGTGTCTTCACCAGATAGATGCGATGGTGCACTATTCCCGTACTCCTGACCCTGCTTCACAAATCGTTCGGTGGGAAGGACGCCTCGATAGTTCGTCAAGGGCCATGCGCGTAGAACCAGTATCAACCGACGTTAGCAATCGCGCGTGACGACCAACTAGACGGCCGGCGACTGCCGCGAAAATCCAGAATGATCCTGCTCTTGACCATCAATCCAATCGGGACTCGAGAACTGCGACCGCGAGATTTCGGGCGCCGCTCGTCTTGGTTGCGTACGATCAATCAAAGGGTTACGAAGTTGCGGCCGCGCAGTTTTGATTGCTGTTCGGGCATGGGTGTCGGGAATGGTTGCAGGTGCGTGCATTGCTTGGTAATCCGGCGACCTAGACCTTTGTGAATTTTTGATCGCTGTTTGGGGGTGGTGTGAATGCCACGGTGGGATGCACTGCTAGAACCGCTTTCGGACCAATTGCGGCCGGATGGCACGATTGGCCCCGTACGGTTTCGTGCGGTCGGCATAAGGCCGTTCTCAATCCCGCCGACGACCCATGGCGTCAGCGTACCTAAGCCCGTCTCGAAGCAGCCGAGGCCGCTACGGGTAAAAGTGCGCCGACCGGGGGCATTGCCGATACTCGGACGCCTACAGCTCCACCTTTCATACGTGGAACGAGTTGATGCGTCCAACGGTGGATATGTCATTGAGCCGCTGGAGGCTAGGAATTGGTTTCTGCATGAAATCGAGCGAATGGCCCGGATGCGTCGGCGAGCGCGCTCAGTCGGCGAAGGTGAGCTTGTCGTGCCGTCGACTGCCCCACATGCGATTGCATCGCTTGTGGAGCATTTCGGGTTGAGAGCAATTTCGCGGGCCTTGGCTACTGTGGCTGAAAACGACGGCGACACTGACCCGCTCAGGCATCCGGCATCGACGGGACCACTTTCACCGAACCGAGACCGAATGACGGAAGCCGTGTTGCCAGATGGTGATCTGGAAGCAGGCGAGCGGCAATTGACCGCGCGTGAACGTGCTGCACGGCGCGGTTTTTTTGTTGCCTGATACACCCCGCAGTCCACGTGGCAAGGCAGCCGCGCCTCTCGGGCGCGATGTCGGTGTCACCCACGTTTTCGTCCGATAAGAATTGGCCCTGGCGGCTCGAACCGGAAATCCTGCATCGCGCTTTCTTGGCGTAATTCTCGCGAGGACTTCCAGAGCCAACTTTGAGAAACGGTGGCACCAGAATGACCTTTGGTGCATTTGGTGTCTGTCGGCTGCCCGGGTGCATTTCCTCAACCCGACCGAACGACGTTGCGCAGCGTCACTGATCGAATCTCGCGACTTGTCGTGCATCGGGCGTCGTATACTGCGCATCAATTCGCGTGACCATTGATGATGTCAGGATCGCTAGCGGGGTTCCTAGGCGGTTGTGGTTGACATTACGTGGACACTGCCGCGCGGCGTGCTGACAAGGGGGATGAAATGGGTTTGCTCGACAGGTTGTTCGGTGGAGGGAAGAAGGACAGTGGTCCGACGTTCACCTACAAGGTCGGCGTGAACGACACATGCCGGTCTGTCGCCAAGCGGTTCTTCGGTGATGAGTCCCAATGGGAAAAGGTCTACAAGCCAAATGAATGGCGGCTCAAGGAGGAGGTTCAGTCGGGAACTGACCGTCTTCTGCCTGGCACCGAACTGACCATCAAGGGAGCGAAGATTGGTTTGGATGGTCAGCCACTCGAGTGAAGTGAGTGGCGCCTGACCGTTGGTTTTCGAGCGCTTCCGCCATGACTGGCCTATTTCTGGGCCCGACTCAAAGGGCAGGTAGAGGGCGAGCCTTCGGCTACCTGCCGACTGCTTCGATTGTAGTCATGTGCGTGACATGTTCCTCTCGTTCATGCGAGCCCTTGGTATAGATGAGCAGGATTGGCACGGGGCTTTCAATGAGGACGTCACTTGAAAGCCCGTTCGGGCGGCGATTGTGACGGGCCGAACATGTGACGGGCAATACCCCGAACCTCGCATGTCCACGCCTCATCTGGTCAATAATCACGTTCGGAGTGGGTCCGGTACGGACAGCCGTATGGATTCTTGCATCATCGACGCCGAAGTCAGGCAGGCGTGACGCGCATCGCTGCATCTGGTGCGCAGCTCGATCGTGAGCCAGGACGGAGGCTCCGTTTATCCGTCCACCGCCGAGATTCAGCACGTGTAATAATCTGAGACTGAAATAAAAACATATGTGAAGTTCACTGATACGTGTTGCGAATGGTCCGACGTTCGGGGTCTCGTCAATTGCAACTACCAAGTGGAAGGGGTCTTCGCTGAGTTCGACACTATTTGCCGGAACCACGACGATCGGGATGTCTGAAAGGGCAACGAGTTGGCCGGTAATCCCGCCCACCTTATCTGCAATGGAATGGGCGCCGACGACCATCAGGGAGTCTCCCTCGCGACCTGAGCAGGCGAGGACCGTCGTGGCAATTTCGGCATCATTCTTGGCGTTATTCCGCTGCTCCCCGGAGTGAGTGTCGGGTACCAGAGGGAGGCGCCGAAATCGGACGGTTCCCGGAAACGCTAGGGCGATTTCATCGACGTTGTGTTCAAAGCCTGAAGTGGGAACGAATGCACCATCGACGTCGAACTTGATCGCCAATTCGATCACCACCAGGTCAGTTTGTGCACGTCTCGCGAGTGCGCTGGCGGTTCTCAAGATCCGTTCATTCATGGCATCGGTATGCGTTGTGGAAACTGCATCCGCGAATGATCTTTGTATGCTTACTTTTATTCGCCACCCTAGCCGGACATCCGGTCCTGGTGACCGTTGCCGTCCAGCGATCGTGGGTCCAGTTTGCGTTTCACAGTCGTACGGACCCGAGTTTCCTGACTGGAGCGTACGGCAGCCAAATGGCAGGAACATCGGGAATTTCCACCAAACCGGGTACAGTGCGGTGCGAAGACTTGAGTTCATCGATGTGTCACCGGTTCGACTGGGGGACGCAGGCCGACCCCCGATGCCCAATCACGAGACTGGAGCCACCCAGTGAATGGCGC
>CANFGH010000097.1 GCA_947446285.1 Chloroflexota bacterium
CACGAATCCCTCGACGTCGGCGCGGGTGACTGCGGTCGCGGTGCCGGGATTCCCGGCGCCCGCGAGGTGGGTGATGAAGATGCGGATCTACTCGCCGTAGGTCTGGATGGTGCGCGGGGACTTGTTCTCGGCCCGGAGACTGAGGGAATAGCTGTCCCAGAGTGTGGAAAGGGTGGGGTCATGACGTACACTACGTGGGCGTCGGGAAGTTGCCATCAGGGGACCTTTCTCGGATTGGCGAAATCTCAGTTATCGGCTGTCAGAGCGGTGTAGCTGCTTCCGGTACCGGGATTTCGATCAAGCAGAGGCTCTCCCTGATCTGTAAACTACCACAAAAGCTTGGGGATGTAGCTCAGCTGGGAGAGCATCTGCTTTGCAAGCAGAGGGTCAGGGGTTCGAGTCCCCTCGTCTCCACCATTCTTTTTTGGGTTGATGCGTTTGATCAGCCCTCAGATTTTCTTGCAATTTGTGCAGTTCGGGTTCGCGGTTGCGAGTACCTGACCCATCCGGCGCGTTCCTATGTAATGACATAGTGCCCCGTTGGTTTCCGCTGTCGCTCGGCTGAACTGCCGGACGGAGATGTGTGCGGTCCAACCGTGGCTGGGGACAGGAACGTCGATGCCCAATGAACGTGGTCGCTCGGGCGGTGCTGAGGCGTCGCGTTCTCGGAGGGTGCAATCCGGGCGACGTGCTGATTATCCTCCCGCGTCACCTCCAAGTTATGGAGCCCTCGGGATTCTCGTCTTGCTCGTGGTCCTTCACGCGGTGTCTCAGACCCTAGTGACGGCCATCATCGTGAAGGGCGCGGCATGGGCGGCATCTGTACGACCGATTGTTGATGTGCTTGCAATCCTCGGGCTTTGCCTCCTTGCCGAGCGGTTTGGTTACGTCCCAGTGCTTGGGTGGGCGGTGGCTGGCTCTGTCCTTGCTTCGGTTATCGGTGCCGCCGTGCGTGAACCAACTCTCCAAGGATTGAGTTATGTTGCTGCGGAAGCCCTCCTAGTCGGTGGCGTTCCGCTCACAATCCTCATCGCTCAAGAACTCAAGATGGTAAGTCGGACACTGGTAACGGGTCTTGTCATAGGTCTTCGGTTTGAAGCGGATTTGCTTGCGAGCGCAGTGCAACTTTTGATGGGTGGCGGGTCCTCAAGTACCCAGCCGGGAGATCTGTTTAACGGTCTTGCACTTTCGATCGTAGGTCTGGGTATTGCCGTGTACGTGCTTCTGCGGATCTTCGGGCGGATGCACGAGTCTCCGTTGGAAACCTCTCCCGCGTCCGCGTAACCGATTCGATCGATCGTCGCTAGAGGTCCTCAGGTCGTGATGCCGACTGCGGTGTCCCGAACTCGATCCCGAGTGATTGCACTTCCTTGTATGGCAGTAGCCATATCAGCGACTCGTCATGAAGGTCGACCACTTGGATGTGGTTACCCCACGGGTCCTCGAAGTCGCACCTCGTGAACCCGCTGTCAAGGACGTGCAGTCCGTACTTCACGCGCAGCTTTTCCTTGACGGCATTGATCTCGGCTTCGGTCTTCACGATGAACCCGAAGTGTTTCTGTTGGCCTCGTGCCAGGACTTCGACCTCAAAGATTGCGAGGAATTGATGCTCGCCAACCTGGCACCACGCAGCGCCCTCGCCACCCTTGAGCATCTTCAGTCCGAAGACGTCTTCATAGAATGCGACAGTCGCAGAAACGTTGTCGGTCTCGATTGCGACGTGATTAATGCCGTAGACGTGAACAGTGGACATCCCGGGGGTTACCTTCCATAAACTTTTGGCTTGCGCTGCCTTGCCGACCGCAAGCGAAGTCTAGGCGCTTGCGGCGGATGTCCGCGTGGTCCGGACCCGACGGCCATGCACTTGTCCGGATAACTATCTCCGTCATAGTAACAGCAATTAAAATAGTGAAGAGCTCGTTTCTCAACCGGCGACGATGCGTGGCCATCGGGTCACACTGCGACCAACCTGAGCCGCTGTCCGTTTGGTGGCCGCATGTTCGGGGAACGGCTATACTTACCGGTGCTTCCGATCTCCTGCGCTCAGGGGCAGCGGTGGTCTCGAACGCGAGACACCGAACCCGCTAGGCTAGTGGACCGGAAATCAACTCACCCGTGAGATGGGGTGTCGATGGAAGATCAAGGGCGTCACCGGCTTGGCGCCGCGGCTGGGGACGGTCGCGGGCGCATTAACGTGCCAGGGGATGACGAGCCAGAAAGCATGCAGGCACTTCTAGACGCCCGTGAATGGGCGGTCCGCGATATTCGTCGTGGAATGGTTGTTGATGGAGTGATTGTCCGCATCGACCCGGAAGAATTGCTGGTAGACATCGGGTTGAAATCCGAGGGTGTGATTCCGAACCGGGAATTGTCGGCGATTGTTGAGGACTTCGGTCGCCGGCCGCAAGTCGGAGACGAATTGGTCGTCTTCGTGGTTGCGACTGAAAGCCCTGAAGGTCATCCGATCCTCAGTTACAAGCGCGCAGGTTCCGAGCGCTTTTGGCGCCGGGCCCAGATGCAGGTGCAGAACGGCGAGGTCATCGAGGCGCGTGTCCTTGAAGCGAACAAGGGCGGTGTCGTGGTTGACTTTGGTTCACGCGCTTTCGTGCCAATCTCGCAACTCTCGAGTGTCGCTCGTGTCGGTGAGACTGAAGAGGAACAGGCTGTGATAGAGCAGCAGCTTCAGGGTCTCGTCGGGACGATGTTGCGATTGAAGGTGATCGAAGCTGATCGGAAGCGCAACCGGCTGATCCTGTCGGAGAGGCAGGCGAACCGGGAGTTGCGTTCTCAGCGTCGCGACACCCTGATCCAGGAGTTGGAGGCAGGTCAGATAAGGCGTGGGCGTGTCAGCAATGTCGCCAGTTTTGGTGTGTTTGTTGACCTTGGTGGCGCCGATGGCCTCGTGCACATTTCGGAACTCTCCTGGACTCGTGTCAAGCATCCCAGCGAGGTTGTTCGCCCTGGTCAGGAAGTCGATGTTTTCGTAATCTCGGTCGACCGTGATACTCGCAAGATTGCCTTGAGCCTGAGACGGGCGCTTGAAGATCCGTGGGATCGGGTTGATGACGACCATCCGGTGAACTCCATTGTGATGGGCGAGGTTCTCAAGCAGGCACAGTTTGGTGTCTTCGTGAGGCTCGACGAAGGTATCGAAGGCCTCGTTCACAATGCTGAGATTGCGCCGAATGACCGCCGCCTTCTTCAGGAGGGTCAGCGGATTGCGTTCAGGGTGCTTTCAATAGACAGGGAGCGCCGGCGCTTGCGTCTTGTTCCGATCCCTGAGGATGAGTCAGCCGAGGCTTAGCGGAACTCCCCCCGACCCTGCACGAAGTGAATCGACGACGCGTTTCCTCCGGTTTCGGCCGTTTGGGGCGCGTCGTTTCGTGCTTTACGGTCCCGGTGATTACCAGTAACGGTGGTATACTTCGGCGTGAGGGGGCAGTCCCTCAGTCGCGGTGAGGAGTTCCGATGAGCGACCGGTTCGACAAGTTCACGGAGCGGGCGAAGAAGGTTCTGGTCCTCGCTCAAGAAGAAGCACAGCGCTTCAATCACAATTACATCGGGACAGAACACCTGCTCCTCGGCCTCGTCCGTGAGGGTGAGGGCATTGCTGCAAAGGTCTTGTCCAACCTCGGCGTCGAATTGCAAAAGGTTCGCAGCGCCGTCGAGTTCATCATCGGGCGTGGTGACCGGATGGTCATCGGCGACATCAGCCTGACGCCCCGCGCCAAGAAGGTGATTGAGCTTGCCGTTGAAGAGGCGCGCCGCCTCAATCACAACTACATTGGGACTGAGCACCTGCTTCTTGGCCTCGTGCGCGAGGGTGAGGGAATAGCCGCCGGTGTCCTCGAAAGCCTCGGGGTGAACCTCGAGAAAGTTCGCACTCAGGTCATACAGGTGGTTAGTCAATCCACGACGACCGCGCCTGCCGAGGGCAAACAGCAGTCGAAGACCCCGACCATTGACCAGATGGGGCAGGACCTCACCGCGCTGGCACGCGCCGGAAAGATTGATCCGATCATCGGTCGTGACAAGGAGATCGAGCGGGTCATCCAGATCCTTTCACGCAGGAACAAGAACAATCCTGCCCTCATTGGCGAGCCAGGTGTTGGCAAGACCGCGATTGCTGAGGGCCTCGCCCGGCGAATTGTTGCCGGGGACGTGCCAGACACGCTGATGAACAAGCGTCTTGTCACGCTGGACATCGGGTCACTTGTTGCGGGTACGAAGTACCGTGGTGAGTTTGAGGAGCGCCTCAAGAAGGTTGTCGAGGAGGTCAAGCAGTCGGGTGATTGCATGCTCTTCATTGATGAATTGCACACACTGGTGGGCGCTGGTGCTGCCGAAGGTGCGGTGGACGCCGCCAACATCCTGAAGCCCTCCCTATCACGTGGTGAACTTCAGGTGATCGGTGCGACGACACTTGATGAATATCGCAAGTACATTGAGCGGGACAAGGCGCTTGAGCGGCGCTTCCAACCAGTTCAGGTTCGCGAGACCACCGTTGAGGAGACGATTGAAATCCTCAAGGGTATTCGAGCGAACTATGAGCAGCACCATCGAGTAACCATCACGGATGATGCTCTTAAGTGCGCGTCTGAGATGGCTGGACGCTACATCAGCGATCGATTTCTCCCTGACAAGGCCATTGACCTCATTGACGAGGCGTCATCCCGCGTTCGGATACAGCGGGCGACGGCGCCAAACTCCTTGAAGGAGGCCATGCGTGAACTTGACGCGGTCCTCAAGGACAAGGAAGCCTCGATTGAGGCGCAGAAGTACGATGAGGCCGCAGCGTTGCGTGATCGCGAGGCAGAAGTGCGCGAGAAAGTGCAGCGATTGGAGACAGGCTTCCATAAGCAGGAGGACATTGCTCGCCCGATAGTTGGCGAAGATGACATCGCCCAGGTTGTGTCAATGTGGACCGGCATTCCGGTCATGCGGATCGCTCAGGAGGAGTCCGAGCGTTTGCTTCAGATGGAAGACAACCTGCACAAGCACATTGTCAGCCAGCATGAGGCGGTTGAGGCGGTCGCCAAGGCAGTGCGCCGGGCCCGTGCCGGTCTCAAGGATCCGAAGCGACCGATTGGGTCATTCATATTCCTCGGACCTACCGGCGTTGGGAAGACACTCCTTGCTCGCAAACTCGCGGAGTTCATGTTCGGTTCCGAAGATGCAATGATCCGACTTGACATGTCGGAATACATGGAGAGGCACTCGGTCTCGCGCCTCACGGGAGCACCTCCTGGCTACGTTGGGTACGAAGAGGGTGGGCAACTGACTGAGGCGGTTCGTCGACGAAGCTATGCAGTCATTCTTCTTGATGAGATCGAGAAGGCGCATCCGGAGGTGTTCAACATTCTTCTCCAGATCATGGAGGATGGGCGCCTCACGGATGCCAAGGGCCGTACGGTCGACTTCCGTAACACGATCATCATCATGTCCGGCAATGTCGGTGCACAGATGATCAAGCGGGAGGCGCAGATTGGGTTCCGCACCCTTGGCAACGATGAGCGAAGTGAGCAACAGGCCTACGAGCGGATGCGCGAGAAGGTGCTCGGCGAAGTCAAGAACGTCTTCCGGCCAGAGTTTCTGAACCGCGTCGACATGGTTGTGGTCTTCAGAGCACTGGCCCTCAGGGATGTGCTTCAGATTGTTGAACTCGAGCTGAACCGGATCCGCAAGCAGTTGAAGGAGCAGTCACTTACGCTTGAGGTGAGCCCGGAGGCGATGGAGTTACTCGGAACTAAGGGGTACGACCCTGACTTTGGAGCACGTCCGTTGCGTCGGGTGATCCAAAACACCATCGAGGATGAGTTGGCAGATCGGCTGCTTCGTGGTGAGCTTAAGGGAGGCGGAGCGGTGATGGTGACGTGTGAAGGTGGCGAGATCAAGGTGCACACCACTCCGACCATTGCGCCACCAGCGGAACCTGAGCCAGAACTGGCGGCAGCACCAGTTTAGTTTCTTCGCAATCACTGGTGGTACCGTGGACACGTGGGGTCTCGCTTGCGAGGCCCCACTTCCGTTTCCGAGGTAGGACGCGGGTTGGGTGTTCGCGCCAGTCAGGGGGGTCAATGGCGCGTCCGAAGACGGTCTATCTGTGTCAGCAGTGCGCCCACCAGGCAGCCAAGTGGCTCGGGCAGTGCCCGGCCTGCGGTGCGTGGAATACCATGGTTGAGACGGCAAGGGTTGATGGTCCGTCCCCTCGCGCGTCGTCTGGGAGCGGATCCAGAAGCGGCGGAGGGGCCTTCGGTGAGACGTGGGCGAGTTTGGCCGGGGACCAGGATGCAGGTTCTGGGCGGCGTGCGTCGGTGCCTGTCAGCCTTGCGGATGTGAACCCCGACGAGTCTCCACGGCGGACGTGCGGCATCAGCGAGTTTGATCGGGTTCTGGGTGGGGGGATTGTTCCCGGCGCACTCATGCTGATCGGTGGCGATCCGGGGATCGGAAAGTCAACGCTTCTGCTCCAAGTCGCGGCTCGCGTTGCTTCGGGTGGGTCGAGGGTGCTCTACGTTTCCGGTGAAGAGTCTGCGAGGCAGGTGCGATTGAGGGCGTCGAGGCTTGGCGCGCTTGAACCAAGTCTGTTCGTCCTGGCAGAGACCAATGTTGAATCGACATCGGCTGCGATCGCACGGCTTGATCCTGCAATGGTGGTTGTGGATTCGATTCAGACGATGTGGAGTGATGCTCTAGCGTCGTCACCGGGGAATGTGGCGCAGCTTCGCGAGTCCACCCTTCGATTGATGCAGGTCGCCAAGGCCCGTGACGTTCCGATTTTCCTCATTGGTCATGTCACCAAGGAAGGCAACGTTGCGGGCCCGCGCGCGCTCGAGCACATGGTCGACGCCGTCCTCTATCTGGAGGGTGAACGCTATTACAGTTACCGGCTCTTGCGTGCGGCGAAGAACCGGTTTGGGTCGACAAACGAGGTCGGTGTCTTCGAAATGACGACCGATGGTCTCGCTGAGGTCACCAATCCGTCGGCCGCGTTTCTTTCCGGTCGCGTGGCGAGGCAACCTGGTTCCATAGTTACGGCGCCAGTCGAGGGCACCCGGGCGCTTCTCGTCGATGTTCAGGCCCTGACCGTGCCCGGTGGAATCGGCATCGCCAGACGCACCGCGATCGGTGCCGACTTGAACCGGCTGCAACTTCTCGTTGCGGTGCTGACCCGTCGGCTTGGTCTCGGGCTCGGCACGCAGGACATCTATGTGAATGTGGCTGGGGGCTTGAAGATTATCGAGCCCGCGGTTGACCTTGCACTCGCGTTCGCCCTGGTCTCGAGTTTCCAGGAAATTGCCATTGACGATGGCACCGTGGTTGTCGGTGAGGTCGGTCTGCAAGGTGAACTACGCCCGGTCGGGCAGGTTGAGCGTCGCCTCGCAGAGGCGGCACGCTTGGGATTCACCAGATGCATCCTGCCTGCGGGTGATGTGGATCGGATCACCGGGGTGCGTGCGAAGCGGTCAACCGCGCGGGTAGGAGCGACCACGGCAAAGGGTTTGGAGCGTCCGGACAACATTGTCTGGGAGGGTATGACCCTTGTCGGCGTGCCGACAGTTGGCGAGGCGGTCCTTGAAGCATTTGGTGCGGGCGCACTACGCAGGACGCGTACGTCCGGCCGTCGTGACGATCCTTCTGGTCATTCGCTCGCTGGTGTCGGCGTCCGAGGAGGACGCCTGAGAGGTGACGCGGATGGAGGCTTGCCTGATGACGCTGAGTTCGATGGTGATGACGAATGACCGCCGGAGGGGCGCTCGCTGCTAGGTGGCTGCCCAATGATTGGGGAACGTGATGACGGATCTTGCTGTCGATGAGGAGCCTTCGGGACGCTTCGGGGTGGTGATTGTCGGGGCAGGTTCTGGGACGCGACTTGGTGGAGTGGACAAGGCGTTCATGCTGCTCGGGAGGCGGGCGCTGATCGGTCACTCGGTTGATGCGTTTGAGAGCGTGAACGAGGTGGACGAAATTGTCCTTGTGGTGGGGGCGCACCGGATTGCTGATGCACGGAGACTGGCTTCAGCAAGGCGCTGGCGTAAAGTCGTCGCCGTCGTTGCCGGCGGGGACACGAGGCAGGAGTCAGTAATTGCAGGGATTTCTGCCCTGGGTGAGTGCGAGTGGATTGCTATCCATGACGCCGCCAGGCCGCTCGTTACGGGCGAGATCATTCGGAGCGGCCTTGCTTCAGCACGGAGCCATGGTGCGGCAGTCGCTGCGATTCCAGTTCGCGACACGATCAAACGCAGTCTTGGTGAACCCGCTCTCATCGAAGGCACCGTTGACCGGACTGGCCTCTGGGCAGCCCAAACTCCCCAGGTGTTTCGAGCCTCCGTCTTGTCTGAGGCGTACCAACGCGTCGGTGATCGCGCTTCGGCATATACCGACGACGCCGGGATTGTTGAGGCGTCAGGATTTCCGGTGGCGATCTTTCCTGGAAGCGTTGGCAACTTGAAGGTCACACTCCAGGATGATCTGCCGGTCGCGACCGCGCTGTTGCGTGCTCGGGGTACCGGTCGTGTGTCCCGCGCACGGGAACTTGCCCGTCCGTCGCTTCGGGTAGGTACTGGGTACGACATTCACCGGCTTGACGCGGGACGCACATTCATACTTGGAGGGGTTGTGATTCCACACACCACCGGTTTCGTTGGACATTCTGATGGTGATGTTCTTGTCCATGCGATTATTGATGCTTTGCTCGGCGCGGCAGGGCTTGGTGATATCGGAACTCACTTTCCTCCGCAGGACGAGGCGTTCCGGGGCGCCAACAGCATGGAACTCCTGCGCAGGGCGGTGCAACTTGCGGCTGAGTCAAACCTTTCTCCCCATCAGGTCGATGCAACGGTCATTTGTGAGAACCCGAGGCTGGCCATGCACATTCCAGAGATGCGACGCAGTGTGGCCTCGTGCCTGGGTATCGAGGTCGAGGCGGTGAATATCAAGGCCAAGACGAATGAGGGCCTCGATGCAGTTGGTGAAGGACGTGCGGTCGCGGTTCATGCTTTGGTGACGCTTCAGTCGTGACCGGGTAGATGGCCTTGATCTTGGTTCTCAGCGCTTGATCGCTCTGGTGGGGGGTACGATTGTCCTGTGGGTGCGGAACTTGTCACGCGTTCCACGGTGTCGTTTGCCTCGGTTGCGGGTTGAGCTAGTCGGCTGGATTGCTTTTGCGAACACCGCAGCGAAGGAATGTCTAAGTGGGTCGGAACCTCAGGCGAATTCTCCGGACCTTGCGCGAGGATGTGCAAACGGTCATCGACCGCGATCCAGCGGCGCGTAGTCGGGTTGAGGTGGTCCTCACGACACCGGGGCTCCATGCGATTTGGATGCATCGGTTTGCGCATGCGTTGTTTGTCAACGGAGTGCCAATTTTCCCACGGCTGGTCTCTCACGTGGCGCGGTTTCTTACCGGGATTGAGATTCATCCGGGCGCTCGGATTGGTCGGGGCTTTTTCATTGACCACGGGATGGGTGTCGTCATCGGCGAGACCGCTGAGATTGGAAATAACGTGACCCTTTACCAGGGAGTGACCCTCGGGATTTATCACACCTCGAACGTGACCCAACTTCGGGGAACCAAGCGCCATCCCACGTTGCGTGATGGGGTTACCGTCACCGTCGGGGCAAAGATCCTCGGAGCGATTACCGTTGGCGAACATGCAATCGTCGGGGCAGGGTCGGTTGTGACCAAGGATGTACCGCCTCACACCACCGTCGTTGGCGTGCCGGGACGCGTGGTTGTGGAGCGTGATCCGACAACAGGCCTTGCGCGTCGAGTTGACCGCGCATCGCCGTGGTCGGTAGACCTACCGGACCCTGTGCTAGAGGTCATACGCTGCCTCCATGAAAAGGTACTTGAATTGGATGCCCGCATCTCGGTGCTGGATGGAGGCGCAGATTCGAAGGAGCTTGTTCGCGAGATCGGTGACTTGCGAGACCAGGTGTCCCGGTTGGTTGGCGTTTCGGATGGTTCCTCCGAAGTGGACCCTTCCTGATGGTAGCTCGAAAGGGTTCACCACGGCGCTCATCTGGCGGGTCGAAGTCAGCCGGCAAGTCTTCAGGCCGTGCTTCTCAGGCACGCGGAGCAAGTACGCGCCCCACGAGAGGCACCAGAGGCGAGGCCAGACGCCCCCAGAGGCCTCCATTCGTCCCAAGGTCTGAAAGTTCCGACAGTGGCGCAGGCGGTTGGGGTATCGAAGAGACGGGGGCACCGCTATCTGGTGCTGGCCGGCCGGCGCGAAAGCCTCGAGGCGAGGGACGGGGAAGCAGAACTTCTGACCAGGAGACGCGGGTCCGTTCCGCGCCGTCTCGAAGCCGGCGTGGAGATCGAACTGATCCGGCTGATCGTGGGCGCGCCGGAACATTCGCAGCCGGTGAACGATCGGCACGTAGTGAGCCTCCCCCAACGCTTCGCTGGGGAACCCACCCGGTGCGCGAGGCGATTGACGCGGGCGTAGTACGGGAACTGTGGTTGGCTTCGACGGAAACGGCCCGACACCAGGAGACCGCTGAAAGAGCCATCAGCATGGGCATTGAAGTCCATGTGATCACGACCGATGCCATAGAGCGGATGACCAGTGGGGCTCTCCATCAAGGTGCGGTCGCACGGGTCCGACCTTTCCGATATCGGGACCTGACTGAGCTTCCTGGGATAGTCGCGTCGCAAGACCGAACCCCGATTATTGTGATGCTGGACGGGATCGAGGATCCTCAAAATCTCGGGGCGGTCCTCCGGTCAGCGGATGGTGCCGGAGTCGCGGCCGTCATCGTGCCTTCGCGGCGAACTTCGCCAGTCACCGCTGCTGTTGCTCGGTCTTCTGCGGGAGCGGTTGACACCGTTCCAGTCATTCAGGTAGCGAACCTCACGACCACACTTCAGGCGCTCAAGCGAGACGGCTATTGGGTATACGGTCTCGACGGTGACGCGCAGGGAACTTATACGGAGGCGACGTTTGATCGGCCGACCGTCATTGTGGCTGGCGCTGAGGGGAAGGGCTTGAGCCGGCTCGTCGCCGGCGCGTGTGACGCGCTGATCCGCATTCCGTTGCTCGGTCGCCTTGGTTCGCTCAATGTCTCTGTTGCGACCGCAGTGGTGCTTTTTGAGGCGCGCCGCGGAGCGAGACCGATGGTGGGATCGGCACAGGCTGACGAGGGTTGACGGTTGCCCCTGCAGTGCCGAGAACTCTATACTTCTTCCTGTGCCGGTGTAGCTCAGTGGTAGAGCAGCGGTTTTGTAAACCGCCGGTCATGGGTTCAAGTCCCTTCACCGGCTCCGGTTATGCCCAACCCAGTCAGTTCCGCCAGATGCTGGTACACGATTTGGGGGCCGTCTCGCACGGTTCCGGGTTCGTGACGATATTCATGTCGGCACCGTGCCGGTGGTGTTTGCCCACATAGCTCAGTAGGTAGAGCACAGTCTTGGTAAGACTGAGGTCTCCGGTTCGATCCCGGATGTGGGCTCCCGAACCAGCCACTGGCGATGCTGTATGGATTGGCTGCATCAACACGATGCTCCGCGATGACGGATCTGGGTACCCAGCGGCTGACACGGTTTGTCGGGGTTACGTGATGGGCGTGCGATGCTTGACGCATTGCTGAAGATTTCGCCGCATCACTGACGCGGCGGCAACCACCATTCGAGGAGACGAGGTCGATGGCGAAGCAGAAGTTCGAGCGGAACAAGCCGCACGTGAATGTGGGGACGGTGGGGCATGTGGACCATGGGAAGACGACGCTGACGGCGGCGATCACGAAGGTGCTGGCGTTGCAGGGTCGGGCGAAGTTCAC
>CANFGH010000098.1 GCA_947446285.1 Chloroflexota bacterium
ATCCCCCGCGGTACGCAGGCGCGCGACGACCTCGGCATTGCCCATCACCCCGGCAACCTTGGCGCCAAGGGCGACCATGCACGCACCGGTCAGGGTGGCAATGTCCACGAGGGCACGGGGGGTATACCGGCGGGCGTAGACCATCGCATCGGCAAGGATCAGGCGGCCCTCGGCATCGGTGCTGATGATCTCGATCGACTGCCCGTCCATCGCGCGGATCACGTCCCCGGGACGGAACGCCCGCCCGTCGGGCAGGTTCTCGGTGGCCGGAAGCAGGCCGATCACGTGTACCGGCACGTTGAGCGCCCGCAGGGCGCGCAGTGCGCCAAGGACCGCGGCGGCCCCGCCCATGTCGCCCTTCATGTCGCCCATCCCCGGTGACGGCTTGATGGAGATCCCGCCGCTGTCGAAGGTGACGCCCTTGCCGCACAGGACAACCGGAGCGGTGTCGGCGTCCGCCCCCTCGGGACGGTGTTCCAGGATGATGAACTGCGCGGGTTCATGGGAACCCTGCGCCACGGCGGCAAGCGCACCCATGCCAAGCGCGGCGATGTCATCGGGGCCAAGGACCTCGCACCGCAGGCCGACTTCGGCCGATGCCTGCCGGGCCACCTCGGCGAGGGCGCGTGGTGAAAGGATGTTTGGCGGACGATTGACAAGGGTCCGCGCAAGGTTCGTGCTCTCGGCCAGGATCCGTCCGTGGGTCAGGCCCGCCTCGATGGCCCCGATGCGCGTTCCGTCCTGTTCGACGACCGTCACGCGCTCGATCTCGTGGCGGTTCGGGTCGGCCTTCTTGAGCTCGGTGAACCGGTAGAGGGCAAGCAGGGTGCCTTCGGCGAGGGCCTGCGCCGCCACCGCGACGTCGAGATGTCCCTGTCCGGCACCGTGCAGGACCGTCGCGACGTGGATCGCCCCGAGGTCGCGCGCCCGTCGGATCGCGGCCCCGGCGGCCTGCCGGGCCCGCTCGGCCGTGAACGCGTCGCGTGGCCCAAGACCGACCACGATCACACGCAACGCCGGGACCTGGCCGTCCACGGGGTAGACAACCGTGAGTTCGTTCGGCTTGCCCTTGAGGTCACCGGACGCGATCAGTCGCCGGATTGTCCCGCCCAAGGCGGCGTCGATGGCGCCCGTTGCGCCGGAGGGTTCGGGGGTCTCGGCGAAGAGGTTGACGACGATGGTGTCGGCCGTCGCCGTGGCGAGGGTGCCTTCGAGGACTGCGAGTATGGTCATGACCGGGCAGTGTACCGACCACCGTGCCCGCGGGGAACTGGTGCCGGGACCGATACCGGGACCGATACAGGGGCCGATACAGGGACTGGTTCCGGGGTGATGGCCTGCATTGGCTACCCTGTCGGCACGCAGGTGTGGTCGATGTCCGGTGGCACGTCTCCGGTGGACTGCACCCTTGCCAGGAGGCACCCATGACCGTGATTCCCACCGCTGCGACGCCACATCCGGCGCCGGTCATCACCCACGCCCAAGAGGCCCATCCCACCTACCTGTGGCGTGACGGCCACATCCTGCCGTGGGCCGAGGCGAACGTCCACGCCAGTTCCCTCGGGTGGTCCACCATGGCCGCGGTCTTCGAGGGCATCAAGGCGTACGCCAACTCCCAGACCGGTGCGCAGTGGGGGTGGCAATTCGCCGAACATTACCAGCGGTTCGCGCAGTCGATGCGCCTGCAACGGATGCGTCCCGAGTTCACGCCCGTGGAACTCGCCACCATCTCCCGTGAACTCCTGCGTGCCAACGGGCACACCGGCGACACCTACATCCGCCCGCTTGCGTGGCTTTCCGACGTCACCTGGTTCACCGATGGCGAGTCGAGCCGCACCTCGATCGTCATCATCACCGAACCATTCTCCTCGCACCTGCGCACCGGACGGACCGTGACGTCGTGCATCAGCACCTGGATCCGGGTGGGTGACAACCAACTGTCACCCCGGGTCAAGTGCATCTCGAATTACCAGAACAGCCGGCTCGCCCTCATCGAGGCCAAGCGCAACGGCTTTGACCAGCCGATCCTGCTCAACCAGGCCGGCAAGGTGACCGAGGGTCCGGCGTCATGCCTCTTCCTCGTCCGCGACGGCGTCATGATCACCCCGAGCCTGACGAGCGGTGTCCTCGAGAGCATCACGCGCACCGCCCTCATCCGTCTCTGCCGTGAGGAACTCGGCCTGACGGTCCAGGAACGCGATGTCGACCGCACCGAACTCTATGTCGCGGATGAGATCTTCTTCTGCGGAACCGGCGCGGAGATGCTTCCAGTCAGTTCGATCGACCATTTCCAGGTCGGTGACGGTGGGGTCGGCCCCCTGACCTCGCGTCTGGAGCAGGTCTTCCACGATGTCGTGCGTGGCATCCACCCGGGCTACTCAAATTGGCGGTCGCCCGTCTCCCACGCCTAGGCGCCACCGTGCCCCCAGACCAGGCACGCAGAGGCCCCGCTCCTCCTGGGAGGAGCGGGGCCTCTGCGGTCTGTCAAGATCACCTCAAGAACGTGTCGTCATCAGTTCCCCGACGGGATCACGGTGCCGACTGCTGCCGGCGTGCCGTTGCCCGGGCCGTGTACCGACCCGTTGCCGTCCGCGCCGAGCGCCGCGTGCGCGCCGTGCGCGGCGTCATGGCCGTTGCCATGGCCGTTGCCATGGGCCTCACCGTTGACCTCGGGAACCCCGACCTCGACCGGGTTCTCGTCCGGCAGGGCAAGGAGCGTGCGTGACGCCGACGTCAGGGCCTTGAGCTTGGAGGCGGCAATCCCCGTCAGGCCGGTCACGTCAAGCATTTCCCGTTCATCAAGGGATTCCTGTCGCAGCAGGGTTTCCGCCAGGGCGACGAGACGGGGACGTTCCTTGAGCAAGGTGTCCTGCGCGAGCGTGAAGCATTCGGTGATGATGCGTCGAACCTCCGTGTCGACCAGTGCCGCGAGTTCATTGCTGATCTCGCGACCCATCTCGGGCATGGTGTCGCCACCAAGGAACCCGCCGTCGCTGCGGGAGACGGCGATCAGGCCGACCCGCGCACTCATGCCCCACCGGGTGACCATCTGGCGGGCGATGGTGGTCGCCTGTTGCAGGTCATTCTCCGCACCCGTCGATGGCGCGCCCAGGATCAGTTCCTCCGCTGCCCGGCCGCCAAGTGCGCTGGTGATGCGTCCGCGCAGGTACGTCTCACCGTAGTTGTGTCGGTCATCCAAGGGAACCGAGTAGGTCACGCCGAGCGCCTGTCCGCGGGGCACGATCGTGACCTTGTGGACGGGATCAGCCTCGGGCAGGAGCAACCCGATCAAGGCATGCCCGGCCTCGTGGTAGGCCACGCGTCGCCGGTCCTCAATGGTCATGACCAACTTGCGTTCGGCGCCGAGGATGATCTTCTCCATGGCCTCGAAGAAGTCCGTCTTGGTGACGCTGTCACGTGCCTTGCGGGCAGCGAGCAGGGCCGCCTCGTTCACGAGGTTCCGCAGTTCCGCACCCACCAGTCCCGGCGTGGCGGCGGCGAGTTCGACCAGGTCCACATCAGGCGCGAGCGGCACCCCACGGGTGTGAACGAGCAGGATCTTCTCGCGACCGATGCGGTCCGGACGCTGCACCACCACGCGCCGGTCAAACCGCCCGGGGCGGAGCAGTGCCGGATCCAGGACGTCGGGCCGGTTGGTCGAGGCGAGCACGATGACTGCCTGCCGGGCGTCGAACCCGTCCATGTCGGTCAGGATCTGGTTGAGGGTCTGTTCCTGCTCCTGGTTCGCGCCACCGAACCCGATCCCGCCACGACGGCGACCGATCGCGTCCAGCTCATCGATGAAGATGATCGCGGGCGCATCCTTCTTGGCGTTGGCAAAGAGGTCGCGGACGCGGGCCGCACCCACGCCGACGATCATCTCCACGAACTCGGATCCCGAGAGGGAGAAGAACGGCACACCGGCCTCACCGGCGACCGCCTTGGCGAGCAGGGTCTTCCCGGTACCCGGAGGGCCTACCAGAAGGACACCCTTGGGAATGCTGCCACCCAGGCGCTGGTACTTCTCCGGGTTCTTGAGGAAGTCGACGATCTCCTCGAGTTCGGCCTTGGCCTCGTCGATTCCCGCGACATCGGCAAAGGTGATCCGGGCCGCGGTCTGGTTGGTCTCGTCATAGCGCCGGGCGCGGCTGCGTCCGATGCCGAAGATGCCCCGCTGCGCCTGTTGCGCCCGGGCACTCATCCACATCAGCAGGCCGAAGAAGAGCAGGGCCGGCCCGAAACTGAGCAGGACCTGGATCCACATCGAACGGCCGGTCTGGAGGGATTTTGCCGAGATCAGGACATTGTGGGAATAGAGGAACTCGCCGAGTTTCTCGCCCACGAAGCCTGGCACCCGGGTCTGGAAGGTATCCGAGGTCTTGGCCCCGGTTCCTTGCGGATAGGTGACCACGGCCTTGAAGTCGCCCTGGATCATCTCGCCCTGCGTGGTGACCTCGCGGACGTTGCCCCTCGTCACCTCGTCAAGGAACATCGAATACGGAACCTCGATGCGGTTGGACTGCGGTTCCGGCACGACGTAGGGCGTGACGAGCCAGTTGACGACCAAGAGGACGACCAGGACGATGATCCACGGGCGGCGTACCAGGTTCATGAACCGGCGTGCCGGGTCTTCCTCTTCGGGATCCTTCCTGGGGGGCGGCGCCCCGCGCAAGCGCGGGCTTTCGGGCCCGGGCGGGCGCGGACGAGCCGGGTCGGGTGCCGAGCGTTCCGGCCCGGGACGTGATGCCTGCATCGGTCCGGGAACCGGGGGTGTCCCGGTCCCGGGGGCAGGCGCACTGCCACCCACCGTGCGGGTCACTGGCGTGTCGTTTGCGTCGTGATCAATCATGAGCTGGTGATGCGGAATGGGTTCCGCACTCCCTCCTTTCGCCAGGTACGCCAATGGGCGTTCCCGACCACCGACCAGAGGGGATGGATGACGAGGCCTGACGTCCATCGGGCGCCCGTGTCCTCACTGTCCCATGCCCACCCAAGTCCTCTACATCTTCGCACACCTGCCGGGGGCGGTTTGGCGGTGGGCCATCTGGAGCGGCTTCCCGCAGAAGGTTCTTACCCGACGTGCTGCATGCGCGAACACGGCGGCAACGCGCCGTGATGCGTCTTGCACGTGAGGGGCGTTATATGCGGCCTTCCTCATGACGCCCGCCAGGGATATTCGGTACACTCACTCAGGGGTGGCATCTTGAGCATGCAGACCTATTCGCGTCCGACGTCCCTCGCCGATTTCCTCCGCGAAGCGATCACGTCTCTGGAAGGCCAAGGTTGGCGCATCGTGCGCCAGTCAACCGAAGAGGCGCTACCGTGGCACATCGCCTGCCGGAAGGGCGAGAAGTGGCGATTGATCCAGATCGTCACCCCGGCCACGAGCCACACGGTGACCCAGAGTGGACGGCGTCTCCTCGGCCAGCACGTCCAGTTGCCCGCGCGCCTAGGGACTATGGAACAGTGGGTTTCCCACATCCGCCCCGACGGCCGGTGCACCTTCGGCCCCTACACCCTCAATCCGCAGGTGTGGGGCAGTGACAACGACGTGATCACCCGCCTGGAACTCGACGCCGACTAGGATCCCGCGCCCGGCCGCCCACGGTCACGCCCGTAGTGTGAACCCGCCAGCGGCCAGGGACACTCGGTAGACCTCCTCATCCAGGCGCAGTCCGAAACCCGGTTCGTCCGGCAGGGTCACCGTGCCGTGGTCCACCACGTACGCCGACGTGTCTATCCCCGGGGTGGTGCACTCGTCCCACTCCGCAAACGTGAAGCCCTTCACCCCGGACGCCAGGTGGCCCGATACGAAGTTTCCGTAATGCGCACCGTAATGGTGCGGCGCCGTGCGTACCCCGCGGGCGTCAAGGTCGCGCCCGATCCGCAACCACCGCGTGATCCCGTGGCTGAAGATGTCGTACTGGATCACCTGCACCACCCCTTCATGCGCCCACTCCAATAGCGGCGCGGCCGCCAGGCCCTCGCCATCCGCAATCAGGCACGCCAGACCCTCGTGGTCCAGCCACGCGCGGAGGTCGCGGTAGAGGACCGGGTCCTCGTGGAATGCCTCCTCGATCCAGAACAGGGTGCATGCACCGGTCGCGCCCAGGACGTGCTTGGCCTGGTTGAGGGTGTAGCCGTTGTTCGCGTCGATCATCAGGGGCGCATCGGGACCGATGGCCTCGCGCACCGCCCGGATGGCCGCGATGTCCCGCGCCATCCCCGCATCGGTGGGCATGTGCCGGGCGCCGCGTCCCACCTTCATCTTGAATGCCCGGTGGCCACGGTCCCATCCCTGCCGGGCCTCGTCGGCAATCAGGGCGGCCCCGGCCTCGTGACGGTCAAGATGCAAGTCATCAAAGTACAGACTTGTGTCATAGACTGAAACCTGGGGTGCGTGACCAGGCACCGTGGTCCCGGCGAAGTGCGCCACCAGTGACCACACCGGTTTCCCGGTCGCCAGCCCCAAGGTATCCCACAGGGCGAACTCGGCGCCGGCGAACGTGCCCACCACGCCTCCCGGTCCGTCAGCGGAGGCGTCGCCGGAGGCGTCGCCGGAGGCGGCCGTGAACGCATCGTCGAGCGGCATGCCCACAAGGGGGGCCAGGTCGTCGGGTGTCGCGCGGCTGCGGCCGAAACCGGCTGTGCCGTCATCGAGGGTCAGGCGGACAAGCGGGACCGTCACGGTCGGTCCGTGCGGGCCCAGCCGGGCATTCGCGCCGGCCGGTCGCGGACGCGTCCCGGTCAGTGTGGCGCCGTCGACGCGCACGATCCGGCGTCCTGTCCTGGCGATCATCTGTCCCACCTCGCGTCCAGCGTAGCAGGGTTCGGGGATCCCATGCGGAACCTGGATATCGCACACGTCTTGACTGACTGGCATCCGCATGCAATGATGCACCATCGGGGGAGGCACGCATCCGGCGATGCCGTGGACCGATGCCCGCCCCTGGCCCGATGGCTGCGGGGCGACCACGTGGGGGGACAACCATGATGACCGAACCGCTGGCACCTCAACCGGCGCGGGGACGGCCCCGCCGCACCGCCCTGTTGCGTGGGTTTGCCGTCGCCTCCGCCACCACCGCCCTTGTGGCGTGCGGGGGTGACACCCCGGCACCCGCCAAGCCGACCACTGGCCCGGCCACTGGCCCGGCCACTGGCCCGGCCGCAGCGCCCGCCCCGACGGTCGCTGCCGTGGCCACGACCGCCCCGGCGCCCACCACGCCTCCCCGGCCCACCGCCCGGGCCAATCCCGTCACCATCCGCTTCATGTCGTGGCGTCCCAACGCCATGGACCGGTTCGAGAAGAAGTGGAAGGAATGGGGTGACGCCAACAAGGTCGTGATCGAGATCGAACGGGTTCCCAACGTGAACGACCGCAACGCCAAGCTTGTTGCCGGGTTCGTTGCCGACCAGGCCCCCGATGTCACCGATAGCCACAGCGACGTCGAGTACAAGTACTACGAGTCCGGGTTCATCATGCAGCTCGACCAGCTGATGGCCCGCGACAAGATCTCCCAGGACAAGGGCTACGCCATGACGTACGCCGAGAGATGGCGAAGCAAGACCTTCGCACTCGCGTACTGGGTGGAACCCTTTGGCATCTACTACAACAAGACCATGTTCAAGAAAAAGGGAATCGCCGATCCTTGGGAAAAGAAGGACAAGCCGGGCGAGTGGACCCTCGACGAGATGCTCGACGCGTGCCGGAAGGCGACCAACCGCGCCGAGGACGAGTGGGGCATGGACTGGGGCTACGGGTATCACGACATCGGCCCGTTCATATGGTCGCAGGGCGAGACCCATTACGACTACGAGACGATGAAGTGGCAGCTTGAGAACCCCGCCAGTGTCACCGCCCATGGCTGGATGCTCGACTGGCGCATGAAGAGCAAGTGGAACATCGCCGGGCCCGAGAAGACCCGCATGATGGAGCCCTGGGGACAGCGTGCGCTCGACAACAACGGCATGACCCCGTTCGCCAACGGCAAGGTCGCCGTCCATTACCGTTCCGTCAATGACTGGTCGCGCATGTGGCCGGTCGTCAAGGACCAGTTCGACTGGGACATGCTGCCCATGCCGAGTGTCAACGGCAAGCCCGGTGCCTCGTGGACGGCCGGACACCCGGTCGACGCGTGGAGCAAGACCAAGAACCCCGACGCCGTCTGGGACTTCCTCAAGTTCCTCATCGGTGACGATTTCCAGACCTTCCTCTCGCAGGAGCAGGTGCTTGTGCCGGCGAAACTCGATGCCCAGACGAAGTTCTTCCGCGCCCCGTCGGTCCAGCCCACGCAGCACGCCACGGTCTTCTCCGAGGTGTTCAAGCGGCCGCACGGCATCACGTGGCGACACTTCAAGGGCGGGGAGAATTCGACCGTCTACGGCGCCGAGATTGCCAAGATCTACGATGGGTCCGTGCCGTTGTCGCAGGGTCTCAAGGATCTCTCGGCACGCTTGCAGCTCGATGTCGACTGGGGTGGTGGCGACCCGCCGTTCAAGGGCCTGAAACTGCCCATCCGTCCCGGGTGACGTGGCCCGCCCGGGGTGCCCTCCGACACGTTCCCGGACGCCCCGGGTCCCTCCCCCAGTGACGATGCCCCGTAGGCGTCAACCACCTCGTTTGCCGGCCTGGATGCGCGCACCTCCCCCCGGTCAATCAAGACCGCCGTGTCACCCGGCGAACGCACCGCGTGGGCATCGTGCGAGACGGTCACGAACGTGCGGGGGCCATGGATGGTGGGAGCGCGCGCCACCCTGCCTCCGGACGGTCCGGGTCCCCGGGTCCCCGGGTCCGGACCCTTTCGGTCCGGGTGCGTCCCGTCTGGTCAAAGTGAACGGGTACAACGTGCGCGGGGGACCGACGTGCAACGGATGCCAAGTTTCGTCACGAGCCACGGGTTGGCGATCGCGGTCACTCTCATGCCAGTCGCCGTTCTGGCGCGGGCCCTCTTCGCGGACATGTCCAATGTCGTCGTGGGTGATGCGGGCGATCCCGTGTTCGTCTTTACGGTCTTGCGCGCCACCTGGGTGACACTCCTTCGTGCGCCCTGGGCAATCGCTGACCTCCCGATCTACTACCCGAACGTCCGTACGCTGTTCATGTCTGACCTGCTCGTCATCCCGTCCGTCGCCTTCGGTGTCCTGCGGGCAGTCGCCGGCAACGAGATCGTCGCCTACAACGCGGTCGTCATCCTGTGCCTGGTCGCCAACGCCGTGTCGATGGTGTGGCTGATGCGCCGCTGGACGGGATCCTCGCAGGCTGCGGTTGCGTCCGGGGTCGCGTTCGCGCTTTCTCCCATCCTGATGGCCCAGATTGGTCACCTGCCACTCCAGATGGCCTGGTGCCTCCCCCTCGCCGTCCTGGCGGCCGACCACATGGCAGATCGTGGGACACCGCGATCCGCGGTGGCGTTGGCTGGCGTCATCGCGGTCCAGTTCGTCACCGCAACCTACCTCGCCTTCGGGTGCGCCATCGCGGCCGGATGTTGCATCGGTGTTCGGGTGCTCATGGCGCGTCACCGGCGACATCGTCTGACCTTGGCATCGTTGGTCGTCCTTGCCGGCCTTCTCGGCATCACGGTTGGCCCGGTTGCCTTGCAGTAGTACGCCGTTTCGCAGACGCAGGGCGTTGCCCGGACGGTTGCCGAGAACATCGTCTACAGCGCGGAACCGGCAAGTTTCCTGCTTGGCGAAAGGTCACCCTGGGTTCCGCCACCGCGAACGGAGGCGGGGATGATGAAGGAGGCGCACGAGAAGCGGTTGTGGCCGGGGTGGGTCGTGGTGGTTCTCGTTCCCGCCGCTGCCTGGGCCTGGTCGTGGCGACGGCGCCTGTTCGATCCGCTCGACGGAGTGCACCTTGCAACCGGGGCGGTCATGGCCGTGGCGGGACTGGTCGCCGCCCTCGGCCCCTACCTGGTGGTCGACGGTGTCGATACGGGCATACCTTTGCCGTATCTCCTGGCGCTCAAGGGCATTCCAGGTTTTTCCGCCATGCGCGTTCCGGCCCGCTTTGGCATCCTCATGGCGTTTGGCCTCGCAGTCATCGCGGGAATTGCCGTCGCACGCCTGCCGAGGCTTCTCGGGACGGCCACCGGCCAGACGGTATGGGGTGCCGTCCTGACCGGTCTCGTGGCGGCCGTGTCCCTTGCCCGCCCGCCGCTTCCGGTGGCTCGCATCGATGCGATCATCGATGCGATCATCGGGTCGCCAATGGCATCCGTACTCGCCACACGCTTGCCCGGCGCGGTCCTTTGGTACCCGGTCCATGCGGCAACGGCCGATCCTGGCCCCGAGATTGCCCGGATGGCCGTCAACCGGGGAATGACCCCGATGGCCAACGGCTATTCAGGCATGGTTCCGCTGAGCGTCTTCCAACTCCGCCAGCTGATGGAGCGAAGCACCCCAGCGGTCGCGCGAAGTGTCCTGGTGAGCCTTGGCGTCCACCACGTCATCGTTGATCGCGCCACGACGCCCCCGGCGATGACCGAGGGATGGTCCCGCCTGGGCGGCGGGCTCGTGACGGTCCGGTTCGATGCCCCCGAGACCCTTGTCCTCGACCTCGCGGTGACCCCGCAACCGAACGGGTCAGTTTCGTTGCGCATCGACGAGACGCGCCTTGTCGCGGCCGCCCCGGTATCAATTCCGGTGCGGGTCACGAACCAGAGTGATGCCACCTGGGTGAGTGCGGCGACCACGCATCCGCATCCGGTCGAGGTTTCCTGGCAGCGCGCCGGTGAGCGCACGCTCGCGACCGACACCGTCCGCGTGATCCTTCCCATGTACCTCGAGCGCGGCACATCGACGTTGGTCACGGTTCCCCTCACCCCACCTTCGATGCCCGGGCCCTACACCCTCTCAGTGTCAAGCATCGTCGGGGTCGTCAGGAAGACCGTCACCGTCGACGTCGGCCGCGTGAACCCGTGAGACCGTTCCCGGCCCCTCCCCCAGTGACGATGCCTCGTAGGCGTCAACCACCTCGTCCGCCGGCCCGGCTGCGCGCACGTGCCCCCGGTCAAGCCAGACCGCCGTGTCACACAGCGACCGCACCGCGTGGGCATCGTGCGAGACGATCACGATCGTGCGCCCGCCGGACATCATCTCGCGCATCCGCGCCTCGCACTTGCGCTGGAATGCCAGGTCACCCACGCCAAGGACCTCGTCGATGAGCAGGATCTCGGCGTCCACCGAGATCGATACCGCAAACCCCAGGCGGGCCAGCATCCCGGCCGAGTAGTACTTGATCGGGATGTCGATGAACTGCTCGAGTTCCGCAAACCCGACCAGATCGTCAAATCCCGCCCGCATGCGTGCCTCGGGAATCCCGAGCAGGGCCGCACTCAGCCAGACGTTGTTGCGGCCGGTGAAATCTGGGTGGAACCCCGCACCGAGTTGCAGCAGCGTCGAGAGACTGCCCCGCACCACCAGCGTCCCCGTCGTCGGCGCAAGTGTTCCCGCAAGCATCTTGAGCAGCGTGCTCTTGCCCGATCCGTTCCGCCCGATCACGCCCATCGCGCCACCGCGGGGCACTGACATCGTCACGTCCTGCACCGCCCAGAACGGCTCGGTCCGGCGCGGGCGCAGGAGACCAAGCAGCTCCTGCGTGATCGTCGTCGGCCGTTCGTGGCGCAAGTCGAACCGCTTGCCCAGGCTCACGACGGTGATCGCGTCGGACGGGTCGCCGGGCATCTGACGGGTTGCCATCAGAGCACCTCCGTGAAGGTCGACTGCAACCGCCGGAACGCCGTCCACCCGATCACCAACAGCA
>CANFGH010000099.1 GCA_947446285.1 Chloroflexota bacterium
CCCGAGGTAATCCTCGGATCAGTGATGGGGGCGTACGACGGACGTCGCGGATGGGTCTACCATCTAGCGGTCGAACCGGATCACCAAGGCCGGGGCATCGGGCGGGCACTCATGGCCGAACTCGAGACACGGATGGTGGCGCAAGGTGTCCGAAAGCTGAACCTGCAGGTACGCGCCGACAACGTTGGCGTGGCTGCCTTCTACGAGAAACTCGGGTATGCGGATGAACACCTGACGAGTTTCGGCAAGTGGCTGATACCGCCCGAACGGGGCTGACCATGCTGGCTGGGGAAGATTGAAGGCACCGAGACAGGGTGCACGTCTGGCTTTGGGAGCACTCCCGAACCCAGTCGTACACTCGCGGCATGGACGGTGATGTGAACCTGTTGTTTCCTACACCGTCCACCCTTGCGTTTTTCATTGGTGCGTCACGTGTGCGTCACGTGTGCGGTTACTCACGCCGGGACCGGCGGTGGGGTACATCGTGGCGCGTGACGTCAGCCAAGGTTGGCGGGCGGGCGTGACATCCGCGCTGGCGGTCGGTGGGGGCAATTTCGTGCACGCCCTCGCAGCCACGGCGGGGCTCTCAGCCCTGCTGGTTGCATCGGCGCAAGCATTCACCGTCGTCAAATGGGCCGGTGCGGCGTATCTGGTCTGGATTGGTGTCAGGACACTCGTGGGGAGCGACACCAAGGCCGATCAACCGGCACCACCCATCCAACCACTTTCCAGGATTGCCCGTCAGGGGTTTGTCGTTGCCGTGCTGAATCCCAAGACGACAATCTTTTTCCTCGCATTCGTCCCGCAATTCGTCAATCCGTCACACGGGCCGGTAGCGTGGCAATTCCTGATGTTGGGTACCCTGTTCCCCATACTGGGAATCGTGACCGACAGTGCGTATTACGT
This sequence comes from Chloroflexota bacterium, assembly GCA_947446285.1. Lineage (GTDB taxonomy): Bacteria > Chloroflexota > UBA11872 > UBA12225 > UBA12225 > UBA12225. The sequence continues at coordinate 907 of CANFGH010000099.1, forward strand.
CCTGGCCAGTGCCTTGCAGGGACTGGTCACCCAACGACGCGCCGCCCAACGCCCCGCACGATTGGTAACTGGAACCCTGCATCTGGGTCTCGGCGCCTCAGCCGCCTTGGCCGAACCTCCGCAGTAGGCGGCAGGTCCCTGTTACGCTTCGGCCATGCAGTCGTATGCCGGAAGCGTGAATGCCCCCGAATTCCCGTCAGGACTGACGTGGGTCAATACCGACCGGCCTCTCCGGATGGCCGACCTGCAGGGCCGGATTGTCCTTCTGGACTTCTGGACCTTCTGTTGAATCAACTGCCTTCACGTGCTTCCGCAGTTGCGGGAGATTGAGGAACGGTACCCCGACCGGGTGGTCGTGATTGGCGTCCATTCGGCGAAATTCCCGCAGGAGAAGTCCACCGAGGCGGTCGCACACGCGGTGCGTCGCCACGGGATCAGGCATCCGGTCGTCAACGATGCCGACTTCGCGGTCTGGCAGGCGTTCACCTGCCGGGCCTGGCCGACCCTGATGTTCGTTGACCCGCGCGGGAAGGTGATCGGCCGTCACGAAGGGGAGTTCGAGGCGGGGCAACTCATGCCCGTTCTTGACCGAATGCTTGCCGAGTTTGACGACAAGGGATGGCTCACTCCGACCATCCCGGACTTTGGCCCCGTCGGCGCAGCGGCGCAGGTGTCAACTGGAACCGACCTTGCCTTTCCCGGGGGCATTCTGGTTGACGACCGGGGGCGGGGACACATCACCATCGCCGACAGCAACCATCACCGCCTGGTGGTGGTGGGTCTGTCGACACTTGGCGGCCCGCTCCACCACATGGTCGGCACGGGCGAACCGGGCCTGCGTGACGGACCCCCTGACGTGGCGCAATTCAACTGGCCACAAGGGTTGGCGATCGATCCGCGCACCGGGGTTGTCTACATTGCCGATACCGAGAACCACGCAATCCGGCGCATGTCCCCGGACGGAGGAACGATCACCACCATCGCCGGGACCGGTCGTCAGGCGCGTACCCGGGGTATCGGTGGGCCGGCACGCGATGTGGATCTCTCAAGTCCGTGGGACGTGGTCTTCCTTGCCGACCCAGGCGCGCCACCCATTACCGACCGGGGCCCCCATGCCGACCCGCACGATGACCGGGGGCTCCTGTTCATCGCGATGGCCGGTACGCACCAGCTATGGGTGATGGACCTCGCCTCCGGCCGGGTGATCCCATTCGCTGGTTCAGGAAGCGAGGCCCTTGCCGATGGGCCGGTACGCGAGGCCGCGTTCGCGCAGCCGTCGGGGCTTGCCATCGACGGGACCGGCGAACGACTGTGGGTGGCGGATAGCGAGACAAGTGCGATCCGCCAGATCAACCTGGGAACCGGTCAGGTATCGACGCTTGTCGGGCGGGGACTGTTCGACTTCGGCGATATCGACGGCAACGCGGCAAGTGCCCGCCTCCAGCATCCGTTGGGCGTGACCTGGTGGCGAGATGACCCGGAGGGGGAGTCACTGCTGATCGCGGATACCTACAACCACCGGATCAAGCGACTTGACCTCTCGCACGGCACCGTGCGCACGTTCATCGGTGGAGGCCCCCCCGAGGGGCACCGTGACGGGCTTGGCGCCGACGCACGGTTCTCGGAACCGGGTGATCTAGCCATCGCACGCGGTCACCTCTTCATCGCCGACACGAACAATCATGTCGTGCGTTCCGTCGACCTGACCGTACCGGCGCCCGAACGGGTCGTCGGGACAATTGCCATCGACTTGACGACCCACGCCCACTGACGACGGGCGTGACTGCTACTCGGCGGTCGCGGTGAGATCGATCTCGAGCCGGATCTCGTCCTTGACGGAGAGGACGGCGGCGGCCCGCGGGATTGTCATGCCGAAGTCACCGAACGTCACGGTGGCCGTGGCCTTGCCGGTGATCGTCGCGCCATCACGCTTGGCCGTGACCCTCCAGGTGACTTCCTTCTGGACGCCGTGGATGGTCGTCATGCCGGTCATGGTGAACGAGGCCTCGCCTTTGGACGGCAAGGGCGACGGCATGCCTTCGGCCTTCGACAGCGCAAACGAAGCGTTCGGGAACTTGTCCACCTCAAGGGTGTTCCGCTTGAAGTAGTTGTCCCGGCTTCCGGAGTCGGTCTTGAGGGTATTCAAATCCACCACGATGAGCGACTTATCGGGTGACAGGGTGCCGTCCTTTGCGAAGACCAACTGACCGGAGACGGCCTTGGTGGTACCGACCGCATCGTTGGGCAGGTCCCTGCCGGCGAGTTGCTCATTGACGCGGAATGATGCCGACGACTTCTCCGCCTGGATCTTGAATTCGAGCCCTTCGGTGACCGGTGCGGGTGCCGAGGTGGGAACAACGGTCGGGGCCGTTGTCGTCGCCGTGGCGGGGATGGAGGCAACGGTCGGGGTGGCCGGCGTGGTCGCAACCGCAGCGGGAGTTGCCGGAGCAACCGTGGCGACCTGCGTCAGCGCGAGAACCTGGGTCGGCACCGGGACGGCCGTGGAGGTCGGAGGGGCTGCGGTCGCGGTGACGGTGATGCGCGGTCCGGCGCCAGGAGATGCAGTCGGCACGGCATACGGGTCACGGGTGGTGACGGCGGTGGGAATGCTGGCAACCGTGGCGCCTCCAACCGGCTTGGCGGCGGTGGGGGCGGCGGTCGACGGTGCGGGGTCCGTACCACCGCAGGCGACGAGCGCCATCAGTGGCAACGCAACCAAGATCGCCCATGCGGAATGCCGATGCCGAGTAGTGAGGTCCATTGTCTGTCTTCCCTTGTGCGCCGATCCGTCAGGACGGTTGACACACGCACTCCCTCGCCAGATGACATCGGGATCGTTCGATTGACGCTACCACAGGCAGCGCAAAAAACGGCCGACCACGACCGTCAAGGAGATTGCCGGGCATATCAGTGGGGTACTGCTCGCCCTCTCTATAAATCCATGGGCTACCCAAGTGAACGACGGATCAGGATGACGAGGATGATGAAGAAGATGATCCCCATCCCAAGGGTCAGCACGCTCAGCACGAAGGACGCCGAATCAGGATCCTGGAATGGGATGAGCATCATTGAGGTGATGATCATGAAGAGGGCCGCGGCGATCCCGGTGCGCCCGGTCTGCGGATCCATTGGCGGTCCCGATCGGTGGCGGACCCACCGGCATTCCGGCGGGATCCAGATGATGACGGGAAAGTGTACGCGACCGTCAGGCGCTCCGGTGACACCGAAGCGGGGCCTAGCGGCAGGTACATCCCACGGTCAGGCAGAGCGACGCCAGGGTCCGCTCGCCGGCGAAGAGAACAAGGTGCCGCAGCGCGAGATCGACACGCACTGGCGTGCCTGGTGCAAGCCATCCCTGATAGCGGGTACGAAGGACGAGGTTGCCATGGGGCGCGGAACGGGGGCGGACGTCGTATTCGACATCCGGTCCTCGGGGACGACCCTCACCGACGACGCTTTCCCCGTGAGGGTCTGGGTCAATCAGGACTTCTTCCGGGCGCACAAGCATGACGGCGTCACCTGCCTGCACCCACGCACCCGGATCCGAGACCGGGACCGACGGGACCGGCCACCCGCCGGTGAGTTCCACACGACCGGAATGGACGGCAACCGGCATGAAGAGCCCGTCGCCACCGAAACCGGCGACGAACCGGTTGGCGGGTCGGTTGTAAAGCGTTTCTGGCGGGCCGACCTGTTCCACCTGCCCGCGACGCATGACCGCGACACGTGACGCGCACGCAAACGCCTCCGACTGGTCATGCGTTACAAGAAGAACCGCGACCCCCTCAACTGCAAGAATGTCTAGCAAATCTCGGCGGACTTGCACGCGCAGACTCGCGTCGAGGGTGTTGAACGGTTCGTCAAGCAAGATTGCACGGGGGCGGGGTGCCATGGCGCGGGCAAGGGCGACACGCTGCTGCTGGCCTCCGGAAAGCTGGTGAGGGTAGCGGCCACCGAGTTCGGCGAGGCCGACGGTTGCGAGCAGGCGCGCGACGCGCGAATCGCGCTCGGGCCGTGGCAGGCCTTCGATACCGAAGGCAACGTTCTCGGCAGCGTTCAGATGGGGAAACAGGGCGTAGTCCTGGAAGACCATCCCGATCCGACGATGCTCCGGGGGAATCCAACTTGGACTACCCTGGTTGAGTGGACGGACCGACGTGGCCACGCACACACCGTTGATCCAGACTTCGCCGGCATCGGGCCGGTCGAACCCGGCGATCAGGCGAAGGGTCGTGGACTTGCCGCACCCACTTGGACCAAGCAATGCAAGCACCTCGCCCGCGTGCAGATCAAAACTGACCCCGGCGATGGCTGACACGGTCGAACCGGGATAGCGTCGCGCGAGACCGCGTACGGAAACCACCACGTCGTCTCGATCCGGCGCCTCGCCGGGTGACGCCTCATCAACCGTCTCGCCGTGCCACACGGGGATCACGGCCGGAAGTCCCGTCGCGTCGCGTGTACCGCCTGACGAAGCTGCCCCATTGCCTTCGGCCCCATCCCGTGCAGGGATGCCGCGTCGGCGGCGGACCCAAGGGCCAAGGCAACGAGGTTCGTGTACCCGGCGCTGGCCAACGCACGCAAGGCTGGCCGGGAGATGCCGGCGGGAACGGCGTCACGGATGCTTGCGGCGAGGCGATCGGCGTCCTGCCTAGCATTGGGGTCGGTCACAAGTTCGCAGACGTGCGTGGTTGGCGTGCGACGGCGTGGCACCTGTTCCGATCCCTCCCCGGGAGAAGGTACCACCGTCGGACGGCATGACCGGAACCTAGGGCCGGTCGCGCCGGTCGGCAAGGCGGGTAGACGCTTCGGAACGCGCGCCAAGCCAGAGGAAGACCGACCATACGGTGCCAAGGAGCAGGAGAAGCAGGAGGGCAACAGCGGCGGCGCGGGGATCCGGGCCGACATCCATCGTGTGGACCCAGATCCGCACCGCCAACGTGTCGTACCCGGGCGGGCGCAGCAGCAAGGTCGCGGCGAGTTCGCGGGCCACGAGTGCGAAGGTGAGGGCCCAGGAGGCAAGCAAGGCCGGCCCGGCCAGTGGGAGGACCACACGCCGGAACGCACCCCATGTGGAAGTGCCAAGACCGCGGGACGCACGGACAAGGACCGCAGGCACGGCATCGATGGCCGCGGTACAGGCCTGGAACGCCGGGGCGGCGAAGAGGATGACCGACGCCAGGATGATCGGGATGGCGGTATCACCTGCCCACGGCGCCACGCGCAGGACGAACGTGACGATTGCCAGGGCGAGGATGGTTCCGGGAAGGGCATAACCGGCCTGCATCGCCCACGTCGCCGGTTCGATGAGGGAGGTGCGCCCGCGGGCAAGCGCCAGTGCAAGCCCAAGGCACACCGCCACCGTGGCACCGGACGCGCCGATCACGAGGGTGTGACCGAGATGGGGCACCAACGACCACCAGAAGGTTGGCAACCCGGCGGCGCCAAGGGTTGATGCCAACCAGGCGAGCACCCCGATTGGCAGGGCGAACCCGAGAGAGACAATCACGAAGGCCCCGAGGGCCGCCGGCCACCTCCACCGGCCCAACGTGATCGGCGGCGAGCCGGAGCGCCCCCGGGCATCAGCAAGGACCGCATCGCCGACACGGGATCCATCGCCGCCGCGGGTAGACCCCGCACCGGATCGTTGGATGCGACGCTGAACCACGAGCAGTCCCCACAGGACGGCGACCAAGGCCAGGGCCAGCGTTGCGGTTGCCGGACGCGCGTACCCGGCAAGCAGGTAGGTGTAGAGAGCGGTCGTGACCGTGCGCGCCCGCAGCAGGGAGACCACTCCGAAATCGACGCACGCATACAGGAAGACCAGCAGCGCACCCACGAGCAACGGCGCCCGCAGGAGGGGCAAGGTCACCCGGCGGAATGTTGCCACTGGCGAGAGGCCGAGACTGCGCGCCGCGTCCTCGAGGGACGGGTTGCTGCGCGAGAGGGCACCGTGCACGAGGATGAAGACCGTTGGCACGCCGGCAATCCCGAGTATGAACGATGCGCCAGTCGTGCCGAAGATGAGCCCTGGCCACGCAATCTGGAAGGTCGACATCCCCAGAAGCGTCGCGACACCGCGGTGGACCACCCCACCGGGTGCGAGCAGGACCACGTAGGCGAGGGCGAGAACGTACGGCGGCACCGCAAGCGCAAGCGGGGCCACGATCCGGACAACGCGACGACCGGGCAGGTCGGTGCGGGCAACGAACCACGCCAACGGGACCCCAAAGACCAACGCCCAGGTGGTCGCACCGAGGGCAAGGATGCCGGACTGCCCGAAGAGCCCCGGCAGGTCGAGGCGCGAAAGTGATGCGAAGAGGTCGGCCGGCGAGACTTCGATGACGGTCATCGCGAGGGTGAGCAGCGGAATGCCGACGAGCACGACAGGCAACAGTCCAAGCATATGGAGCCCGGTGCCCACCAAAGGAAAAAGGCCCGGCTCCGGGACCGGGCGCGGCCCGGTCGATGCCGACGAAGCGCTTGCTCGCATCACCGGCTATCCATTCCCCTTCACCGCGCGGTCATGCGTGTGCGGAGGATACGGGCGCACCCTCGGCGCGGGCCGGGGATTGTGCAGGTGCGGGGGCACGGTCGGCACCACCGGTCGCGCTGGTTACGGGACCCGGTTGCGACGGATTGACCATCGTGTGCGGGCGGATCACCTCGGCGCGGACCGATCGGCGGAAGGTCACCAGGAGCAGGACAAGTACCGTCATGAACATCCCATTGGCCAGAAGGGCAGTGGGAGCGCCGAAGATCTCGCCGGTATAGCCGACCGCGAGGTTCACGAATGGTTGTGTCCCGAAAGTGACCGTCGTGCCGATGGCGGCGAGGCGTGCACGCATCGTGGGTGGCGACATCATCTGCTGCAACCCACCCGCCATCGAGAGGACGATGGGTCCGGTCGCGCCAGAGAGGAAGGTCGCCACACACGCCGCGAGGACCACCGGGTCGGGCAGGCCAAGCGACCCACCCGCGACCTCGAGGAACGCCATCACCGGAGGCAGGGAGATCACCCACAGGAGGCCAAGCATCGCCCCAAACCAGACCAGGAGGGCGGCGCTGAGGAGACCGGTTCGCCGGACATTCTGGACGAGCGGCAGGACGAGGAATGACGTGACGAGGTTGCCCGCGCCCCACGCCCCGACGATGGTGCCGAGGGCACGTGCGTCGCGGTGGAGGACGTCGCCGACGTAGACCGGATAGAGAGTCATCGTCGAGGCCGCCCCGAACATGTAGAGAAGTGGGTAGATATAGAAGTTGACCAGGTTCGGGTTGCCAAGGATGTGGCGCACCGCGTCCATGGTGGTTCCCGCGCCGGCACCGGACCTCGCACCACGTTGCCCGGACGTTGCCTCATTAGTAAATCGCACACGCAGAAGTGCAAGGATCACCGCAAGGAAACTGGCGGCGTTGACCCAGAACGCGGTCGCGCTGCCGTAGAAGCCGACGAGAAGGCCGGCAACGGAGGGGCCGACCATTCGCGAGACCTGGAAGCCCATCATGTTGAGCGAGACCGCCTGCCGGATCAGCGTGGGGCCAGTGAGGTCGGCGGCGAAGGCCTGCAGGGCCGGACCATCGAGGGCGGTGACGATACCCGTCACGACGGCAAGGACATAGAGGTGCCAGAGCTGGATCAAGCCGGTCTGGACAAGGATGGCCAGGGTGGCAGCCAGACCTGCGAGGATGAGTTGGGTCCCGTAGAGGAGCTTGCGGCGATCGATCCGGTCGGCAAGGGTGCCGGCGTACGGACTGAGGAAGAGCAACGGCAGGGACCCGAGCATCGCCACGGTTCCAAGGGCAGCCGAGGAGTGGGTCAGTTCATAGACGACCCATGACTGGGCGGTCATCTGGATGAGCGACCCCATCGTCGAAACGGTCTGTCCGGCGAGGAACATCCGGTAGTTCGGTACGCGCAACGGCGCGTACATGTGGCCAAACCGGCCAGGGGAACTCATGCGATCGAGTCACCTTCAGGGGGACTGGATGGCGAACCACCTCCCCCCGGAATTCTACGACGTTGGCATCACCTGCCGGTTGCCGTTTGGTGACAATCAGGTAAACAAGGGCGTATAGAGTTCGATGGCACGGTCGCGCGCCAACAGCAGCTTGTTGATATCGAATGCCGCTGGGCGGCGGATCTTGTCGATGGTGCGGACACCATCGGCGCCATGGTCGCCCAGGGGGATGCCGGGACGGAGCGGAAACTCGCCCTCCTGCGTCATCATCGGCGCAGCCCCTTCAGGCGAGAGGACAAAGTCGATGAACGCCCGCGCAACGTTCGGGTGCGGGGCGGACTTGAGGGCCGCGACCGTGAGGGGGATCACCAAGGTCCCGATGCCCCCCATGGCCTCATCCGGGTAGATCAGGTCGACGGGCGCGCCGGCACGCTTCTTTGGCACGTAGTAATAGTGGTTAACGAACCCGGCTGCGAACTCGCCCTGCGCGACGGCATCGGCGACATTCGAGCCACCGTTGAGGACCTTCATGCCGTTGGTCTTGAAAAGGGTGGTCAGGAATGCTGTTGTCGCCTCCTCGCCCTTCAGGAGGATCAGGGAGGCTAGCCAGACCGGCGTCCCGTCGGTGAGGCGGGTGATGGCGATGCGTCCCTTCCACTTGGGGTCGGCGAGATCGAAGACGGACGCCGGATAGTCGGCAGGCTTGACGAGGGTGGTGTTGACCATGATGTTGCGACTGCGCCCGATGACCCCGGTCCATGCACCGTCGGGGGCCTTGAACTCGGCGGGCACGCCCTCGGTCAGGCTCGACTGGAATGGGGCAAGCAGGCCCTTCTGGCGCAGCAGTTCGGCATCCACGTAGTCGGTGGTGTAGTAGATATCTGCCTTGGAGGCGCCACCCTCTTGGCCGATCAGTAGGCGCAATTCGGCACTGCCACCGCTCTTGACCGACACCTTCACCCCGGTCTTCTTCTGGAACGCCTCGACGGTCGGCTCCATCAGGGATTCCTTGCGGGAGGAATAGATCACGAGTTCCTTCTCGAGGGTTGCTGCGGATGACACCGGGGTCGCCCCACTGGGGGCTGCCGTCGCTGGCCTGACTGACGGCGCCGGGGTCGATGGCGCTGGTGCCGAAGTGGGCGATGCGGCCGGCGTCTCCGTTCCGCCACACGCCGCGATGATGAACGGCAAACCGGCAACCAGGCCGCCAAGGAAGGCTCGCCGGGACGGCGGCGTGGGTCGACCGCAGGGACGCGACGGCGTGAACGCGATCATGAGATACCAAGTCTCCTGAGTGAAATCGTAACGGTGAAAGCGCCACCCACCAGGGGCATGGAATGCTACCAAACCCTGAGGGTTAGGTGCGCTTAAGCTCGAGGGCCGTTATCGGGGCCGAACCGTTCCGGCAGGGGAGTGCGCCACCGGCCAGCCACGGACGGGCGGACGCACCTGGACGGAAGGATCCAGGCCATGACGCCATCGAATGCAGGACGGGTGCAAGTCGACCGGCATGTCAGGCACGAGGCGTCGCGGGTCTGGAAAGCCTTGACCGACCCGTCTGTCCACGCGGAATGGTGGGCCGCCGGGAACATCAGCCCGCTCAGTGGGCACCGCTTCGATCTCGACATGGGCTCGTGAGGCGCGCTGGCGTGCGAAGTGACCGAGGTGAACCCGGGACACCGGCTTGCGTACCGGTTCGCGATCGGTGTCCTGGATACGACGGTGGCTTGGGATCTCCGGGCCGATGACACGGGCACCTCGGTGACCCTGACCCATGACGGCTTCGATTTGGATACGGCGCTCGGCCGGCAGGGCTATGAAGGCATGGGTCGAGGCTGGCCGGGTGTGCTGGCCCGGATGGATGCCGTCCTCTCCGAATAGGCCCCGGTGCCTCCTCCGATACATCCCTTCGTCCAGACCGTTCGGAATCCCGAAGGAAGATCGGTTTCAAGGACGATACGGATGGCACGACGAATTCTTGTGGGCACCGACCGTGGTGCCTTCATTTACGAACGAGATCACACTGGCGAATGGCAACTCGGCAACCAGTTGCTCGCGGGATGGCGCGTCGACAGTATCACCACCCTGCCGGGTGGGCGCATCCTGGCCGGAACCGGGCACGACGTCTACGGCACGACGGTTCGGCGATCTGATGACGGCGGCGAGACGTGGACGCAGGTCGACCACTCGCCATCGTTCGAGTCGGGCCCGTTGCCGGTCCTTTCCGATGGCACGGTCCGCAAACTTGATGCCATCTGGACGATCACGCCCGGCGGGCCGGCACAACCGGGGGTGACCTACGCCGGAACGACCTCGCGGCTGTTTTCCGGAGCGACGATGGTGGCGAATCCTGTCATGAACTGGTTGGATTGCAGCACCACCCGTCACGCGAGCATTGGGCGCCGGGCGCTGGTGGCATGTGCCTGCACACCATCCTGCCTCACCCGACCGATCCCGCACGCATGTGGGTGGGGATGTCCGCGGTCGGCGTCTTCGAGACAACCGATGGCGGCGCAACCTGGCAGACACGCCACGACGGGCTCAAGGAAGTGGAGACCGGCCAGCCGGAATCGGAAGTCGCCCGGTGCGTGCACGGGGTCATGGCCATGTGTCCCAACTAAATCGCCGGACGGGTGCATTGGTTGCCGCGTGGCGAGGCAACGCGGCACCCTGCCGCATGGTTTCACGACGCCCGCAACACCCCGCATCCCCCTCGCTCCCGCCGGTGTCCGGCACACCGCGTGACGTCTCCCTCGACCAGGTCG
>CANFGH010000100.1 GCA_947446285.1 Chloroflexota bacterium
CATAGCCTCCAGTTCATGCTGCAGGCCATCTCCACCACCAACACCGTGCCCATGGTGCGCGTGCCGTGGAATGACCCGATCGAACTCAAGCGCACCCTCGATGCCGGCGCGTACGGCGTGGTCATTCCCATGGTGAAGTCGCGCGAGGATGCCGAGAAGGCCGTACGTGCGGTTCGCTACCCGCCAATGGGTGACCGCAGTTTCGGGTCGGTGCGAGGCCCGTTGTACGCCGGTGACGACTATCCGGTGATCGCCAACGATGAGATTCTCTTGGTCCTGCAACTCGAACACATCGAGGCGGTCCGCAATGTGCACGAGATCCTTGCCGTACCCGGGTTCGACGCAATCTTCATCGGACCGAACGACCTCGGGGCGTCCATGATGACCGAGAACGGCAAGCGTCCGCCGGCTGACGTGGTGGAATCGGCGTGTGCCGAGATCCTGAAGGCGTGCCAGGAAGCCGGGATCCCGTGTGGCTACCACTGCGGCAGTGCCGACGACGTGAACCGGCGCATTGCCCAAGGCTACCAATTCAACGCCCTGGCAATGGACACTGGTTTCCTGGTGAATACCGCGAAAGCAGAGTGGGCAAAACTGGTCGACACTGCCAAGGCGTGAGCGTGCCGGGCCAAGCAAACTGACTAGACTCGACCTGCCCAACCCCCCAGCCCCCTTCCCAACACGGGGTTGGGCGGCGACCAGAAACTGTCGGGATCAGGGTGGGGAGGCGATGGCCTCGAGACACTTTCGTCCGCGGGCATCCCCCGCTTGTACCGCTCTGGTTCCCGCCCTCGTCACAGTCGAGACATCCCCCGTCAGGCTTCACCCAAGCCCACCCATCGATCGGAAAGCTTCCGCATCGGGGGTGCACCGCGGGATCGACAAGGAACATGCGTGCAAGGATGCCCGCGGATCAGGGTGGAACCAACCCAAGCGCTATCCCGGTCGTTCGGGCGCCTGGTCTCCCTTTCCGCGTCAGGCTTGGGTCGCAACCAAGAACTGTCCGGATCAGGCAGGTCTCTCTGGCACCCTTGCAACGCCGGAGGACTCCCCTCTGTATTCGCAACGGGCTTGGGCGGTGACCCAAGACTGGCCAGTTCCTGCCGGCGCTCCCATGTAGCCTCACATGACCCGTTTCAGTGTCTGGGCACTCATACCCACGCTGACAATCGGGTGTATCGCACCGGATTGGTCACAGGTGGGTAGGCGGGCCCGCCTAGCGGAGACCAGCGATGGTCACGGTCAGCACGATCACGCCGATTGTCAGGCGGTATCCCGTGAAGACGTCCATTCCCCGTGTGCGCACGTAGCGCAACAGTCCGCCAATCACGATCAGGCCCACCACGAATGAAGCCACGATGCCTGCCGCGAAGGCCATCTGCTCATCGGCCGGAATGCCGTCACTGACCAAGTGGCGAAGCTTCAGGACACCGGCACCGGCGGTGATAGGCATCGACAGCAGGAAACTGAACCGGGTCGCCGACGGACGGGTGAAACCTAGCAACAGGCCGGCCGTGAGCGTGATCCCGGACCGCGAGACGCCTGGCGCCAAGGCGAGGGCTTGCGCACACCCGATGATCACGGCGAATGGCAGCCCCATCCGCTCCATCCCGTTCCGCTGAAGTCCGGCACGATCGGCCACGGCCAGCAATACTCCGCCGATGATCAGCAGCACGGCCACCATCCACGGGACGCGCAGTGCCGATTCCACTACGTCCTGATAGACCAGTCCCACAACCGCCGCCGGCACGCTTCCCGCGACGATCGAAAGCCCCAGCCACCGGTCAGTCGCCGTCGCCGGCCCGAACCACCGGCCACCCGAAGGGAGCCAGGCCCCCACGAGGTTCCACCAGTCACGCCAGAAGTAGATCAGCAAGGCGAACAGCGTCCCCATGTGCAGGGCGACGTCGAAGGTCTGCGAATGGTCGGGCCATCCCAACAGCCACGGCACGATGATCAGGTGACCGGAACTGGAAATCGGCAGGAACTCGCCAAGACCCTGGACAACGCCTAGCACCGCACCCTGCACCGGATCCATCAATCAACCCTTCCGATTTCCGACACAGCATCAACGGCGGACTTGGGTCGGGGGACACGCACGACCCGCGAGACACATGCCGTGACGTTGGGACGGGTCAAGGCAGTTGCGCGCAAGACCTGCCAGAGGATCACGACGGGTGGACTCAGATCCACTCGCGACGCCGGAAATAGATGAACAGTGCTGCCGCCGACCCAATCATCAGGGCAAGGGCGAATGGGTAGCCAAGATTACTATGTAATTCTGGCATAACATCGAAATTCATGCCGTAGATGCCGGCGATCAGCGTCGGCACCATGAACATCACCGTCACCGACGTGAGGGTTTTCATGACCTCGTTCAGGTTGTTCGACACCAGGGAGAGATAGGACTCCAGGGCGTTCGTCAGCATGTCCTGATAGACGTCGAGCGAATCGGTCAGGCGCGCAATATGGTCGTAGACATCCTGGAAGTAGAAGGTCACGCGCCGGTCGAAAAGCGGTATGTCCTGCCGGCTGAGGGCAAGCACGGCATCGCGTTCCGGACCAAGTACCCGGCGCAACTGCAACAGGTCGCGCTTGATCCGGAACAGTGCGCGGAGGTCGTTGTTCTTCGCACCCTTCTGGACTTGCGTGAAGAGGCGCTGTTCCAGTTCCTCCACCTCCTCAACAATTCCGTCGAGAACCGGAAAGAACTCGTCCACGATCGCATCGAGGACCCGGTACGTGATTGTCCCGGTTCCGCCTTCGATCGGTCCCGGCTGGGATGCCCACCGCCTCCAGACCTTGTCAATCACCGGCAAGGGGACAGAATGCGAGGTGATCAGGAAGCGCGACCCAATGAACAGGTCCACCTCGTGTAGGTGGAACGGTGTGCCCTCAAGCCACCCATACGTGCGCGGAGGCGGTTCCGCTTCGGCCACCTCGAAGACGTTCCCGACCTTCACCAGACCCTGGTTCATCTCGATCGCGAAGACCACCATGAAGTAGGTGTCGTCATACTCCTCGAGTTTGGGTCTTTGCGCTTGGCGGGCAGCATCCTCGATCGCAAGGGGGTGGAGGGAGAACTCCTTCTGGATCAAAGCCAGTTCCTCGGGCGTCGCCCCCTCCAGGTCAAGCCATACACAAGCATTGCCGGAGGCCAGGATATCGCTGATTTCGGTGACATCGGCCAGTTCCCGAACCACCGGCACGATGCCCGGAACGGTCGGCATGGACACATTCGGATCAACGTTGGATGGCTGCCACACGAGGGTCTTCAGCAAGGGTTTCTTCCCAAATCGCCCATGGCCGCATTACCGCAAACGGCAGGCATGACCTTCAACTGAGCGTAGCCGGTGTGGTCCGGTCGTGAACATACACGCCAGACTACCGACGCAATCGGTCAACTGAAGTGATTGTAGTTGTGTCGAACCCACCGCCCCGTCGCACCTTGGTTGAGACGCTTTGCTAGTGCGGCCCGGCAGTGCGGATCTCGGGGCCGACCTCATCGGCGAACTGGGTGAACCGCGCGGCAAACCGTCCGGCCAGATCCCGTGCGGTGGCGTCGAAGGCATCACCATCAGCCCACGTCCGTCGTGGGGTCAGTACCTCGGTTGGCACACCGGGACAGGCCACCGGCACGCCCATCCCAAAGTGCGGATCAGGCGTGACCGCCACGTCATCAAGCGAACCTTCCAGGATGGCCCGCACGATTGCCCGGGTATGCGCGATGGACATGCGCTTGCCCACGCCGTACACGCCACCCGTCCATCCGGTGTTCACCAACCACACCCGGGATCCGTACTGCGCCAGGCGTTCGCCAAGCATGTTTGCGTACGTCACCGGCGAAAGGGGCAGGAAGGGTTCGCCGAAGCAACTTGAGAATGTTGCCTCCGGGGCAGTCAGGCCAATCTCGGTCCCGGCAACCTTGGCGGTGTACCCGCACAGGAAATGGTAGAGGGCTTGCGGGGTGGTCAGGCGCGAGACCGGAGGAAGTACCCCAAAGGCATCACAGGTCAGCAGCAGCACATGGGCCGGATGTCCACCGACACCGTCGGCACTGGCGTTCGGGATGAAGTCCAAAGGATAGGCCCCACGCGTATTCTCGGTCTTCGCCTCGCTATCCAGGTCCAGGACATGCGTCGCCGGATCGTAGACAACGTTTTCCAGGACTGTCCCGAACCGATGTGTCGTCTCAAAGATCTCGGGTTCGGCCGACGCCGACAGGTTGATGACCTTGGCGTAGCACCCACCCTCAAAGTTGAACAGGCCATTCGCGCCCCACCCGTGTTCGTCATCCCCGATCAGCGTCCGTGCCGGATCGGTCGAGAGAGTGGTCTTGCCCGTTCCGGAGAGGCCGAAGAAGAGGGCCGGCGTGCCATCCTCGCCAATATTGGCCGAAGCATGCATCGGCAGGATGCCCTGTTGGGGCAGGAGGTAATTCAGGACCGTGAAAATGGATTTCTTGATCTCTCCGGCGTACTCGGTCCCGCCGATGAGGACGATCCGCTGTGTGAAGTTCAGGATGACGAAAGTGGACGACCGCGTGCCATCCCGGGCCGGGTCCGCCTGGAAACTGGGCACAGCAAAGACGGTGAAGCCGGGAACCTGCGTGGCGCGCGTTTCCGCATCGGGACGCAGGAAGAGGTTCTGCGCAAAGAGGGACTGCCAGGCGTGTTCGGTTACGACACGGATCGGGAGACGGTAGGCCGGATCGGCACCACCGGCAAGGTCCTGGACGAAGAGGTCGCGGTCAGACACATGGTCGGCCACACGGGCCAGGAGAGCGTCGAACGCCTCAGATGCGAACGGACGATTCACCGGCCCCCACCACACCGTGTCAGCCGTGACGGCATCGCGTACCACGAACTTGTCCTGGGGCGACCGGCCAGTATGGTGCCCGGTATCCACCAGTACGGCTCCACCCGGGCCAAGCGCACCCTCACCCCGTCGGATCACTTCCTCGACCAACCGTGCGGGGGGAAGGTTCCTGGAGACGGCGCCGGTCGTGCGGACCCCAATGGAAGCAAGCAGGTCATGCGCCCCGCCCCACTCACTCGCCCTTGATGCAGAGGCATCACCGACGCCCGGCTTCGCTGTCCCGCCACTCTCCACTACGACCATTTCCCGAGCTCCCGACCATGGCGTCATCGCCACGTTTCCTCTGTGTATCGCGCCGACTCAAGGGTACGCCCGGAAGAATTTGGCACCCCTGCGGAACACGCCCCGTGACGCGTTGGAATGTACCTGTTGGACGTGACATCCGGACACACCCGGCAACCATGGTCCGGTCCGTCAATTCCGGTCCAGACGCATGTTGTGGTGCGTTACCCTGCCTGCGCGATGGTCGGATGCTGCCCCGGATCCCGAGCAACCAGTGACACCCCACCCTCAGCGGATCATCCGTTCGCGAAGCACTTTGCGATCGGCCATGATGGGGAGGGGAAGGGGGCCACCGATCACGCAGGCGGGGACGGGTCGCCGGATGGGTGGGACGGTCGGCCAGGCGTAAGACGGACATCACCTGCCGATGCGTACCGGACGACACACCATGATCTTGTGGTGCTTCCCGCGGACACATTCCGCATGGGTACCAGTGAGCGAAGCGTTTCTCAATCAGGCGTGGCGGAGTGGAGTGGGACAGGCTTCGAAGCGGACGGTGAAGGCCCGGCGCGTGACGTCACCGTTGCGTCGTTCGCCATTGCCCGCACAGCGGTCACCAATGCGCAGTTCCGCGAATTCATCCGGGCAACCGGCCACGTCACCGATGCCGACCGCCTGAAGTGGTCGTATGTCTTCCACCACTTCGTCACGCCCGAGGGCCTGACCCGGGTCGATGGCCGTGCGAACGGCACCGCCTGGTGGTGGGCGGTGCGTGGTGCCTCATGGTCACGGCCGGAGGGCCCGGGTTCCTCCGTGCGCACGCGTCCCGACCATCCGGTGGTGCACGTCTCATGGAATGATGCCGCCGCCTACTGCGAGTGGGCGGGGGTACGCCTGCCGACAGAGGCAGAATGGGAGTACGCCGCCCGTGGTGGCCTCGATGGTGCCAGCTACCCGTGGGGCGACGACCTCACGCGCGATGGCACGCACCATTGCAATATCTGGCAGGGTGAGTTCCCGCACCGGAACACGGCGGAGGATGGGTACGCCGGCACCGCGCCGGTGCGGACGTTCGCACCGAATGGGTATGGCCTGTTCCAGATGTCGGGCAACACGTGGGAGTGGTGTGCGGACTGGTGGAGTGCCACCGACCACGCACTTCCGGATGCACCACGTGACAATCCGACCGGACCGGCCACCGGCACCGCCCGTGTCCTGCGGGGTGGTTCGTACCTATGCCACGCGTCGTACTGCAACCGCTACCGGATCGCCGCGCGGTCATCGAACACCGCGGACAGCACCACCGGCCACATGGGTTTCCGCGTCGTCGCCGATATCGGGTAACCCGTCTGGCCAGTCTGGACCGCGGGCATCCCTGCCCGCACCTCCCTCAGTCCGCCATAACCCACTGATGACGATGATCCCCCGTCAACCATCCCTCACGATTTGCCACGTCGTGCCCGGGCCCTCTCCCTTGGCCTGAAAGACGAACGATGCGCCACGGCCCCCCGCATCCCGGGTGAACGTTGCCCTCGCAATGCTTGCTTCGAAGGCAAACTGGTCATCACCAAGCGAGATCACAGGGATCGAGACGGTGATTTCCGCCGGTGGCGCCGGATGCCACTGTGCCGGCGTGCGTCGACCCTGGATGATTGCCGCCTGCACGGGAGTGCAGTCAATTTGCAAGCCATTGTCAGTGACGTGCAGGGCCACCGACTGGTCACCAAGGCGGTAGGTACCTGCCAGGAGGGCGAGGGCAGCCGGTGGCGTCGACACGGTCAGGGGTGGGACGTAAGGCTTCCCTATGGTGAAAGCCACGAGTTGCCGGGCAATCATGTCGGACATCACGGCCGGGTCATCGGTGTTCGCAAGGACGGCGACCGTTGTCTGCGTTGAAGGCACCCACGCCAGCAGGGTGGCGAACCCCTGGATGCTTCCACCATGACTGAGAACAGGCTCGCCATGGTTCCTCGATGAGGCAACCCCCAGACCGTAGTCCGGCGGTGTCCCATCTGGCCCTGGGAGGGTCGCCGAACCCTCGGGAGTGATCATGCGGGCGAGAATCGCCGGTGGCAGGATGTCGCCGCGGTGCAGGGCGAGGTTCCATTTCATGAGGGACCGGACATCACCTACCAGTCCACCGGCGCCATGGGCAATGTGGAACATGGCAGGAAAGGCGCGGGTAACATGGCCCCCTTCACTGATCGAGTGCCCCGGAACCATGCCGGGCACAACCCGCCATCCATTAGAAAGCGTGATTCCCTCGATGCCGTGGGGCGCGAGGATGGCCGTGTCCAAGTAGGCGTGCCACGGCATGCCGGCAACAGCCTCGATGACGGCGGCGGCGAGGACATAGCCCGAGTTGTTGTACGAATATCCCTGCCCAGGAGCGAAATCCGGGGTGAGGACGGCGATCTTCGCAACCATCTCGCCAGTGGTGATCGCCAGGGGCGGGGGTGTGGTCCAGAACGCCGGGACATTCGTGAAACTCGCCACACCTGACGTGTGATTGAGCAGCTGCACAATGGTGATTGCCTGCGCGTTCGGGAAATCCGGCAGGAACCTGGCCAATGGGTCCTCCAGGTCCACAACGCCCCGTCCAACTAGGTGCAGGACACCGGCCGCGACAATCTGCTTTGAGACGGACGCGAGGGCGAAGCGGTGTGCGGGTGTGAGGGGCACACCGAGTTCGGCACTTGCAAGACCGCGTGCCCCCTCAAAGAGGATCTCGTCACCCCGCGCCACCAGGATCGCCATTCCGGGCGCATCGTCCCGAAGACCGTAGCCGTCAAGCAGGCTGGTCGCGAAGTCCCCGACCTCAGACGCAGTTGGCAGGGATGACACCGGTTCAGTGGTGGCCATGTGGTACCTCCGTTACGGCGGGATCACCGTTCCGGCACGCTGTCCCCACCTGTTCAGGGTAGCGCGGGAGGACCGGCACGGCGTGCATGCCCGCCCTCCCACTAGTGGACCCCTACACCGCTTCGCCACCCGCGGCGTGTGACTGGCCCTTGCCCGACCGGATCCGTTCCTCAACCTCCGGCCAGATCGCATCCGGCAGCGGTGCGAGTGATGACGCGAGGTTCTGCGACATCTCCACACCGTCACGGGCGCCGACGAGGGTGCAACCAACCTTCCGGTTACGCAGTACCCACTGGATTGCGACGGCACGCAGGTCGACGGCCCGGTCGCGCGCCCACTCCCACCAATCGATGGCCGCCTCGAGGTCAGGATGGTTCTCCAGCCGCGCCACCGTCCGCGGGTCCGGTCCGGCAAGCAGGCCTGACCCGATTGACCACGCAGCGATGACCCCCATCCCGGAATCGTGCGCAGCCTCGATCAACGGCGCCGCCGTCTGACGCATCAGGTTGTAGTCGCCGAAGGTCAGCATCAGGTCGAACCGGCCGGTGTCGATCGCCTGCCGATGGAAACTGTGCGGGCGGCACCCAAGACCGATGCTGCGCAACTTGCCTTCAGCCTCGAGTGCCTCAAGCGTGTCGAGGGCACCACCATGCGCAAAGACGGCGTCCATCTCGGCTTGGTCGCGCGGGTCGTGCACCAGGAGGCAGTCGACCGACGTCACGCCCATGACGTGCAGGCTGTTCGCCACCGACCACCGCGTGCCCTCGGCCGAGTAGTCGCCCCGGCGGGTCGGGTGCGTGCCGGTCTTGGTGGAAAGGTACGCCCCCGCCGGCCAGCCGCCCCGCGTGGCAAGGTAGCGCCCAAGACGCACTTCGCTATCGAAGTACAGGGGCGACGTATCAATGAAGTTGATCCCGAGTTCGAAGGCGTGGTCCGGTGCCGTGGCGGCTTCAGCCTCCGGAACCGGGCCATGCAGGCCACCGAACGTTACCCCGCCAAGCGAGACTTCGGTGACGTGCATGTTGGTGCGTCCGAGGGTGCGGATGGGCAGTGTCATGGGTGGCATGTCCTTTCGTGCAAGAGGAGCGTAATGCACCCACCCCTCGCCTATTATGTATATTCGCTTCGCTCAGGCAAGGGAAATGGGGTGGGAATGGTGGTGATTTGGTCCGCGGGCATCCCTGCCCGCCTCTACGGACGCTGCGTCACTCCTTGGTCCACCAACGTCCCTTCCCGCCAAAGCATCAGGGTCATTTGGTGGCCAGCGATATCAGAGATTGCCAGATGGTCGTGCCGACAACAGTATCCCCGACAGTGCCTCCAAGAGTGGTCTGCATGAGTGCGCTGCGACGGATCGCGATCAGTCGTCGTTGCGCATGGCACGCAGTGCATCACCCAAGGCACGGTTGCGCCGGGCAGTGACGGCCTGCACCTGTTCGGGTGGCCAAGGATAGGTGCCGGCACCGGTCTTGACGCCGAGATTGCCCGACGCCACGTGTCCTGCCAGTTCCGCAGGAGGCGCGTCAGATGCCGTCTCCGCGGAGAGGTCGGGCCACACATTCGTCGAGAGGGCCGCGTAGACATCCAGTCCGGCGAAGTCCGCGACGGTGAACGGTCCGAGGGCGGCGAGGCGTGGTCCGAAACTGAACCGGGCCACCTCATCGATGACCTCGGGAGTGGCAACACCGTCGCGCACGAGGTGCAGGGCCTCACGGAACAGGGCTTGTTGCAGGCGGTTGGCAACGAATCCCGGCACAAACCGCCCGAGGACCGCGGGGCGCTTGCCGGCATCGCGCAGGAGTTTGGCGGTACGTTCGGTAACCCACGGGTCGGTGCCGGGATGAGGCACGACCTCGACAAGCGGGATCAGGAATGCCGGACCGAAGTAGTGCGCCACGACGACCCGTGCCGGATGGGAAAGGTCCTTGGCGAGATCGGCAGGATCAAACCCGGAGGTATTGCTTGCCAGGATCACATCCGGGCCAGTGATCCGGTCGAGGGCACGGAAGACTTCCTGCTTGGTCGGCAGATCCTCGGGAACAGCCTCGACGACGTAGGATGCACCGTCCGTCACCTCGGCAAGGGTGTCGGCGGTAGCCAGGCGCGCGAGGCGTCGGGTCGCAACCTCGGGCAGAAGGATGCCGGCCTCCACCAGGGCATCGGCAACCTCTCGGGCCCGTGCGACGGCAGTGGCGGCCCCGCCAGGTCGGGCATCCCACAAGGTCACGCGGACATCGCGTTCGAGCCGAAGGGCGAACTCGGCACCGATACCCCCACCCATGAACCCGGCCCCGATGACGGCGATGCGGTCGATCATTCCTGACGGAGTACTCATGGTTCCGAGTGTACTGCGGTGGGCGTTCTGGTCCCCGGGCAAGGGGAGACAGGCCGTCACGGCATGGATGGCTCCCAAACCCGGTGGCGAACGCGTCGTCGGCACGTCACAATGGCGCGATGCTGATTGGGGAGATCCTGCGACGTCAGGCGTCACCATCGGGGAGGCCGAACCGGGCCGCCCTGATCACCGAACGGGGACCGGTCACCTACGCCGCCCTGCATGAGGCCGCCTGCGGGGTTGCCCGTGCCCTCGCCAGCCGTGGCGTGCGTCCCGGGGACCGAGTTGCCCTCCTGGGCCGGAACTCGGCGGAATGGGTTGCGGTCTACTACGGGGCGGCGATCTGCGGAGCCATCCTGGTCCCGTTGAACTTCTGGTTTCGTGCCTCAGAGGTGGCCTACGCCATCGCCGATTCCGGCACAACCATTGTCATCGCCGACCGCGACCACACCACGGTCATCGACCAAGCCCACGCCTTGCCAGAGGTTACCCCGGTGCGCGAGTGGGTGTGGCTAGACGAGGTCGCGTCGTTCGACACTCACATTGAAGCCAACGAAACCAATGTCCTCGCAGCTTCTATTGACGAACGTGATGCCCACATCATCCTCTACACCAGTGGCACCACGGGGTTCCCCAAGGGTGCGGTCATGTCGCACCGGGCGCACATCCTGCACGCGATGACCTTCGCCCTACACGTCGGGGCACATGCAGACGATGTCTACCTCAACGTCTACCCCCTCTTCCACACTGGCGGGACCGACTGCGCCCTCCTGCCGTATCACTTCGTCGGCGCGACGGTGGTCCTGCTTCGCGACGCGCGTCCGGATGCCATCCTCGAGACAATGGCACGCCACCGGGTGACGGCCATGATGGCGGTTCCGACGATCTGGCGATGGCTTGTCGACGCGCCCGGCCTCGGCACCCGAAACCTATCGGCGTTCCGGCGGGCGATGGGATCATCGGATGCCATGCCCCTGGATCTGCTTGAACAGGTCATGACCAGGTTCGACGCGACGTGGACGCAGACCTATGGCCTGACCGAGGGTGGGTGCATCC
>CANFGH010000101.1 GCA_947446285.1 Chloroflexota bacterium
CCGGGCAGGCTTGCGCGTGTCGCCGTGCCTCACTATCGCCCTTTGCGACGGCGTCGAGACGCAGTAGGCAGTTCCAAGGCTCCTGATACTTGCGTCTTTGATGCATTCACCAGTTTGAAAAGGTAGTCAAATGACCACAACTCATTCGTCGCCAGCAGTATTTGATGCTCGCGAGGCCGAGGCCAGTCTCTATATGCGTACCTTTGCGCGTCAACCGCTCACTCTCGTAAGGGGAGAGGGTGTCAGGGTGTGGGACGACACTGGTCGTGAGTATCTCGATTTTTTGGCGGGTGTGGCAGTTAATGCACTCGGACATTGCGCACCGGTTATCGTCGAGGCGGTCACGCGCCAGGTTTCAACGCTGATTCACACGTCCAACATCTATCGCACGGTACCTCAGCTCCAGCTTGCCAAGTTGTTGATCGACAACTCGTGCATGGATCGCATCTTCTATGCCAACTCCGGTGCCGAAGCAAATGAGTGCGCCATCAAACTCGCCCGCAAATGGGGCAAGTTGAATCGGAATGGGGCGTTCGAGATCATCACCGCGCTAGGAAGTTTCCATGGGCGGACGTTGGCGACGCTGGCGGCGACGGGTAACCGTCACTACCAGGAAGCGTTCGATCCCATGCCTGGGGGCTTCAAGCATGTCCCTTTTAACGATTTGGAGGCGATGGCATCGGCGATTGGTCCGAACACCGCCGCGATCATGCTGGAGCCAGTTCTCGGAGAGGGGGGCATTTACCCAGCGACGCAAGAGTATCTTCACGGTGTTCGCAAGTTGTGCGATGACCACGGCATCCTGCTGATCCTCGATGAGGTGCAGTCGGGGATTGGCAGGACCGGCCATCTCTGGGGCTATGAGGCCTACGGGATTGAGCCAGATGTAATGACCCTTGCCAAGGGGCTTGGAGGTGGCTTGCCAATTGGGGCATGCCTCTCCAAGGAACATGCCTCCGTCTTTGCTCCCGGTGACCATGGGTCAACGTACTCAGGGAGTCCGTTGGTTTGCGCGGCATCACTCGCGGTTGTCTCGTACATCTTGGAGAACGATGTCTTGGGTCATGTTCGGTTAATGACCGCCCATCTCTTGGCGGGGCTTGAGGCCCTCAAGTCCGAAGGCGACGCGGGGATCAGTGAGATTCGTGCGTTTGGGCTTTGGATGGGCATCGAGTTTGAAGAGGAACGCGCCGGTGCAATTCTCGACGCGTGCCGCGAGGATGGCCTTCTGGTCAATCGTACGTCGACAAGGACAATCCGGATCGCGCCACCGCTGATTGTTAACCGTGACGAGTGCGATCGGTTCCTTGACATCTTTGGCCGTGCGTGTTTCTCGTCACGCTGACACGGCACGTTGAACTGGCCCTTTACCGGGGAGTGAGCCGGTTGCCCGCCGCCGGTGTTCCATTACATCGAATTCACACCGACGGACACGACTTATGACACCGATCACGGACGCACACCTCACCGCGATTGACGTTGCCGAACTTCCAGACCTCGCTGAACTTGGTGAACTTGGCACCGTGACTGGTGTGACGCTGGATCGAGCGGTGTTTGACTACACGGCGAGCATCCGGTTTGACTGGCGCTTGTATCGTCAGGACATATCTGGAAGCATCGCGCACGTAAGGATGCTTGCCGTCGCTGTGCAGGACATCATGCCCCCAGACGATGCCGTGGCAATCGAGGCAGGTTTGCGTGAAGTCTTTTCCGAAATAGACAGAGTGCGTCACCGCCTCGTTCCGATTGGCGAAGACATTCACAGCCACGTCGAGTTGCGGTTGCGACAAGTACTCGAGGCGCGGTTTCCGGGTCGAGGCGAGGACATGGGGCGACGCCTCCACACGGCACGAAGCCGGAATGATCAGGTGGCTACTGACGTCAGGCTTTGGGTCCGTGAGGCGTGTGTCGAACTAGTGCGCGCAGTCTGTGACCTGCAGGATGCCCTGATTGAGCGTGCTGCCTTGCACGCGGATGCGCCATTTCCTGGATATACACATATTCAAAATGCTCAGCCAGTGACATGGGGCCATCACCTTCACGCGTATGTCGAGATGCTTCGTAGAGACGTTGTCCGGTTTGATGCAGTCTGGCATGCGGCGAACATTCTTCCGCTCGGATCAGCCGCCCTTGCGGGAACCTCGTTTCCTATCCGTCGCGACCTTGTGGCAGACACCCTGGGTTTTTCCGGTATCAGTGCCAACAGCATGGATGCGGTCTCTGACAGGGACTTTGCAATTGAGTTTGCTTCGGCATCGTCCATCCTGATCGCGCATCTATCACGGTTTGCCGAAGACATCACGTTGTGGGCGACCTCTGAATTCGGGCTCGTGCGCCTTTCATCGCGGTGGGCAGAAGGCAGCAGCATCATGCCCCAGAAGCGCAATCCTGACGCAGCCGAACTCACCAGAGGCAAGGCGGGCCGCGTCTTTGGTCACCTGCAGCATCTCCTTGTGATGCAGAAGGGGTTACCGATGACGTATGGGCGTGACCTCCAAGATGACAAGGAAGCACTGTTCGATACCGCGCGGACGGTGCGGGGTGCACTGCGCGCGCTTACCGTCGCGACGTCATCACTGGAGATTAACCGTGACCGTGCTGCGTCACGTGCGTCTGCGGGGTATTCAACTGCCACCGATCTTGCTGATTACCTTGTTCGGTGCGGAGTCCCGTTCCGGACCGCGTACGAAGTCGTAAAGCGGTTAGTCATGGACCGGCTTGCTGACGGTCGTGCTTTCGCCGACATGACAAGCAGGGAACTTCGCGAGTATCACCCGGCCTTTGGGGATGATGCACTGCTTGCTACGACCGTGGCTGCATCCGTCGCGTCTCGAGACATTCCCGGCGGGACCGCGCCTAATCGTGTCTCATTGGCGGTCGAACATTCGCGCAAACACGTTGGTGAGGTGCGATTGGCATGGGCGTCCCGGGCGTGACATCGCGTCCTTCCCGTGACGATGATCTGACCCTGCGCGACGCACAGGCTCTTGTCGATACCTGGATGGCGGATCGAGGGTGGGTGTATTGGCACCCGTTGTCCCAACTGGCGCGCCTCACCGAAGAAA
Source organism: Chloroflexota bacterium (assembly GCA_947446285.1). Lineage (GTDB taxonomy): Bacteria > Chloroflexota > UBA11872 > UBA12225 > UBA12225 > UBA12225. The sequence goes on from CANFGH010000101.1 coordinate 3,066, forward strand.
TGGGTGAACTGGCGCGCGTCGTCAACCACCTGTTCGGCGAAAAGCCGAAGAGGTCCACCGAGAGCGTTCAAGATCTCGGGCTTGAGATGGCTGATGTGGTTTACACCTTGATTTGCCTTGCCAATTCTCAGGGAATTGACATGCAGTCCTCCCTTGAAGAGGTGTTGGAAAAATATCGGCACCGCGATGCGGACAGGTATCCAACAGCGCTTAGGAGGCTTCCGGCGCAGTTTCCTGATGACCAAGAAACAGAGGGTTGAGGGTTTGACGTGGGGTCTCACTCGAGAGTGCAACCCCATTGGACCCTTACAAATAATGCCGACTAGGGTGAGGGACGAGACCTATAGGTGCGCGACGACGGTCGCCATCACGTTACCGGCCTCGGTGGGATTGATTGCAACGTGGGCGCCGGCCGAACGCAAGGCATCCATCTTCGCCCCAGCAGTTCCGCTGGAACCGGAAATGATTGCGCCCGCGTGTCCCATCCTGCGTCCCGGAGGTGCGGTAACCCCGGCGATGTAGACCACAACCGGCTTGGTCATTTCATGCTTGATGAAGTCTGCTGCCTTCTCTTCCTCTGACCCGCCGATTTCGCCGATCATCATGACGGCGCGAGTGTCCGGATCACGCTGGAAGGCTTCCAGACAGTCGATGAAATTCGTCCCCGGGACCGGGTCGCCACCGATGCCAACACAAGTCGTCTGGCCGATGCCCTTTTGGGTCAGCTCATAGAGAGCCTGATAGGTCAGGGTTCCGGAACGGGAGACGATTCCGACTGGGCCACCTCCTGTTGCAATCTCGCCCGCGGTGATCCCGATATTGCACTTGCCGGGACTGATGATCCCGGGGCAGTTTGGTCCAAGCAGACGCGTCCGCGGGAACTCACGGGCGAGACGGTTGTAGAACCGCGCCTCGTCCTTTGCCGGCACACCTTCGGTGATGACGACGATGAACTCGATCCCGGCTTCCGCGGCCTCCATGACCGCACTCTCGACGCCTGGTGCAGGTACGAAGATGCACGATGCGGTCGCACCGGTCGCTTCACGAGCGTCGTGGACATTCGCGAAAACCGGAATGCCCTCAACATTTTCGCCAGCGCGCTTCGGGTTGGTTCCAGCAACTACTTGCGTGCCGTATGCACGATTCCGCAGTCCGTAGAAACGGCCTGCGCTGCCTGTAAGACCTTGGTACACGACCTTGGTCGTCTCATTGACAAAGATGCTCATCTGAATGCTTTCTCACGTTCCACGGGATGCTCGGCCCACGCGTTCGGTCAGTGGGCGGCGAATGCAACCGCAGCCTGGGCAGCTTCCACCATTGTTGGGCGCGAAATGAGTCGGTCCGATTCGTGGGCCTTGAGGATTGCCCGACCTTCGACAGCATTTGTGCCATCGAGTCGGACAACGATCGGCGAAGTGATTGTCACTCTTCCAAGTGCCGTGACAATCCCGTTTGCAACCTCTTCGCCGCGGGTGATCCCACCAAAAATATTGATGAAAATCGCCTTCACGTTTGGATCGGAATTGACCACTTCCAATGCATTGGCCATGACCGCGGCGCTCGCGCCACCACCGATATCGAGGAAGTTCGCAGGCGTTCCGCCTACCTGGTTCACGACATCAAGGGTGCTCATCGCGAGGCCCGCGCCGTTGGCGATGATGCCGACCGAACCGTCGAGGCCGACATACTGCAGGCCGCGTTCGCGCGCCATCTGCTCACGTGGGTCAGATGACTCGGTGCCATCAAACGCTGCCCATTCAGGATGACGGAACGAGGCATTGTCATCAAGAGTGACCTTTGCGTCGAGGGCGTGGATACGGCCATCCGGAGTGAGGATCAGCGGGTTGATTTCCACCAGGTCGGCGTCACCTTCGACGTAGCACTTGTAGAGAAGCTCAAGGATGCTGACCGCACCTGAACGGGCCTCTTCATCAATACCCGCCGAGTGGATGATGTCAACGGCGTCGGCGTGAGTAAGGCCGATTGCCGGGTCAATGTGGCGTCGGATGATTGCACCCGGGTTCGTGGCGGCCACGTGTTCGATATCAATCCCACCCTCTTTCGAGACCATGGCGAGGTGCATGCGCGCCGCACGGTCAAGGGTGAATGAAGCGTAGTATTCCGCCTTGATATCGGAGGCACGCTCGACCCACACACGCTGGACCACATGGCCCCGGATGTCCATTCCGAGGATATTCGAGGCATGGTGTCGAACTTCAGAGGCGTTCGAGGCCAGTTTGATGCCTCCCGCCTTGCCTCGGCCACCGACCTGAACCTGAGCCTTGATTACGACCGGATACCCGGCTGCATCGGCTGCCGAAATGGCTTCGTCGACGGTTTGCGCGACCCCGCCGGGTGAGACGGGAATTCCGTAACGAGCGAAGTACTGCTTGCCCTGATACTCGAAAAGATCCACGATGCAATCTACTCCTGTTTGACTGGGAAACCCGTCGGAGACGTTGGAGGTACGCGGGTTAGAGCGAAACCTTCAAGCGGGAAGCGACAGCGTCCATGAACGCCCAAGTGTCGACCCCATGCGGGTGATCGGTAGTTGTGAGTGCCAGTAAGTCCTTCGTCATCGTGCCGGATTCAATCGTCTCGATGACGGCGTTCTCGATTGCTTGCGCGAAAGCGACAACGTCCGCCGACCCGTCAAGTTGGCCCCGTCTGCCGACCGCACCGGACCACGCAAAGATCGACGCCACCGAATTTGTCGAGGTTTCTTCTCCACGCTGGTGACGGCGGAAATGCCGAGTGACGGTGCCATGCGCGGCTTCGTACTCGTATTTTCCATCCGGATTTACAAGAACCGAGGTCATGAGGCCAAGGCTCCCGAAGCCGGCAGCAACCATGTCGGAAAGGACATCACCGTCATAGTTCATGCACGCCCAGAGGTGACCGCCCTCATGCTTCATGACCTGCGCCACTGCATCGTCGATGAGGTAGTAGCTGTAGGTGATGCCCGCGCCTGAGATTTCAGATGCCCGTGACGCTGCTTCCTCAGCAAAGATGTCGCGGAACCTCGCGTGATACTTCTTTGAGATGGTGTCTTTAGCGTTGAACCAGATATCGCATTGCTCGGCGATTGCGTAGGTGAAGCACGATTTCGCGAAACTGCGAATTGAAGAATCTGTGTTGAACATCGCCATGGAAATACCGGTAGGCGAGGAACCCTTGAACTCGTTCACTACTTGGGATACCGGAACCGAACCATCCGCGGGGCGGAAGGTGAGTTCAACGGTGCCCGGCCGGTCGATAACCATTTCCTGATCACGGTAGATATCGCCGAAGGCGTGACGAGCGATCGTGATTGGCTTCTTCCACGACTTCACAGCGGCTGGGATGTTGCGAAGGGTGATCGGTTTCCGGAAGACCGTTCCATCCATAAGTGCGCGGATGGTTCCGTTAGGTGATGGCCACTGCTTTTTGAGGCCGAATTCGCGGACCCGATCATCGTTCGGGGTAATTGTTGCGCACTTCACGGCCACGCCGTGTTCGAGCGTTGCCCGGGCAGAATCAACTGTGACCTTATCGTCAGTTTCGTCACGATGGGTCACGGAGAGGTCGTAATACTCCAGATCGATGTCGAGGTATGGCAGGATCAACTGATCCTTGATGCGTGCCCAGATGACCCGGGTCATCTCGTCCCCGTCCATTTCAACGATGGGTCGACGTACACGAATCTTGCTCACGATTTAATTCCTTCAACGCCACCTGTCTCGGTCAAACAACCACCAGTGTACGAGATTGAGCCGTTTGTGGGACCTCGCCCATCAGATCAGTTCGAGTAGGGTTCCAAGCAAACCGCCTGCCGAGAACTAGTGGGGCGGCCCGTGCGCACCCCTATCATTGCCGTTAAAGCAGGAGGAGGATCGTTGAGACGATTTTCCGTCGGGTTCATCCAGTGCGTTGGCGGTGTCGGACACCATCCTCGGAACTTCGGGACTCGGTCCGGCACGATTGACCAACCGCTTCGCGTAAGGAGAGTCCCCCGATGGAAATGACCGGTCATGAAGGCGCGAGCGTCCGGGTGCGGCTTGCGCCGTCCCCTACCGGGTTCGTTCACATCGGCAACGTGCTAGTCGCGCTCGTCGACGCTGCCATTGCCCGAAAATACGGAGGCACGTTTGTCATCCGTATCGAGGACACTGATCAGAAGCGATTTCTTGAAGGTGCCGAGCAACTCATCTACGACAGTCTGGCTTGGCTGGGGATTGAATGGCAGGAGGGCCCTGACCGCGGTGGTCCCTTTGCACCGTACAAGCAGTCAGAGCGCCTTCCGAGGTACCGAGCCTTTGCCGAACAGCTCGTCGACGAAGGAACTGCGTACCGATGCTGGTGCTCGCCTGAGCGCCTTGATGAAATGCGCAAGGCCCAGCAAGCCGACAAGCTTCCCCCAAAGTACGACCGGATGTGTCTTGGTAAATCGGAGACTGAGCGACAGGCATTTGGTGGATACACCGAGCGCTCCGTGATCAGGTTGCGAATGCCTGATCACGGCCATACGACGTTTGTAGATCCGATCCGGGGTGAGATGTCCTTTGAGAATGCCTTGCTCGATGACCGTGTGCTGCTGAAATCGGACGGGTTTCCCACTTACAACCTTGCCGTCGTCGTAGATGACCACGAGATGAAAATCACACATGTGATACGTGGTGAGGAGTGGTTGCCAAGTACGCCGGCGCACCTTCGTGTCTATGAGGCTCTTGCCTGGAAGCCGCCAGTAATTGCCCACACGCCTCTCTTATTGAACGCGGATCGAGGCAAGATCAGTAAGCGCAAGCACCCGTGGGCAAACATGGGTTGGTTTCAGGAGGAAGGGTTCCTTGCCGAGGCTGTGCTCAATTACTTGGGGAACCTGATTGCATTTATCCCAGACACTGACAATCCCCAACAGGGTGTCGCACGTGAGTTGTTTGGGTTTCCCGAGATTGCGGAACACTTCGAACTCGGGTCGATTGGTCCGTCCGGTAAGGTGGTTGACCTAGACAGGCTCGATTGGCTGAATGGTCAGTACATCCGTCGGATGTCGCTTGGAGAACTTGCCCGACGGGTTGGACCATTCATGACCGCGGCAGGCTTGGACATCGAAAGCCCGATCTTCATGGGCGCGCTTGCCCTGGAGCAAGAACGTCTGAAGCGCCTCTCCGAAGCACCGGCGGTCCTGTCGATCTTCTTCAAGGAAGAGGAATATCCGGCCCAAATGCTCGTGCCGAAGGGTGTTGCGCCCAACGATGCTCGTAGCATGTTGGACGGTGCGATTTCTGTGTGTGCGGGTGTCGCTGCCTCTGGTAACTGGTCAGCTGCCTCGCTTGAGGCACCTTTCCGGGATCTGGCGATCTCCCTTGATCTGACAACTGGTAAGCAGCGCGGACAGTTGTTTGGTGTGGTGCGGGTTGCATCCACCGGACGGACGGCGACGCCACCGCTCTTTGACACCATGGCCGTGCTAGGCGCGGATACGATCCTGAGACGTCTCGCCCATGCGAGCGTGCTTCTCTCTGGGCTAGGCGCGTAGGGCGGTAGTTGGCAGCGCTGACGATGCTTGGTTCTGGCCTGGTGGCAACTAATCGGTACCGCCTCGTCCCGGTGGGTTGAACGGTTAGGTGCCAGCATCCCTCGCTCTTTGGGTGTGACCGACCGCGGTAAAATTGGCGAGATGGACGGACCAGACATGGTGCGAGACGCAGATGGCTACCAGCCCAATTCACTCGCCGGTCCGCTCGCGGTTCTCCAACGGCATTCGGGTGGCGCTGCGCCGGCGAGAATGTTCGTGCTCTCGGCGCCATCCGGTACCGGCAAGGATGCGGTGCTCGCAGGTCTGCGCCGGCGTAATGTCGGCCTCCACATTGCGGTTGCTTGCACTACACGCCAGCCCCGGCTGAACGAAGTAAACGGGGTCGACTATCACTTTGTCGGGCGCGAGGAGTTCGCGGAGATCAGGGGCTCCGGGGAATTCCTGGAGGATGCGGTTTATGCTGGGCACGGTTATGGCACCCGTCTGGGTCCGGTTCGCGAGGCGCTGAGTGCCTCGCGTGACGTGCTGTTGAAGATTGAGGTGCAGGGCGCGGCCACCGTTCGTCTCAAGGTGCCTAGTGTTGTCCTGATTTTCCTCGCTCCAGCCAGCCTTGAGGATCTGCGGGAACGTTTGGAGTGCGCCGCGGTGGAGCGCGGAGTTGCAGACCCAGAGGACATCGAGCGGCGACTTGGCGAGGCCAGACGCGAACTTGCGTGCATGCCAGGCTATGACTATCTAGTGGTCAACCACATGAACCGCCTTGAAGACACCGTCAGGCAAATTGAGGCGATCATTCTGTCCGAGCGAACCCGGATTGGTGCGGTGCCAATCCGCGTATGAGCCCTCCGTGTCGGGGCGAAAGACGCCGACCGGCACGCACATCACGTTTCAGGACGCGACAATGGCAATACGGACGATCATCACTGATTCCGATGACCGCATCGTGCGTGGCAAGGCGAAGCGTGTGGCACGCATCGATGATTCGATCCGTCGTCTCTTTGACGACATGATCGACACCATGCGTAATGCTCCCGGGGTTGGCCTGGCAGCGCCGCAGATTGGCGTTCCGCTCCGAGTGATCGTGGTTGAATATGAAGGCGTGCTTCATACAGTTGTCAATCCGGAGATTGTGAAGAGCCAGGGCACAGAGACGGATGACGAAGGGTGTCTAAGCGTTCCCAACTGGCAGGGACCGGTCACGCGCGCCACGAGTCTGGTCATGAAGGGACGTGACCGCGATGGCGCTGAGGTTCGGATACGTGCCGATGGGTGGCTGGCGCGCATCTTCCAGCACGAATGCGATCACCTTGACGGAACATTGTTTATCGATCGCGTGCAAAACCGCGCGGATATCCACTGGGTCGACCCGGACGAAGATGACGACGATGAACCGGGGGGCACCAGGCGTCGCCGGGTCCGGCGCAGGATTCGGACGTCGGCAACTGTTTCGCAGACGGTTCAGTCAGAGACCTAACTGGTGACAGTATCGGGTTCTATGGTGGTTGCTGGCCAATCAGGGCCTGATGGCGCTGGTGGAGGGCGTCCACGTGCGGTCTTCTTTGGCACACCGCAATTTGCCGAAGTGGTCTTGGGAAACCTCTTGCTTCCGCAGTCACCGGTCGACGTCGTCGCGGTTGTGACCCAACCTGATCGCCCGGTCGGTAGGTCCCAGAAACTCACGCCGCCCCCAGTCAAGGTCACGGCAGAATGTCATGGCATTCCCGTACGTCAGCCTGTTTCGCTACGACGGCCAGCAGTAGTCGAGAACCTGCGGGGGTATGAGGCTTCGATTGGCATCGTCGTCGCTTACGGGAGATTGCTGCCTCCCGAGTTGCTCGCAATCTTTCCGCGTGGATGCGTAAACGTTCACGCGTCGTTGCTGCCTCGCTGGCGTGGTGCGTGGCCTGTCGGCGCCGCAATCCAGGCGGGAGACGCGGAAACAGGTGTCTCGATAATGGTTCTCGATGCCGGAATGGACACCGGCCCGGTCATTGCAACAGATGCCACCGCGATTGGAGATGCTGACACTACCGACGCCCTTGAGGAGAGGCTGGCAACACTTGGGGCGGACCTGCTTATACGAACCATCGGTTCATACATCCACGAAGATGCCAAACTCGTTGATCAGGATCATGAAGGTGCGACATACTGCCGGCCAGTAACCAAAGGCGATGGTCTGATTGATTGGTCAGGCTCGGCGGTCTCGATTGAGCGTCATGTGCGAGCAATGCATTCGTGGCCCGGGGCGTGGACACGGTGGTCCGGTCGCCGATTGGTGGTTCGCACGGCGCACGTGATCACCGGCCACGTGGAACAAGCCGATGCCGGACCCGGTCAGGTTGTTGGCGACGGTCGCCAAATGTACGTCATGACCGGATCGGGTGCATTGGCACTCGATGAAGTGCAACTCGAAGGCAGAGGTATTACCCCCATCCGGGCCTTCGTGCAGGGCTATCCGGGTTTCGGTGGCTCTAGATTGTCGTCGGTGTGATTGCAGGGACATATCGCGCCAAAAGATTTTCTCGAAGCAGGTTAAGCGTGTAGAGCACCGCCCGCGTCCGAATGATCCGGGGAGCAGTCGTGTCGATCCGATGAGACCGGATGAGTTCTGTTCCCGATCGATCGACAAGCACGGTGTAGGTATGTCTACCCGGCGTAGCTGTCGCACGCGGGGCGAGATCGCTGGCTTGGGCAAGTCCCAAGTCGGAACAGAACGTTTGTGCTGCCCGTCGAGCTAGCTCAAGTGCGCGCGTCGCAC
>CANFGH010000102.1 GCA_947446285.1 Chloroflexota bacterium
AACTCTGGGCGACCGGGAAGAAAATGACCAACGCCGACTGGGGTGTCGGTGACGGACCGAACCATTTGGTCTACCCGCAGTGGGTCGTGCCGATGGAGCCAACCCGGTGGGCGCCTCTTCACGGCAACTGGTACCTCGTCAAGGGGACCACGCGCGAGGGTGCCGAGGCGGACAAGGATCCGTATGAGCGCACCCCTCCTCGGGTTGCGCCGGAACCGGGCAGCTCGATTGCCCGGTTGTGGGACCTGTACGACCAGACCAAGGTCGAGCCGGATGTCAACAAGCGGAACAAGCTCGTCTGGGACATGATCAAGATCCACGTCGAAGATGGCCCCTTCTTCAGCGGGCTTTCCGCGAATACCCCCGCGATCGTCTTGGTGAAGAAGGGTCTCAACAACGTGCCGAAGCGCGATGACCTCGCACTTGGTGGGTTCGTTGCCCCGTGGATCCACCCGACCCCGGCGGTCTACGATCCGGAGACCTACTACTGGGACAATCCGGCAGCGCATTGATCCTGCCCGACAGATCGTTCCGACGCTGACAGCTCATGTGACGGCACCGATGGGAGAACCCATCGGTGCCGTTGTGTGATACCCGTACCGGTCTCCGCGATGGGCGTTCTCCGTCACGCACGATGACGGTCGGGCTAGACTACGCGGGTTTTTCGTTCGCAACGCCCTCGATTGACTGGATCAACCCGGTTGTCTCGCCTCGCCACCACGGCGGATAGGTAACGCGCATGATCACGTTCCTCATACGTCGGTTGCTGTTCATGGTCGTCACGGTCATCTTTATTTCAATGATCAGTTTCGTGTTGATCGAGCTGCCGCCAGGATCCGCACTTGATGCCAAACTCCAGCAATTCCGTTCGCGGGGCCTGAATGTCACCAGTGATGTGGTGAAGTCCCTCGAGGAGCGGTATGGCATCAATGACCCGATCTACAAGAAGTACTGGAAGTGGATTTCGCACGCGGTGTACGGGGATTTCGGCCAGTCCTTCTATCTTGACCAGCCCGTGAGTTCGTTGATCGGAAGCCGCATCTGGTTCTCCATCGGGATGTCGACCGCTGCCCTGCTCTTCGCGTGGTTGGTCGCGATACCCGTGGGGGTCTATTCCGCGACCCACCGGAATTCCCTCCCCGACTACCTCATCACCGTCATGCAGTTCCTCGGCGTAGCCATCCCCGAGTTCCTGCTTGCGATCGTCCTCATGTTCATCGCCAGTTGGTACTTCGGTGTCGAAGTCGGTGTCCTCTACTCCAAGCAGTACCGTGATGCCCCTTGGAGCTTCGGCAAGCTCCTCGATCTCCTGTCACACTTGTGGCTGCCAGTCGTGGTGATCGGGACGCACAGCACTGCGTGGCTGACCCGTGTCATGCGGGCCAATCTGCTTGACGTGATGGGTGCTCAGTACGTGCAGACCGCCCGGTCCAAGGGGCTCGGTGAGCGGGCGGTGGTGTGGAAGCATGCGGTACGCAATGCCCTCCACCCGCTCGTCATGGCACTTGGCGCGACACTCCCCGCATTGATCTCGGGTGAGGTCATCGTGTCAATCGTCCTGAACCTCCCTACTACCGGCCCGCTCTACGTGCAGGCGTTGATCAACAAGGACATGTATCTCGCGATTACGTTCCTGTTGTTCCTTTCCATCCTGCTGGTGGTCGGCAATCTCCTGGCCGACCTTGCGCTCGCCTGGCTCGACCCCCGGGTCCGACTTGAGTGAGGCGTCCAGTCGTGTGTGCGTCTGATTTTGGAACCAACGGGGGAGTGCGATGGCGACCGTAGAGGCAGTCGCGGCAAGCCAGGCCAGTGCATCGACGAAGATTGCCGAGGATGTGTCCCAGTGGACCCTCATGCGGTGGCGCTTTGCCCGCAATCGCCTTTCCCTGTTCGGGCTCATCGTTCTCATCATCCTGTACCTGGTTGCGGCGATCGCCCCGTTCCTGGCTCCATACCCCTACAACGCGATTGACACGGAGTACATCCACACGCCTCCCACCCCGGTCCGCTTCCTGAACGGGCAGCTGTCAATCTGCCCGCTTACCCAGTTCATGCGGGACTTCCGGTGGGAATACACGGAAGACTGTGACCGGGCGGTTCCCATCGAATTCATGGTCAGGGGACATCCCTACACCATTTTCGGCGTCCCGTTTGAGACCCACTTGTTCGGCGTCACCCAGTTGCCCCCGCCAAAGACGACACCGGTCCGGAAGCCTGAGGCCAAGGCCGATGACCCACTGGCAGCCTTCATGGGTTCATCCGGCGAGTCGACCATGGCCGACGCCACCCAGCCTCCACGGGTCTTCCTGCTCGGCAGCGACATCCAGGGCCGTGACATGCTGTCGCGCATCCTTGAGGGATCGCGCATCTCGTTGACCATTGGTCTCGTCGGGGTTGCCCTCTCCGTGGTGCTCGGCGCGGTCCTGGGGACGGCATCGGGGTACCTTGGTGGCCTCTTTGATGACTTGGTGCAGCGGTTCATCGAGATCATCCAGTCGATGCCTACCTTGCCACTGTGGGCCGCGATTGCGGCTGCCCTGCCACCCACGATGCCAGTCCCGCAGCGCTATTTCCTGATCACCATCATCCTGAGTTTCGTGAGTTGGACCGGTCTCGCCCGTCAGGTGCGGGGCAAGGTGATGGGGTACTCATCCCTGGACTACATCGCAGCTGCCCGCCTCGCCGGCTGCTCGCACATGCGGATCATTCTCACGCACATGCTTCCGAACGCGTCGAGCCACATCATCGTCGTCAGCACCCTCGCCGTGCCCAGTGCGATCCTCGGCGAGACGGCCTTGAGTTTCCTTGGCTTGGGAATGCTTCCGCCTGCAGTCAGTTGGGGAGTGCTCCTGCGTGATGCCCAGCAGATCCAGTCGATCCTGCTGCACCCGTGGTTGCTGATCCCGGCGCTGCCGATCATCATCACTGTGACGTGCTACCAGTTCCTCGGGGACGGCCTCCGTGACGCCGCGGACCCGTACAGTGGCTAGGATGTTCTGCCGACCTGCGCCTGCACCGTGTCAGGCGTTCCACCCGACAAGGATCCGATCATGGTGACCATTGCGCGTCCGCCATCCGGGGCCGGCACGACCACTGCCGGCGGCGACAACGTAATTGATGTGCGAAACTTGCATGTCGAGTTCCATACAAGCCTAGGTACCGTGCGTGCCGTCAATGGGGTTTCGCTGGGCGTGCCTCGCGGAAAGACCCTTGGCGTCGTCGGTGAGAGTGGATGCGGAAAGAGCGTGACCGCCTTCGCGATCATGCAACTCGTCGCCACGCCTGGCGTGATCACCCAGGGTGAGGTCGTCCTGCACGCCCGCGGGAAGGATCCCGTCAATCTCCTGACGTATGCCAAGGGGAGTGACGACATGCGGGCGGTCCGGGGCCGGCACATCGGCATGATCTTCCAGGAACCGATGACCGCACTCAACCCCTGCTACACGATCGGCAACCAGATCGCCGAGGCAATCCTGTTGCACCGCACCAAGGATCACGCCCAGGCCGATGCCATGACCCTGGAAATCCTCTCGCGGGTCGGGCTGCCATCACCATCACGGCTGATGACGACCTTCCCCCACCAGTTGTCCGGTGGAATGCGCCAGCGTGCCATGATTGCCCTCGCGCTTTCCTGTGAACCGGACCTCCTGCTTGCCGATGAGCCGACAACGGCACTAGACGTCACCACCCAGGCCCAGATCCTCGATGTCATGCGTGAACTGCAGGAACACATCGGCATGTCCATCATGTTCGTCACGCACAACCTTGGCGTTGTCGCGCAGATGTGCGACGAGGTGGCCGTGATGTACCTCGGTCGCATCGTCGAGCAAGCGTCGGTCGACGAATTGTTTGACAGTCCGAAACATCCGTACACGCGCGCACTCATGCGCAGCATTCCGCAACTTGGGTCTGGTCGGAAGGGTCGTCTTGAGGTGATCCAGGGGTCAATCCCCGGACAGTTCTCCAAGCTGGCGGGCTGCCAGTTCCATCCGCGTTGCCCGGATGCCATGCCAGGGATTTGTGACGTGAAGTCCCCGTCACTGCTCCCAAGTGGAGACGGGGCCCAGGTGAGCTGTTTCCTGCACCATGACCCATCCGGGAGCCCGCGGTCACCCGAGGCGGTTGTGGCACACGCCCAGTCAGCGACCGGCGCCGGTGGCGCGACGGTTTCCTCCCCGAACTGAGACGGCATCTTCGGGACCAAGGGCCATGATGCCCTTCAGGTCACTGGGGAGTAAGGGCACCAGGAATGAGCCAGACGCAACCTTCATCCACCCAGCCCGGCAAGGAGAAGCCAATCCTTCTCGAAGCACGTGGGTTGAAGAAGCATTTTCCGATCAAGGGTGGGCTGTTCGGGCGCACCGTCGGACAGGTCAAGGCCGTCGACGGGATCAACCTGTTCGTGCGCGAAGGGGAGACCCTCGGCCTCGTTGGCGAGAGCGGCTGCGGCAAGTCGACCGCCGGGCGGACCATGATCCGCCTGTACGAACCGACGGCTGGTGAGATCATCTTCAATGACCCGGAACGGGGCCAGATGCACATCGAGCGGGCCGGTCTCGCCGATCTGCGTCGTGTCTGGATGAACATGCAGATGATCTTCCAGGACCCGTTCTCGTCGCTTGACCCCCGCATGTCGGTCGGGCGCATCATTGGGGAACCCCTGACCGTGCACGGGATCGCGCACGGCTCCGAACTCCGTGACCGCGTCGGGATGTTGCTGTCCCGCGTCGGCTTGCGCCCGGAACATCAGGCGCGCTACCCGCATGCGTTCTCTGGCGGACAGCGTCAGCGCATCGGGATTGCACGTGCCCTAGCCCTGAACCCGAAACTCGTGATCTGCGACGAACCAGTCTCGGCGCTGGACGTCAGCGTCCAGGCGCAGGTCCTGAACTTGCTTGAGGACTTGCAGGAGGAATTCAACCTCACCTACCTGTTCATTGCCCACGACCTCTCGGTTGTCGAGCACATTTCCGACCGGGTGGCGGTGATGTATGTCGGATACGTCGTCGAGGTTGCACCAACCGATGAACTGTTCCGCCGGCCGTTGATGCCCTACACCGAGGCACTGATCGCGGCAATCCCGCCCCCGAACCCACGGCGCCGGTCGCGTCCGATCAAGTTGCTTGGGGAGGTTCCCAGTCCGTCGAACCCACCCGCCGGGTGCTATTTCCACCCGCGTTGCCAATATGCGACCGACCGCTGCAAGGTCGAGCGACCGGCGCTTCGCGAGGTCACTCCCGGGCACTACGCGGCGTGCCACTACGCCGAGACCCTGTCGCTCCGTGGCATCGAAGGCGCGCTATCGCCAATCGGGCCGGCCACCCCGGGATCGGTGGCGCCACCTTCCCTGCAGGCATGAACCGACCGCAAGTCTTTGTCCTGTTCACCATCGATTGTGAGACCGCCGGCCGTGGGAGCCCGCTTGGTCCCGCCGACTGGGATGTCAGCGGCCGGGTCATCGATGCGTTCACCACGACGGTGCTGAACGGCGGGTACCTGCCGACCGTGCTTGCCACGCCTGAGGCCGCCGAAGCACACTCCCCGCTGTTCCAGGACGTTCCTTCGGGCGGCGGGGAGGTTGGGTTGCTGATCCATCCGGCGACCCTGCGTGACACGCGCCACCGGGGCTTTCTTGGTGGACTACCCCCAACTGCGCAAGCCGAGGCCGTGAGGATTGCGGTTGACCGGTACGCGGGTCACCTTGGTCGACGCCCATTGACCGCCCGGTCGACCCAATTTTCCGCCAACGATGACACGTTCGCCGTACTCGCCGATGCGGGGTTCAGGCAATCGTCGATCAGCAGTCCGGGCCGGGTGATTGCCAAGCACCACGCGCGATGGGAGGGAGCCGTACGGGCACCTCATTTTGCGAGTGCGACCAACCGGCTCGAGGCCGGCCACTTGCCAGTCCTCGAGATTCCGGTGACCACCGACGCGTCGCAGCGCCGCGACGGGGTTTCCCCGGAATTACGGATTGAAACCGGGACCGTCCCCGAGTGGCAGGCACCCTTGATCCGTGCCCAATTGGCGAGACAGGTTGATGACCGGGAACGTCATCTCGTCCTGGTCTTCGTCACCACGACCCGAAGTCCGTTCCATGACCGGTCCGATCGCGTTCGGCGGACACTTGAGGCGCTCACCGGTTTCCTCGAGGAACTCGAGGCAGAGTTCGAGATGGTCCCGACGACGCCGGGCCAGTTGCACCGGTCGATTGCCGGGTTTGCGTGAAACTGCCTGAACCTGCCTGCCGGGGATCACCGGGCGCGTATGCTTCTTCACCACACGTGGCACATTGATGCCAAAGGATGTTCCAATGACTGAGAATGGATCCGGTTCCGGGGTGGTCCGCGAGACGCCGAAGTTCACTGGCGTGCGGACCCATCGCGACGAAAAAGGCCGGTATAGCGTCCGGTTTGCGACGGACTGGCAGTGGTTCACCATCGATGAACCGATCGGCGATCCCGACGGCGTCCGGCGCGAGGGTATCGGTGCGGCCCCGAATGCCTCGGACCCGTCATCCGCACTCACGATGTGGGTGACACCGTTGGAAACTTCGGTGACCGTCGAGGACCTTGCCGATCTCCGTGACGGCGTGGACCAGGGTCTCGTGAGCCTCGAAGGGAGCCGGATCCTGTCATCCGAGGATCTGGTTCTTGACAATCTCATCAAGTTTGTCCGGGTCTATACCTTCCGCGAGGGCGACGCCACGCGCAAGCGTCAGCAATGGCTGTTGTATGTCGACCGCTGGCTCATGTGCCTGACCTGGCAGGGATCGAGTGTCGAGGAATACGAGTACTGGTACGCGATGGCGAATCACACCTTCATGACGATGGAACTGCCACCGGAACTGTGGTTCGCGACTGACCGCGACCTGGCCGGACCCAAGGGCGAACCCGACGCGTCGCAAGAGAGCGTCCACTGATCGCGTGACCGCATGGACGTTTCCGCGGTAACGGGAAAAAGACATCGCCCGGTTGGGGGCAACCGGGCGATGCAGTGGGCGAAACATCTGCACGAGGGGGTGTGCATGATGCGACCTTGTTCACCGTGTGGGGGCACGTTCACGGCGATGGGGGATCGCTTGTGATTGTGAACTCAGTCACAAGGTTTATACCACCACGGGCAGGACGCGGCAAGCCCCTTGATTGCCCGCAACGCACCTGCAACGCGGTCCCGCTTGGTGCCACACCGGCCTCTGGTCTGCACGCAGACGAAAACGGTGCCCGACCCTCCAGGTGAGATGACCCGAGACGGGCAAGAAAAGTGCCCGGCTGGCGAACCAGCCGGGCATGCGGCAGTCGGCGCTGCTTCACGCCCCCCATGCATGTAAGTGGCGCTGCCGGAAGATATCCACGGGTTGCGCATCCCGTGCCCAGTCCGGCATGCCGAAACTGAAACGGGTCTGCAACGTAGTCTTACCGTTTGGAACAGTCCGGTGTCAATTCGCCAAGGAGCCGACGGTCCTGATGGTCCGCAGTCCCACGGTTGCCACGTCCCTCACTGATGAGAAAAGCCCTCGACATGACGCACTCCGAAGAGTGACTCGGCGGTGATGCGCCCAAGCAAGTCCGCGTCGCTACTGGTCGCGAGATCGGCAGGCGCACGTGGCACCACCAGGTACCGGAGATCAGCGGAGGCATCGTGGACACGGACGGTCACGTGTTCCGGGATGGTGGTGCCGAACTCGGCGAGAACTGCCCGCGGTTCGCGCACCGTCCTGGCCCGGTACTCGTGGGTCTTGTACCAGGCCGGGGGCACCCCCAGAAGGGGCCTCGAATGGCACGAGCACAGGGTGCACACCACGACGTGATGGGTACCCGGCGTGTTCGCGAAGAACCCGACACGTGGTGCCGTGGGAGGCACCGGGTACCCCGCCTCGGCGCAGGCACCGTGCGGGTCGGCAAGGAGCCGTGCCGTGAAGTCCGGGTCGCGCCATGCCTTGAGGACGACATGGGCCGCCGGCGGGATGCCCGGGACCCGCAACGCCACGGCACGCTCGAACTCATCGTCAGAGATGAGGCCGCTGGCGACCACCAGGGTGCGGACTGCGTGGGCGAGATCGTCGGGGTTGTCTTGCAGGATGCCGCTCTCGGCGGAGCGTGGCTGGTGGGGATGCGCAGTGTTCATCGCGTTCGTCGTGCCTTCGGTGTCCCCGTGAATCGGTTTCACGCCGCGTCGAGCCAGTGGTCGTACAGGTCGATATCCAGAGTGTCGGCCCGGGATCCGGTGTAGTCCGTCCAGAGGTCGGTCTGGTTGAATCGCACCCGGTAGAGGGTCCGGCCGGGCAGGCCGTCGCGTCCGTACGCGAGTTCCTCCGGATCGGGAAAGGTCCCGATGATCGTCACGATGACCCCCGTCCGTCCGCGAACATACGCGGGAGTGCGGAAATGCCCAGGCGGGAACGCACGACGCACGCGGACATGGTCACCGATCGCGTGCTGGGCTGCGGTAGTGGTCATCGTCGTCGCCTCATTCGCGCGCATGGGAGTTCAGGCGGGCAAGTTCAAGCGCAAGCCCGGAGACCGTCAGGACCCCCTTTTCAAGGAGGAGGCGGGTCAAGCCGTGCAGCCAACGGTGGTAGTACGTCGCGTCGGCGTACTCCGCCGGACCCAGGGATTCGATCGCCCGGCGCAATTCATCGACCCGGATGGCCTTCCGTGCGGAAAGCAGGTAGACCAGCGCATCGGTTCGCTGCTCCCACTCATCTAAATCGTGGGTGGACGTGTCCACTGGTCCGGCCGGAAGCCCCCCGACGTCGTGGTGTCGCCTCGGTTCACCAGATTGGGTGGGGAACGGCTTGTCCCTGTGCCTATCCGCTGCCGTCATCGCGCCACTCCATTCCTGCCTGCAAACGTGTCAGGAGTGTCCCACACGACCGCGGGGTAGCCTGTCGCGATAGACTCCCCACCCAGCGGTCACCGGCCCATGGTGCGCCGGAAGGGAAGCAGGCATGTCACCGATGGAGTTTGGACTGTGCATTCCGTGTTTCGCCAACCCTGGGGCGGCGTTCTTCCGCACGCCGCGATGGGCAGCCCTCGATCCGAAGGCGGCGGTCGAGGCCGGCGTGCAGGCCGAGCGTCTTGGCTACGACTCGCTGTGGATGGCCGACCACTTCATCCATGGTGGTGATGGTGGCATCCTTGAGGGATGGACCACCCTGAGTGTCCTGGCCGGCCGGACGAGCCGTATCCAACTCGGCACCATCCACATGTCCGATGCGTTCCGGCAGCCAAGCCTGACGGCCAAGATGACTTCTACCCTCGATGCACTGTCGGACGGCCGCTTCATCTTCTTCTTCGATGCCGGATGGGGTCTTGTTGAGCAGCGCGCATACGGCTATCCCGACCGGCCGGCGAGTGAGCGGCTTGAACGCCTTGCCGAGAGCCTGGACCTGATCACCCAACTCTGGTCTGGCGCGACGGTCAACTACGCGGGCAAGCACTTCCATACCCGCGACGCGGTCTGCCTGCCCACACCGGTGCGTCGCCCGCCGATCTGGTTGGGTGAGGTTCGCGACGATGCGTATCTGGACATCATTGGCCGGTACGCCGACGGTTGGAACAGCGTGCCGGTATCCCCTCAGCAATTCGGTGAGCGATGGGCAAAGGTGGCGTCGGCCTGTATCCGCGCCGGACGTGACCCGGACACGCTGACGCGCAGCCTGGAGATCCAGATCCTGATCGCCCCGACGCGGTCCGCGGTGCGCCAGATCCTCGAGGAATGCGCCGCCCTGCCCATCTCTCCGCGCATTCCTGCGAACGCCACAATCGTCAACTACCTGAAGTCGTCGCCGGCCGATGCGCTGCCGTTGCCTGAGGACGTTGCGTCGCACTGGCTGATTGGAACCCCCGCCGAAGTCCACGCCCAACTCGAGGCATACGCCCGCGAAGGGGTGTCCCACCTGATGCTGTGGTTCGCGGATTTCCCATCCCATGACGGGATGCGCCTGTTCGCTGACGAAGTCATGCCCCGGTGGCGTGCCTGAACCGACCTGATACTTGCCTAGCCAAGGAATAGTGACATGTCTGAAAAGCGTCCCCACGTCGTCGTCGTCTGCAACAAGGCGGTCCGTGACGTCTACCTCGACCCGGTTGACCTCGCGCGTCTGGAGGGGTTTGCCAGTTGGGAATGGGTCCAGGCCGAGGGGGGGCCGGAGTTCCAGGCCAATGTCGACGGCACGGCCCGCGAGTCAGTGCGGTCGCACCTCAAGGGGGCTGACGCGGTGGTTGTCTGCCACGGTTCCCCCCGCATCGACGCCAGCCTCCTTGACAGTGCAACGCAGTTGCGTTTCGTCGGGGAACTGGAGGGTGATCGATTTGCGGCCCGGTTCGACGTCGAGGCGGCTTGGGAACGCGGCATTACGGTTGTTGACACCACGAACGGATCGTCCTACCCCGTTGCCGAATGGGCCCTGGGTCTGATCATCATCTCGTTGCGCAACGCGGGTGAACATTTCCGGCACATGATCGAACCGAAGGAGCACACTAGCCGGCACCTCACCAGACGGACGCGTCATGGGTTTGTGGATGGCGATCTCTGGGGAAAGACGGTCGGGCTGATCGGGTGCGGGCACATCGGCAGGCGCCTGATCCAGTTCCTCAAGGCGTTCCAGTGCCGGATCCAGGTCTATGACCCGTACCTGCCCCGCGAGATGGCCGATGCGATCGGTTTCCGGGCCACGTCGCTCAAGCACGTCATGGCAGACTCGGATGTGGTCGTCTGTCTGGCGCCACTCACGCCCGGAACGCACCGGATGATCGGGGCCGAGCAACTGTCGTGGCTGCGGTCGGACTCGGTGTTCGTGAACGTGTCGCGCGGCGCGGTCGTCGATCCGGATGCCTTGATCGAACGACTGAGGGTCGGTGACATCGTGGCCGGCCTCGACGTCTTCGATCCGGAACCGATCCCGGCCGATTCGGAGATCAAGCGGTTGCCGAACGTCTTCCTTTCGCCTCACATCAGCACCACGTCAAGCACGAGGCAGGCCTTCTTCAGATTGATGGTCGACGAACTTGACCGCCACTTCCACGGCCATGTCACCCAGTTCGAAGTGACCTCCCGCACGCTCGCGAACCGCCGGGGAGGCCCCGCATCGTGATAGTGGAGGCACCTTGAACTGACCTGCAATTGCTGGGTGAGCCACGGTTGCCCGTGTCAGGATCGGCTGGGCCGGGTGCAGGTGGTAGCTGGTGCGGACACGTGCACTTCCCGCGGACACGTGCACTTCCCGCGGACACGTGCACTTCCCGCGGACACGTGCACTTCCCGCGGACACGTGCACTTCCCGCGGACACGTGCACTTCCCGCGGACACGTGCACTTCCCGCGGACACGTGCTCG
>CANFGH010000103.1 GCA_947446285.1 Chloroflexota bacterium
AGTCGTGTACAGCCGGGTTTGATCGGCGACGAGTTACTTGTGCGCCGTGGGTGGTTGCCTCCGCCCGTCACATGAAGTGGCCAGATTACCGTCGAATATTTCCGGACCCTCAGTAGAATCGACGGGGAGGCGTATAAAGGAGCGCACGACATGGCAAAGGCAGTAGACGGAGTAATCCGGATCGGGATCATCGGTAGCGGCGGGATTGCCAAGGCGCACGCTCGCGCATACAAGGAAATCGAAGGCGTCACGATCGTCGCCGTAAGTGACGTGGTTCCAGGCAAAGCTGGTGCGTTCATTGACGAGCTCGAACTGGGCGAGTCCACGCCATTCACTGACCACCGTGATGCGCTTGCCCAAGTTCCCATGCACGGGGTTTCGGTCTGCACCCCGAACGTGGCGCATCACCGGACGAGCATTGACGCGCTGGAAGCAGGGGTCAACGTGTTGACCGAGAAGCCGATGGCTGTCACGCTGCAACAGGCTGTCGAAATGGAACAGACAGCACGTCGAACCGGCAAGATCCTGACCATCGGGTTTCAGCCCCGTTATGACCCCAACATGGTCATGCTTAAGGAACTGATCCAGTCGGGTGCGCTTGGCAAGATCTACTACGTGGAGACCGGCGGTGGCAGGCGTCGGGGCATGCCAGGGGGCACTTTCATCCGCACTGATCTGGCGGGCGCAGGTGCGCTTGCGGACATCGGGTGCTATTCGCTCGATATGGCCCTCAATCCGCTTGGGTACCCCAAACCCCTGACCGTGTCTGCGGTCGCAACGAACCACTTCGGGACAAACCCAACCTACCACGGTGAAGCCGACAAGTTCCAAGTTGAGGACTTCGGCTCGGCGTTGATCCGCCTTGAGGGAGGCCTGACCCTTAACTTCAAGATCAGTTGGGCAATGCACATGGACACCCTTGGGGCCACGATGTTCCTGGGAACGGATGCGGGCTTGAAGGTCACGTCGGCCGGGTCAGGTCCGTGGAGCGGAGTATGGGACGGAGGCGTTGGCTCGGTCACCATGTATCACGACCTACACGGGAGCCATGTGGAGACCCACATACCGGTCAAGCAGCACACCGTTAAGATCTTTGCCGAAAAGGTGAAGGACTTCGTGGGTGCAATCCAGGAAGGTCGGCCTGCGCCAATCCCCGGCAGTCAGATCGTGCGCAACCAGGCGATCATCGACGGCATTCTCCGGTCAGCGGCGATCGGCCGCGAGGTTGATATCGAAATCCCCGAACTCTAGGGGCAGTTCCTAGTCACGCCCATCGGATGCCGAGGACCGATGGGCGACTGCATCTAAGCAGTTGTAACGCAACTCGATGACGTCCTGAAGGGGTAATCCAATGCTCTTGGGTGGCATCCTGCATCCGGAGATCTTGCGTGGCCTGGGCCAGGCCGGACATGGCGCGAAGATCCTCATTGCCGATGGCAATTACCCGTTGGCAACCCGGTCGCCCGGCACCGCCGTTCGCGTGTACCTCAATCTTGCGCCCGGCAAGGTCACGGTCCCTGATGTCCTGGAGGCAATCGTTGGATGCACGCCGATTGAACTCGCAGAAGTGATGACACCGGACAGCGGCGAAGAACCGGCGATTTTCTCGGACTTCCGAACGCTTCTGGCTTCTTCCACAACAGCGATGCGCATCGCCGGCGGTCCACCGGAACTTTCCGTCCTGAAACGGTGGGATTTCTATGACGCCGCGAGTGCCCCAGACGTGGCACTCGCAATTTCAACCGGTGAACAGCGCGTCTACGCCAACATCCTCTTGACAATTGGCGTCCGCGACCCTGCGTCCTGAACGTCAGGAAATCGGGAAGGGAAGTCCGTCCGGCCACGTGTCCTGCGGTTCGTACCCAATGATGTCCCGTGCCGTACCCACGTCCATCCGAGCAATACCCACAGGCTTGCTCTGCGCATGCAAGATGACGGATACCCCGGCGTGAGGGGCATCGGACTCGACGCAACGGGTGAAAAACCGGTTTGAGTCGGTGTGGCTGAAGAACATGTTCGGTCCGTCCGGATTTGCTGCAAGACGGATGCATTCCCCGGTATTCCGCGGATACCACCCAATTCGTGCGCTGATCACCGACAGCTTGTGTACCCGTGCGTACATCGCTCCCGCAGTCTCTGCCCACACCTTTGTCAACGCATAGTGATTGAGCGGTGCTGGTCCATCGTGTTCGTGAACAGGACGGTCAACGAATTCCTGTCCGGATATGACCTGGACGGTGCTTGCCAGCACGAGACGCTTTACACCGAACTCAACCGCCGCTTCACAGATGTAGTAAAGACCAACGACGTTTGGTTGAAGGAGGACATCCATGAAGTCTGCAGGGTTCGGGTAGGCGCCCAGGTGAATGATGGTGTCGACCCCATCCACCGCGCGCCGGACTGCGTCCTTGTCGTTCAAATCCCCCTCCACGAAGTCGGTGAGACCTGGTGACGGACGCCGCGCCAACCCTCGAACGTGGTGTCCCCGACCAGTAAGGTGGCGTGCCAACGGTTCGCCGATTGCGCCGGTGGAACCGGTGACGAGAATTCGGTGAGGATGAGTAGTCTTGCTGTCCATTGCGCCTAACCTGTCGCCTTAATCGTATTTGCGAACACTGGTCTAAGATCTATCGTGTCCACGAGCGGCAACCACAATCATACGGATCACGACTGGATCTTGAGAACTGACTAGCGCGAATAAGGGTCAAATCAGTAGGGCTTTCACATGACTCCGGTTGTGGCCACTGGAAACGGTGGGGCGGTACGCTGAGGCAACGGGTGGACCCGACAGGGGTTCCCCATTGTTTGGAGGGCGAGGAAAATCGCCTGAGCACGGCACCGTTGCAGATGAGAATCGCCGTAGGGCAGTTGCCTCGCAGCACTTCCGATGCGATTGCGTACGCGAAGCAGCTCGGGGTGAGTGGAGTCCAGCTCAACACTCCTGATTTGCCGGGTGAGCATCGGTGGGAAAGTGCTGACTTGCGGGCACTTCGTGAGCAACTTGAGGCTTCCGGGCTCCGGTTGGAAGCTATCGAAAACGTTCCGAACCAGTTCTTCGAACATTGCATGCTCGGAGGTTCTCGACGGGAGGCCGAGATCGGGCATGTCTGTGCCACCATCTCCAACATCGGCGACGCTGGTATCCGAGTGCTTGGCTACAACTTTATGCCCGGATCCGTCTGGCGCTCGTGGATGGACCAATCTGGTCGCGGCGACGCCTCGGTCAACGGGTTTGACCTTGCCGTGGCTGAGGATCCCAAGCGAAGCGATGAGGTCCTCATTGCACGCCGAGACAAGCGTTTGCGCGACCCGTGGGTACGAGGCGCCCACCTGATCGACCATGTCGAGATCAGCTTGAGTGCGTTATGGCAGAACTATCGCTGGTTCATGGAACGGGTTGTCCCGGTTGCGGAGAAGGCGGGGGTGACACTCGCCCTTCACCCGGACGATCCACCGGTTGCAGTCCTTGGCGGAGTGGCGCGCATTTTCTCAAGTGTGGCTGCACTTGAGGAGGCAGTTGACATCGTCCCGAGCGACATGTCATGTGTTGACTTGTGCCTTGGGACGGTATCCGAGATGGGAAGCGAATCCGCAGTCCTTCAGGCAATCCGAAGTTTGGGTCCGCGTGGAAGGATTGCCTACGTTCACTTCCGCGATGTGCGGGGAACGGTCCCGGTATTTGAAGAATGCTTCCTCGGAGTGGGCGACTTCAAGCCTCTTCGCGTCATGCGTGCCTTGCGCGACAACGGATTTACCGGTTTCATCCTCGATGACCACGCTCCTAGCATGGTCGATGACTCCGATTACGGGCATCGTGGACGCGCACACGCGATCGGGTACCTGCAGGGTCTCCTTGAGGCCGTTCAGGACGAGTAGACCCGCTTGCGCCCCCAGTGAGAGGTGACGGCGAATTCTAGTTCGTCACCGGTTTCCAGCGCAGTTCTTGTCACCGGAATGCCTCGGAGGGACAGTCGACGGACCATTGGTTCCGTAGTTGGCGCGCGTGAATGGTGTCACTGCCATCCTGTTGTTGCGCACATGGGCCGCGCGTGACAACGCCGTATTCGTCAACCGGTGCATGTCTTGCGCAGTGTCGTCTGTACCGGTGACGACTTGGCGTGACTTCCCCTAGAGCCTAGCGCGTTGCAGTGCGGGTCGCTGTGGGGCCACCCGCCGCTGCTGGTGACGCGTCTCGACCAAGGAGGGTCATGACACTGCGGTCGAACATGTTCCAATAGGCGTCAGTGTGGTTCGCGCCGTTCGAACTGTTCCAGGCCCCAAGATAGATCGTCGAACCTGATTGTGCCCAGATTGCCCGCTTCTGCCCGCCGTCAGTCACGGTGGCATAGACCATCCCATTGGAAATGATCGGCGTGCGATAGATGGTGTCACGCGCAACAGTTATTTCGCCGGCTGGCAGGCCCCGCGTCGTGGTCGCCGTCCCGGGGGATATTTCAATCGTTCGGCCAGGTGCAGCTTGCCGGTTCGGGTTTGCGGGGTCGACGTTTATGCCGAGGCCGAATGGCTGCACAAGCCGTGGATCGGCGTCGAGAACGGGAAGCCGGCTTGACCGGATTGTGGATATTGCGTTGTCATTAAGCGTGGCTGGGTATCCGATCACGACAAGGGTGAAGTCCTTGAGCGGTGATGTTGCCCAGGAAATGCGCGCCGGGTCGGCGGTTGTGACATCAAACCCGGTGGATGCAAGCCTTCTTGCCCAGTCTCCGGTGAATGAGAACTGGCCGTTCCTGATGTTCTCGGCGCCGTCGACCAAGAAGAGCACTTTGGGTGGCGGTGCTGTGGCCGGGGCAGCGACCGTAACCGCACTCACGGTTACGCGCAGCGCTGACGCCATGATGGCCCCGGGCAATCCTGCGGTTTCAAATCCGGCGACTTCAACCTGATCTGCGATGCCAACGTCCTCGAACGCCGTCTTCCGTCCATCGGCACGTGAAAACTGGGTACCTTCCGACAGGGTTATGGTCCAGGTCTTTTCGGTACCAGGCAAGCCCGAGGAAATCGACATTGTCCGCTGCTTGCGGTCTACGAACGCAACGCTCCCGGAGACAGTACGCAGGGTCAAGGGTTGGGTTGTCACAGTTGGTGACGCATTGCCGACCGCAGTGACAGGCACGGCGCGCGAAGTGGGAACGACTGGTGGGGTCGAGTCAGGGGTATTCACTGACCCCAAGGCAGTAACTGATGGTAGTTGAGCCGTAGGAGTTAGGTTCATGACCTGTGCAGGCGCCGGCTTCTGCACCTGGGTGGGCGCTGCGATCGGAGCCACTGGTGCGGCTGCAATTGGCGGGACAGTCGGGGTAATCGGTAGCGCCGTCGGAGTTCCGCGAACCGACGTCGGAGCGAGTGTAGGCTGAGCGGCGTCAGCGGGTGCATCAGACGCGGATGGGGACATGAGTTGTGACCAGACTGCCGACGCACCAGGCGCGATCAACGCGATCAAGATGGCGGTGACACCAATCGCGAATGCATTTGATGCGACACCCACCAAGCTCCCGAGACTGGGAAATGTGAACGTCCTGCGTGCGCGTTCCCGCTCTTCGATGCGACGCCAGACGTCACGGTTCAGTGACTGTGGCACCGGCTTGAGTGCTGCCTGCCTGAGGGTGAGGCGAAGTCCTCGGAAGGCTGTGACCTGATCACGGCACGCGTTGCATCCGTCAAGGTGCAGGTCAAGTTCGTGACGAAGGGACACGGCAACTTCCCCATCGACATAACTCGATAGGATCTCGCCGTTCGGATGTTCACCCCTCCAGGGAGTGCCCTTTACCACTTCATCGTCCTCAAGAATGCAGACAGCCGCGTGCCCGAACGTTGGCCGAACGACAAACGCCTAGCTCAGCATGTATTGCAACATCGGTCTCAACTGGTTCCGTTATCCGCTCCGCCGTGATTACTGTGCTGCGCGACCCGGTTGACGCTCAACCTTTGCATAAACCTGCCGGAACTCTTCACGCGCCCGGAACAGAAGCGATTTGACGGCCGCGCGCGTCGTATTCAGGACCTCAGCGATCTCATCGTACGAAAGATCGTGATATTCCCTCAGGATTAGGCACATCCGGTACTTTGGGTGCATCCGCGCGAAGATCAATTGCACTTCTTCGGAGTTTTCCCGGTTGATGCAGTCCCGTTCCGGACTGTCTTTGGCAACCTGGGTCGGGTGAAACGCTGCGACAAACGTTTCCCATGGTTGCCACTTGATGAGTTTGCGATGGCGCAACTCGTCGAGACATACGTTTGTGGCGATGCGGTAGAGCCAGGCACCAACACGCAGGTCGTGCGACGTTTTCGACAAGGCGAGATAGGCCTTGAGAAACGTGTCCTGCGTCATGTCGTTCGCGTCTTCGGCACTTCCCATCAGGCGGTAGATGTAGTTGTAAATCTGTGCCTGATATTGGTTAAACAGTTGCTCGAAGGCTTCGTGATCGCCTGCCTGCGCACGGGAAATCAGGATGCTTTCAGAGCCGATGCCCCCGGCGTTCAACAATCCGGCGGATCCGGTCGCCTCCATAGTGCCCACCATGCCCACAGACTCCTTCGTGCCGTAAAACGGCGCGGGTTCGATGAAGTTGCGCGAACTCGGGTCCAGACTAGGATCCGATCGTTCATCGATGCTTGAGACGCCTTCGTGTTCTTCGAACTTCGTGTCGTTGACGCCGGACAGACTCACAAACTCAGGTGCCTGGATTTCGGCGATGACATCGACCGGGCTTGGGTTGCGGTCTTCCGAGGAATTTGGAGAATCACCACCACAGGTGCTTTCAACGAGAGGGGTAGTCCCACTATCGACACTCAGGGGCGTTGTTTCACCGGGGCGGTCTTCCGATTTCTGGTCGATTGACGACGTTTCGGACATCATGCGCCCGACCTGACCCCGTGCAAGATACTGCGTCTCCATTGTCCTCGCTGCGTCGTACTCACTAGGGCTTGATGCCATGGACTGGGTACCACAGTCCAGACTTAATCACTCCGACGGCATTTGGCAGTCGACGGAACATTCAACGCGCGGCGTGCGGCACTGTCTGCACGGGCAGATGGACGAGAAAAGGCGGCCGTCCCTCAACCCAGTGGTGTTGAGTGGCGGCCGCCCTGATCGAGATTGCGGCGGTGAACCTGACTGGAGCCAGTCCGCGATTGCGGCACCTAGGCGGATTGCAGCATTACATTTCCAGCGTGCTTCGCGGTGGATTCGCGATTACTCAAGGTGGGCGATGGGTTCGGGAACGCGTACGGTCGACACACGATGACTCTCGTGTCCCGACCCGGTGATCGTCCCGTCGCTCCCGTCACGTACGTTCCCTGAGCCATCGGACGCGACTTGCGGATACCGGTACGTCTTGCCGGCGTAGTTACGCATCACGACCTCATCGTCGTTTATTTCCGTCACATATTCCGGCAGGACCGGAACCTTGCCGCCTCCGCCTGGGGCGTCGATGACGTAGTGGGGTACCGCGAGTCCCGAGGTATGACCACGCAGGGCCTGGATGATTTCGAGACCCTTTTCAACTCGCGTCCGGAAATAGTTCGTTCCCTTGGTCAGGTCTGCCTGGTAGATGTAGTACGGCCGCACCCGGATCGTGAGGAGCTTCTGCATGAGTTCCTTCATCACCGCCGGATCGTCGTTTACACCCTTGAGCAGAACAGTCTGGCACCCGACAGGAATGCCGGCATCGACGAGCATCCCGACGTGTTTCCGGGTGACTTCATTCACTTCGCGTGGGTGGTTGAAGTGGGTATTGACGTAAAGCGGGTGATACTTCTTGAGGATTGCGCAAAGTTCGGGGGTGATCCGTTGCGGAAGTGCGCATGGGACCCGACTGCCAATCCGGAGGATCTCGATGTGTGGGATCGCGCGAAGCTCCCCGAGGAGCCAATCAATGGTGTGATCCGGGAGCATCATTGGGTCTCCGCCCGAGATGATGATGTCGCGGATTTCCGGGTGGGACCTGATGTACTCAATCCCGAGTTTCAACGTCTCCCGGTTCCACCAGCCAGGTTCGCTTACCTTCCTCTTTCGGGTGCAGAACCGGCAGTAGATCGGGCATTGGTGGTTCACAAGGAAAAGGACACGGTCGGGGTACCGGTGCGTCAAGTTCGGGACCGGACTGTCAGCGTCCTCGTTCAGCGGATCGTCCGGACATCCCTCGTCCTCAAGTTCGGCCGCATCCGGCACAACCTGCCTCCAGATGGGATCTCCAGGTTTCTCGATGAGACCGAGGTAATATGCATTTATCCGAATGCGGAAATCCTTACTGATCTCCTGCGCCATCTCCTGATCGACACCAAAGCGCTGGAACAGCTGTTCGGCGTTGTTGATGCCGTCTCGAAGCAATCGCTGCCATTCTTCCATCGTCGTGTTCTCTTCCAGGTTTGCTTCAGTCGTTGTGACCCACGTCGTAACCAAGTAGCCAGTCGTGGGTCGCCTTGCAACTTCCGTCAGACCGGTTTGTGTTCGCAAGCATCGATGCGTTGGTCATGTCGGCTGGTCAGATAGGATGGTATCGCTGCGGCGTATTGCACATGGGACCATGACGGCATCCACCATTCCATGGATCAGCTTCTTATCCATAGGAACCACGGTAGCCATCACCCCGCCGAGGCGCACACCGCCATCGGCGCCCGTTGCGAAGTAATACGGGGTCAGACGGGCCCGTCCTGGCATGGTGCGAACCGTACCGGTCTCAAAGTCGTACCAAGGGACCGTCGCGCGGCGGACAGTCTGGAAGCGTTGCAGGATCGATCGAGTGGCAGCAAACCCTGCCAAGGCGGCTTCAACCGCTTCACGCCATTCGCCCTCAGGCAGATCGTGGCCGATTTTGACCCCCCGGCTTCCCCAAGCAGTGGCATCAAACCCGGAAGGCTTCACCACCAGGCGCCGGTCCTTCTGTCCGAGCGACAGCAGTTGGTTCCAGGATTGCAGGGGCGCCCCGTTTGCCTCAAATCCAGGGACCGTTGCGTGCGGAGGCAGCGGGCGCGGGTCCAGTACCCATGTTTCCGGAATGATTGCCTTGACCCGCTCGAACACTGGCCCGGTCATCTCAGCTGTCCAGTATCGGGCCAATGCAGGGTGGTGCATGAGTGCGAACGCCAGTTTCTCTTCAAGATAACTCTTGATAGGCGGCGTGATGACAACCTTCTGCTTCTTCGCGGCGTAGAGCATCAACTCCCACTTGGGAATATTCTTGATGTCATACAACTCGAAAAAGCGATAGATCACTGACACGTGAATGAGTGGCAGGGAATGGTCGGTCGGGGAAGGGTCACGGGGCCCCGGCGTCACACCCGCAGGCACGTGAATCCCTTCTTCGGTAAAGGTCACATCTTGAGGCCTGACGGCGAAGACCTGATGACCGCGGTCACGACATGCTTGCGCCAACCAGGCCATCTCGTCCCAATAGTCGCCCGACTCATCCGATACGACGATTGCCGTGACCGGATCAGCGGTGCCTGCGGCTGATGCCACCATGCCGAGAAACCCATCGATCATCCCGTCATCACCACCGAGGACGTGATCGCCGAGTGACGCGTAGAGGTTTGCCATGCTTGCGGAAAACCCGATCCCACCGGGAACCGAGTCGAGTTCGGTCGCAACGAAACCTTGGTCAGTGTAGAAGAGGTCCGGCCGGATCACGCCAGGTAGGGATCGCCTTGTTCGGTTCAGCCGGCCGTACTCAACGAGTGACTCGGGTCGTCCAAGATCGAAATATTCGGCAACCCAGGCCGGTTGCGTGCCCTTGACTGAGGCAAGGTACAGGGTGTTGATTGCTCGATAGAATGATTGGAGGTCACTTCCGAGATTGGTCAGGAATGCCCCCATCTCTTCAGTGATCCAGAACGGCTCTGGGCTAAGCCTCCACGATGCCCTCGAATCCGGATGTACCGCGCGCTTCGCGTCGCTGTAGAGCGAACCGGCAGGTAGGTGATCGTTGATCCAGCGAACACGCGCCACGGGGTCTGTGGTCACTACGGAGGGCGCACGCTCCAAACTGGACACATGCTTGGTAAGCGCTGACGCATCACTCTGACGCGCGGTGTCTTTCGTGAATGTCATCGGGCATGCCTGGGTGTCATGATGGCGGGAGTGACCCGCGCAAGAGTAGCCGGGATGCAGTGTTTTGGAACTACCACCGGATGTCGGGCATCTCCCAATCTGAAGCTGATCACGATGGGGTGAGCCCCCATGTGTCACACGGCAAAGCAGACACTTGAGCCAATGCTTCCGTAATGGAAGCGTATCACACCCCTCAGCGACGGATGGAATGGTCAAACGGCGGCCATGCGGGGCAGGATTGGTACTGCGCAGATCTTTAGGTATGGGTACGATGGCGGCCTACGCCGAGATAATGGTCGGCGCCAAGGAGAGAGACCGAACTGATGCCAAACAAGGGCCACCATTGGACTTGGGACGCCGTCCTTACCGGGATTGTGCCGCCAGTCATTTCGCCGCTGACTGATGCAGGGGGAGTGGACGTACCGGCGCTCGAGGGACTATCCAATCACATTCTCGCGGAGGGTGCCACCGGTCTCTTCATATTAGGAGGGTGCGGGGAGGGCGCATGGTTGACGTCTGGGCAGAGGCTCGATGTTGTCAAGCACTCCGTGAAGGTCTCCGCTGGCAGGGCACCGGTTCTTGCAGGGGTAATGCTTCCTGCTACCGGTCCCACGCTGGACGAAGTGCGACGCGCGACAGATGCTGGCGCCGATGCGCTTGTTGCCGGTTCCCCGTACTACAACGACGTCGGCGACGACGCGCACGTTCGGCACATCGAGGCAATCCTGAATGCGTCTCCGCTGCCAATTCTCCTTTACAACATCCCCCAATCGACGCATCACAACATTTCGCCGTCGTCGGTTGCAAAGCTTTCGGCCGAGCCTCGAATCCTTGGCATCAAGGACTCGTCCGGAAACCTCGCACACTTCCAGGCACTCCTCCGCATCAAGGAGCAGCGTCCTGATTTCCGTGTCCTGCAAGGTGCAGAGTTCGCCATGGCAGCGAGTGCCCTGCTCGGCGGAGACGGGGCAGTGCCCGGCATGGGAAACCTGACCGCTGGTACGTTCAAGGATCTGTTTGAAGCAGCCCGACGCAGCGATCTTGCGACGGTGCGGGCATTGCAGAAGCAGATCAATGACCTTGCAGGGCTTCATTCGTTGGCTGGTCACTGGTTGGCGTCGCTTAAGGGAGCCATCAGCCTCTTGGGATATGGAGCAGGCATTCCATCACAGCCGCTCGTGCCAGCCACTTCCGCGCAACGCGAGGCAATCCGCAAGTG
>CANFGH010000104.1 GCA_947446285.1 Chloroflexota bacterium
AACCGTACTTCCAAGTGTCAAACAATCGGCACGCACTGTGTCGATTATCCGAAAGTGGCGGCCGCGATGCCGGGCCAGCAATGCCATGTGAAGAAGGATGGCGAAGGCCTGCTGGCGGCGACCGGTCGTATACTGATGGGTGACGACCGGTGCTCCGACGCCATATCCTGCCGGACGGCACCGAATGCCATGAGGAACCCTATGAGCGACGACATTACGTTCGAACGGTTGCGCGACATCATCGCCGATACCCTCAAGGTCGATAAGGAAAAGGTTGTCCTAGAGGCGTCTTTTACCGACGACCTCAGGGCAGACTCGCTTGACCTTGTCGAACTGATCATGGCGTTCGAGGACAACTACGGGGTTGAGATCCCGGATGAAGCCGCCCAGCACATTAGGACGGTTGCCTTGGCACTCGAATACGTGAAGTCTCACGGAACGCACTGAGGGCGGAACCGACCCCTGCTATCCTCCGCACCCAATGGCCTATCCCGCAGGGTAGGCCATTTCCATTGTGCGGTCACATCGCCGTCTTGAGCTGGAAAATTCCTACGTGACACCCTGCCTCACCATGCCGACATCGGCTGGCGACGGCTGGGCGGTGACCACCTCGGATGACGGGTTTTCACCCACTCCAAGTGCGAGGTTTTCGATCTGCACCCCTGAAATCTCTGCCCGCCAATGATTGAGCAGGTCATGCATGGTCCGTTCGAACGGGATCAAGGGTTCCCAACCGGTCTGGGCCCGGAACTTGGCCGAATTGCAGACTAGGGACGGCACGTCCGGAGGACGAAGGCGGGTCGGATCCTCGCGGATCGTGAAATAGACCTGGCTGAACGCCGCGAGGGTGCGCAAGACCTCATCGACGCGGCGCCCGGCGCCCGAACCGATGTTGTAGACCTCTCCGGGCACGCCACGGGTTGCAGCCAAGAAGTATGCACGGGCCATGTCCCGCACGTCCGTGAAGTCACGGACCGCGGACAAGTTGCCAACCTGAAGTTCCGGGATTCGCTGGTTTGCCTCGATTTCGGCAATTTGCCGCGCAAAGCGGCTTGCCACGAAATCCTCGCGCTGGCGTGGCCCGGTGTGATTGAACGGTCGGACCCGGATTGCCTGCAGTTCGTTGGACGCGAAGTACTGGTACCCCATCATGTCCTGGGTCACCTTGCTGACCGCATACGGATCTGCCGGGCGCAGCATGACCTTCTCATCCACCGGGTTTTCATCCGGCCGGACCATTCCATATTCGAGGCACGACCCGACGACCAGCAGACGGGCTGTCGGGGCATGGCGCAGGATTGCCCTGATGACGTTCAGCTGACCGACCGCGTTGTCGAGCAACGTCCCTGTCGGATCGTCGAACGACGCCGGGACAAACGCCTGCCCGGCGAGGTGGAAGACCACCTCAGGCTTGGCTTCCTGGATTGCCCGGTCGATGGCACCTGCGTTGCGAACATCTGCCTCGATCAACCGGAAACGGTCAGATGTGCGCGGGGCGTTTCCCGAACGGGCGGAGGAGCGAACGAGACCGAAAACCTCGGTTTCGGAACGTGCCAGGCAGTGGTCGGCAAGGTGGCTTCCGGCAAACCCGCCCGCGCCGGTAATCAGGATCCGCATGGCAGCCTCCTCGGCACTCCCGAACCCGGGACACACCTTTTGTTGCAACCCGCCACCAGCCGGCACGTGGTGATCGTGTCAACCTGACCGATGCGCAGAGCCGTCCGCCACTCGCCGCAAAGCGAATGGCGGGGACACGTTCCGCCCGGTATCAGTGCGATGGTACCGCCGCTGGCGCGGGGAGACCGGCACCAGCTGCCAAGGTCGCGGCAAGGTCGGTCCGCTCCCATGGGAAGTCGTCACCGCCTCGACGTCCAAAATGGCCGTATGCAGCGGTCTTGCGATAGATCGGTCGGCGCAGGTCAAGCGTTTCGATGATCCCGGCCGGCGTCAGGTTGAAGTGGCGCCTGATGAGCCCTTCGATCACCTCTTCGTCGACATGCTCGGTTCCGAAGGTCTCGAAACTGATCGAAACCGGATCGGCTACACCGATCGCGTAGGCCAGTTGCACCTCGAACCGATCTGCGAGACCGGCCGCCACAACATTCTTGGCGACATACCGGGCGGCGTAGGCACCAGAGCGGTCGACCTTTGTCGGATCCTTGCCCGAGAAGGCACCACCGCCATGGCGGGCAACACCGCCGTAGGAGTCGACGATGATCTTTCGTCCGGTGAGGCCGGAATCTCCAAGCGGCCCACCGATAACGAAGTTCCCGGTGGGATTGATGTGATATTTCGTGCCCTCGTCAAGGTGCTTGGGGTCGATGATGACATCGATGACATGGGCGCGGATATCAGCGCTGATCTGCGCTTGGCTGATCCCGTCGTCATGCTGCGTGGACACCACGACCGTATCAACCCTGACCGGCTTGCCTTCGCAGTACTCGACGGTTACCTGCGACTTGCCGTCCGGACGCAGGTAGGGGAGTAATCCGGACTTGCGGACTTCGGCAAGACGCCGGCACAGATCGTGCGCATAGGCAATCGAGAGCGGCATGAACTCCGGGGTTTCGTTGCACGCGAACCCAATCATCATGCCCTGGTCGCCAGCACCGACCTTGCGCTCCTTGGCCTGGACAACGCGTTGGCTGACACCGAGATCGATGTCGGCGGATTGCCCGGTGAGGCGCACCTCAATTTGCGCTTCGGGTGCCGAAGCGCCAAGTTCATGTCGCGTGTACCCAATGTCGGTCAGGACCTGTCGCACCACCGCGCGGATCTCGCGTTCTGCCGGCAGAGGCGTGATCTCGCCATACACAGCGACCCAGTCCCAATCAGGACTGGATTTCACCGACGACTCGCACGCGACGCGCGACATTCGATCACGCGACAGGCAGAGATCCAGAATGGCGTCGCTGATCTGGTCGCAAACCTTGTCAGGATGCCCTTCGGTGACAGATTCCGATGTGAAGAGCAGCCGGGGGCTGCGCATGAAGGTCGTGCTCACCGTGCGTCTTTCCTTTGTCGCATCGCTTGGGTGTGGAACCGGCGCCACTGCCCAGCATCTCCCGACTACCCAGAGAAGCACCCCTCATCCCGCAGGTGCGTGACGAGGGGTGGTGCGCCGTGCGTTCGGTCTACGTGCCTTCTTCCCAGGAGTTGATGTACTTGTCCTGCTCGGCAGTAAGGGTGTCAATCGTCACGCCGAGGGCATGCAACTTGAGGCGCGCGACCTCACGGTCGATGTCAAGTGGCACATCATAGACATGGGCGGTGAGGCCCTTGGCGTTCTTGACCATGTATTCCGCTGCCAGCGCCTGGTTTGCGAAGCTCATGTCCATCACTGACGCCGGATGGCCGTCACCAGCCGCGAGGTTGATGAGACGACCCTCGCCCAGGACGAAGATCTTGCGACCGTCGGGCATGAGGAACTCATCGACGTAGTCACGCACCTTGCGGTGACTGACGCTCATCTCCTCGAGGCCGGGGAGGTTGATCTCCACGTTGAAGTGACCGGAATTCGCAACCATCGCGCCAGTCTTCATGACCGCGAAGTGGGCCTTGTCGATGACATGGATGTTGCCGGTGACGGTCAGGAACAGGTCTCCCTCACGGGCGGCATCAGCGATCGGAAGGACCCGGTAGCCCTCCATGACCGCCTCGAGTGCGCGGGTCGGATCCACATCGGTCACGATCACGCTCGCACCCATGCCTCGGGCGCGCATGGCGATCCCCCGTCCGCACCATCCAAAGCCACACACCACGATGACCTTGCCGGCAAGGAGGATGTTCGTCGCGCGGACGACCCCATCAAGGGTCGACTGTCCGGTGCCATAGCGGTTGTCGAAGAGGTGCTTGGTAGCGGCTTCGTTCACCGCGATGATCGGGAACTGGAGGACGTCGTTCTTCTCCATCGCCTTGAGGCGGATGACCCCCGTCGTCGTCTCTTCGGTGCCTCCGATGATCGTCTCGAAGAGGTCATTCCGGTTCTTGTGAATCTCGGCGACCAGGTCACATCCATCGTCCATCGTGATGTTCGGCTTGGTGTCCAGGACCTTGCTGATGTGACTGTGGTAGGTCGCCTCGTCTTCACCCTTGATGGCGTAGACCGAGATTCCGTGTCCGACGACGAGCGCGGCCGCGGTCTCGTCCTGGGTCGAAAGGGGATTCGACGCGCACGCGGTCACGTCGGCCCCGCCGGCCTTGAGGGCAATCAGGAGATTCGCGGTCTCGGTCGTGATATGCAGGCACGCGCCCAGACGGATCCCGGCGAACGGCTTCTCGCGTTCGAAGCGGTCGCGGACCAAGCCGAGGACTGGCATGTCCTGCGCGGCCCATTCGATGCGCTGCTGCCCGCGGGTTGCGAGGCCGGCGTCCTTGATGTGATGCGGAACACTTGCGTTCGTCAATGGACTTCTCTCATTCTTTCAACGATGGCAATCGCCTCGCCGCGATGTGGCGGTGAGCACCCCCACCACCGCGGCACGTGCCAATCGGTTGGTCAGTGCGGTGCGCCCTGCGCATGGTGGACAGAACCGACGGGCGGATGAGCCGGGGTCACGTCATCGAACTGGGTCAGGTCGCGCAGAGCGCGATACCGGTCCACCAGTGCCTCGGGAGTGACCGAAACCAGTCGGTTCGTACTGAAATCCTCAACGGTGAATGACGCCACCACGCACCCATGAGCGATTGCACGCCGAAAGTTTGCCAGAGAATGGTCGCGCGTCTGGGCCAGGTGGCCGACGAACCCCCCGGCGAAACTGTCGCCCGCACCGGTCGGGTCCACGACATGGTCGACGGGAAAGGCCGGACACGTGAACATCCCCTCACGATGCACCAGGACGGCACCGTATTCGCCACGCTTGACGATCACCGCCTGCGGACCACTGCCGAGGATCTGCCGCGCACCGACGAGGACATTCGTCGCGCCGGTGTACTGCCGGATCTCCTCGTCGTTCATGAGTAGCACGTCAACGCGTGAGATCGCGTCATGCAGGACCGGCCGTGCGATGTTGATCCAGAGGTTCATCGAGTCGAGCACGACCAGATCGGGTGCACGCACTTGGTCGAGCGCCTTGATCTGGAGCGCCGGATCGGTGTTGGCGAGGAAGACGTACCGCGCTTCCCGGAAGTGGTCGGGAAGGTGCGGGTCGAACTGCGACAGGACGTTGAGGTCGGTGTAGAGCGTCTCCCGCTGGTTCATGTCTTCGTGGTACCGCCCACCCCACCGGAAGCACTTGCCCGGAAGGGTCACCAACCCCGCAAGGTCGGCACCTCGTGCGGCGAGCATGTGGCGGTGGTCGTCCGGAAAGTCGTCACCGACGACGCTCACCAACTGAGCCTGTGACCCAACCACACTTGCCGCGACCGCGAAATAGGACGCAGACCCGCCAAGTACGTTCTCGATGCGGGCGGCGGGGGTCTCGACCTCATCAATCCCGACCGTTCCAATGCACAGGATCGTCGCGGCGCTCATGAGTACTAAGGATCCTTTCGGTTTCTAATCGGCCCAGGAAGCCTGGCTACCTTGCAAGTTGGCAAGCCGTGCTCGTGCGTGGTCGGACCCGACCCGAATGGTGAAACGACTGCCAAGATACTACAGTTAGTTTAGCTACTTTATTAGGTTTCCAGATCATGGATGCAAGGTTCACGACCGCCATGGCTGATCGAAAGCGGAGTCACTGATGGCGGAAGCGTTCCGAAAATTGCGCGACGCCTTGACGCGCGACCTACGGCAGGTACCGGCTCACGATCGGGCCGAGGCGCCGGCGAGTCGCTTCGGGAATGCGGTCCGGTGCGGTCATGATCGCCCCGTGCAGGGCTGATGCGCACGGGCACGTCCGGTCATGGCGCACGTGCGACACCGCCCCGGTGACAATCTTCTGGCCCGCGGCGACATTCGCCTGCAGGTTTCGGATAACCATTTCCACGGTCACCGCCTCCTCATTCTCGCGCCAGACGTCGTAATCGGTCACAAACGCGAGCATCCCGTAACAGATCTCGGCCTCCCGCGCGAGTCGTGCTTCGGGAATGGCGGTCATGCCAATGATGTCCATGCCCCATTGGCGGAAGACCTGCGACTCCCCCCGTGACGAGAACTGAGGCCCCTCGATGCACACATACGTCCCCCCGCGGTGGGCGGTAATGCCCGACCGGCTCGCGACATCGCCAAGTGCCGCTGAGAGGTGAGGACAGAACGGGTCAGCGAAGCCCACATGCGCCACGATCCCATCACCAAAGAATGTTCCGGGCCGGTGCATTGTCCGGTCGAACAACTGATCCGGAATGACGACATCGCGAGGTGCGAGCTCCTCCCGCATGCTCCCGACCGCGCTGACCGCGATGATCCATTGCACCCCGATGGATTTCAGGGCGTAGATATTGGCGCGAACCGGGACCTCAGTCGGGAGGTAACGGTGTCCGCGCCCATGCCTGGCCAGGAATGCCACCGGCATCCCATTTAGTCGCCCGGTGATGATCGGATCGCTCGTGGGACCGAATGGTGTCTCCACGACGACCTCGGCGCGGTCCTCAAGGCCCGGCATGTCGTAGAAGCCGCTGCCGCCGATCACGGCCAAGCGCGCCTCGCCCCCGGATCCAAGCGCCACAGCGTGCGCAGAGTGGTCAGTCTGGGTCATCAGCGGTTCCCTTCAGGCATCGGCAGGAAGTACCCACAAGTATCGCCAACCGGGGACCGGCCGTCGCCATTCCCGACGCATATCGTGCCCGATTGTTCGGGCCAACAAGGTACCGTGTACGGGCCCGAGATCCGGTGATTGGGGCCAAGCGCCGGGCTATCTGGCTTGTGTGGAAGCCACCGCGCTGGCAAGCGCGGGTCCGAACGGCGGGTAATGGACGCCGACCTCGGTGATGATGGCGGTCACGTACTTCGCCGGGGTCACATCAAACGCCGGGTGCAGCGCGTGCATTCCGGTCGGCGCGACCGGTTGGCCACGAAACGACGTGACCTCGGCCGGATCCCGCATCTCGATCGTGATCTCACGTCCTGACGCCAAGGACAGATCAACGGTAGAGGTTGGGGCGGCCACATAGACCGGGATCCCGTGTTCATGAGCAATGATGGCCACACCATAGGTGCCGATCTTGTTCGCGACGTCGCCGTTGGCGGCAATCCGGTCAGCACCCACGATGACCTTCTGGATCGCACCCTGCCCCATGAAGTGCGCGGCCATGCTGTCAGTTATCAAGGTACTGTCGATGCCAGCTTCCATCAGCTCCCATGCAGTCAAGCGGGCTCCTTGAAGGAATGGTCGTGTCTCATCGACGAACACGTGAAGCCGGACACCCGCGCGATGGGAAAGGAAGATGGGTGCCAAGGCCGTTCCCCAGGCACCCGTGGCCAACGCACCGGCATTGCAGTGGGTCAGTACCCCATCACCGGAGGAAAAGAGCGACATCCCATGGGTTCCGATGGCGTAGCAGGACGCTTCATCTTCACGCGAAATGGACAGTGCCTCGTGCGTCACCACGCGCCGGCATTCATCGGCGTCGGCGCTGCGTGCCCTCAATCCCGATAGGCAACGGCGCATCCGGTCAATTGCCCAGAAAAGATTGACGGCAGTCGGCCGGGTGGTGGCAAGGTCAGTGCACGCATCATCGATGAAAGCATGAAATCGGGAGGTGTCGTCAGGTGCCTCGTGTGCCGCAAGTGCCACTCCCATCGCGGCCGCGATACCGATCGCCGGCGCACCGCGGACCTGCATGGTCCGGATTGCCGAGGCGACAGTCCTCCAACTCCGGGCGACGACGACGTCAACAACATGCGGGAGCCGGGTCTGGTCGAGGATCGCCACGGTCGGGTGATCAGCTGGACCAGCCGGCGAGTTCCAGACAACGGCGGCGTATCCGGCCGTCAGTCCATCGCTTGGAACGGAGGTGTCTTCGGGCATCGGCAGCATCCTTGCAGGTGGACATCGCTTGCGAGCGACCGTTTCGACCGGAGGAAGCCCAGTGTGCGTGCCGGTCAGTACGTAATCAGGGAATGGATCGAATGTCCGGCAAGCCGTTCGCGGCCACCTAGGAACCCGAGTTCGATGACAACGGACACACCGACCACAATCCCACCGAGACGCTCAACCAGCGCAATCGTCGCTTCCAAGGAACCGCCAGTCGCAAGCACATCGTCAACGATCAGGATCCGCTGGCCCGGCACGATCGCGTCGTCATGCAGTTCAAGCGTATTCCGGCCGTACTCGAGTGCATAGGACTGTGAGATCACGTGAGCGGGCAGCTTGCCGGGCTTGCGCACTGGCACGAAACCGGCATGCAGGTCCAAGGCGACCGGGGCGGCGAAGATGAACCCGCGGGATTCAACGCCTACGACCAAGTCGATCTGCAAACCGCGATAGGCGCGGGCGATTCCGTCAATGACGTCTCGGAATGCCTCCCGATCCCGGATCAACGTAGTGATGTCCTTGAACAGGATGCCTGGCTGGGGAAAGTCCGGCACATCGCGGATCAGGGAACGCAAGTGGGTCTCCCGGGCATCGGTTGTCATGGCGGGGAGATTGTTGCATGCCAGTCCGGTCATCACGTGACGCACCAGTGGTTTCCTGCTCGAGACAGTCAGGAGACCGTCCGCGTCGACGGCTGCCACAATGGATAGACGGGATTGCAAGTCCCCGCGCGAACGATCCCGAGGTGATGCTGATGACTGAAACCACTGCCATTCGCGTCCGCAATCAGACCCGCCGAAGCATGATCCAGCTAGCAGGTGGGTCAGCCGCGGCTGGAGCGCTAGCCTCATGCGGGATATCGCTTCGCAACGGTGCATCGGGAGCTGACGGCGCGCGCCCCCCGGAAGACGCATGGAGCGGATTGACAAAGCCAGGCCCGAACCGGATGCAGGCGATAGTCCCGGCTACCGACCTCGCGGTCGGCCCGAACCGGTTCACCCTTGGAATTCTGCACTTTCCGGACGGTGCGACCGAGCCACAACGACTGCCAGATGCCGACCTGCGCTTGCAGTTCTTCTTCCCGATCGAACCTCAGGCCGCAAAGGTTGGGCAGACCATCACCCCGACGTACCGCTGGGTCGATATGAAGGGCAAGGGGCTGTACGTTGCATCGGTCGACTTCGATCGCAGTGGGATGTGGGGTGTGGAGGTCACCGGGACCGTTGGCGGCACGGCCCTGGATCCGGCGCGGACGCGGTTCCCGGTCAAGGTCAAGCCTGATACTCCCGGCATCGGGTCGCCGGCACCGCGCAGCAAGAACCTGACCGCACGTGATGTCAGTGATATC
Organism: Chloroflexota bacterium; assembly: GCA_947446285.1. Classification (GTDB taxonomy): domain Bacteria; phylum Chloroflexota; class UBA11872; order UBA12225; family UBA12225; genus UBA12225. The sequence continues at coordinate 9,262 of CANFGH010000104.1, forward strand.
AAGCAGATTGACAGCGGGGTCACGCCGAACGACATGCACGACCTGACCATTGCAGACGCGATTGCCCTCGGGAAACCGACCGTCGTGATCTTCGCAACCCCCGGGTTTTGCGCGACCCAGACGTGTGCCCCGATGGTCAACGAGATGCAGGCGTTAAAGAAAACACTTTCCGGGAGCGCGTCGTTCGTTCACGTGGAAATCTTCAAGGATCCTGCTACCCGAACCCCGTTCGAGACGGTGACGGAATGGGGGCTCACGAGCGAACCATGGGTCTTCCTGATCGACAAGTCAGGGAACATCGCCGCGAAGTTCGAAGGCCCAGCCCCGAAGGACGAGGTAGAAGCAGCGATCAAGCGCCTCCTATGAGATCCAAGGTCGCCCAAACGAACCGTCTCTACTTTCCCGATTGCCCTCGTAAAACTTGCGTGTCTCGGGGCTAAAGTCTGTTAACACCCCAGCGAACGAGGATCCAGGGGTCCCCGGCTGATCCAGTGAGACCGCCGAGGAGACCGGCCAGACCCTCTCGTTGGAGAAGCCAACGACGTTCCAGAACTCGTGGCTTCAAGCCCTAAAGTCTGTAAACACCCAGTGGCGGCCTCATCTCATTCGGGAACGGCACCAGAAAGCGCGTCACCGTCGAGACGGAAGGTATGCCACTCCTCAAGGTTCTGGGCACCCCGCCGCAGGTAGAAGGCTATCGCCGGTTCGTTCCAGGTGAGCACCCTCCACTCCATGCGCCCGCATCCGCGCGCCCGTGCCTCTCTCACGCATGCATCGAACAGGGCCTTGCCGGCACCCACGCCTCGGTGTTCGGTGAGGACGAAGATGTCTTCGAGATAGAGCAAGGGCTTCGCCAGAAAACTCGAATACGTCATGAAGAAGAATGCGTATCCGGCAACAACACCGTCCACCTCAGCGAGGCGAACTTCGAACCGGGGACGCTCGGAGAATGCGTCCACCAGGAGGCGTGCCTTCGCGTCGGGATCAGGACGGTCAAGGTTCTCATAGTCGGCAAGCGCATCGATCAGTCCGACGAATGCACGGCCGTCTTCGGGAAGCATCTGCCGGACGATGACGGTAGGCGACGTTGGTGTGGTGTTCATGGGGGATGATCGTAGCGGTTTGCACGACCCGCGATCAGCCACAGTGCGTGCTCAGACGTTCGCGAAGGCCCATCAAGGCAGGAACGGCACTCCCCAAGGAACGATCACCACACCCCGAGGACACGCAGCGTCGGACCGAACAGCGCAATCCCAATGAACGCGAGGAGTGCAAGCATCAACACCTGGAAAGCAAGGCGGGCGGCGATCCAGCCAAGGCCGAACCCGAACCCCGTTGCAAACGGTCCGGGTTCGCGCCGATCAGGCGTAATCGATCCGGACCGGGGATACCACTGCGGGCTTGCCACATACACCGGCCGTGATGGCGAACTCCCGGGCAACGGCAAGTCCGCGTCACGTTCCCGCGCACTGGGCGCGGATGGTGCCTGCATGAGTTCGAGACGAGGCCCTCCAAGCGCCGTGCCGCAACGGTCGCAGAACGATGCCCCCGGGCGGGGAAGGGTGAGACACTTGACACAGGGCGCTCCGGGACGCATTGGCGGAGGTGCGCGTCGCGGTGCCCCCATCCTCATGCCGTCAGGCACCTTCGTCTCCCTGATGCCTGCTACCCATGCCCATGACCATGACCACCCATCCCGAACGAGTGCTCGTATGCAAGTGCGAAGAGATAGCTCAAGGGGGTTGGGGAGGTTGACGACCTTGCCCCGTCAGGATCCGGTGCAGATGCGCGTGTTCCCTGCAAGTTGTCTTTCAGGAAATCGGTCATCTGCGTCCACGCCTTACCTTGCGCACCACCGGCTGCAATCCCGGCGGCATCATGTACGAATGCATGGGGCTCACCGTCGTACACCGAGACCGTGTTGCGGACCCCCGCCTCCGTCAAGCCCTTCCGGAACGCTTCAACCTGATCAAGTGGGAT
>CANFGH010000105.1 GCA_947446285.1 Chloroflexota bacterium
CAGGAACAGTCCACACCCGGCCAATGGAACGAGGGCAGAAACGTTGCCCTCGTGACCATGCGCGTCGTGACCATGCGCGTCGTGACCATGCGCGTCGTGACCATGCGCGTCGTGACCATGCGCGTCGTGACCATGCGCGTCGTGACCGTTTTGTTCGGTCTCGCCGTCATGTCCCACGGATTCGCGGCTCGGAACAGGCTCGGTCATCTGGCAAGGATAGGGCCAACCAAAAAAACGCACAATTGCGAGGTTCTTATCGCGGCGCAACGTCAGCCGAACGCGAAATTGGAGGCACGAACTGGGGTTGCCCACTTGGCCTCCCGCCACGCGTAATCCCCGACCGCACGATCATGTAGATGATGATCAGCGCGCAAAGGACAAGGAACGTCAGTGCCGAACGGCCTCGTTGGGCCCACCGAGGCGCGAACCATGGTCGTCGGATGCCGCTGCAATCAGAACACCGCATGCCCGCCGCAGTGTGCGTCAGGCAGTCGTGGCAATACGGTTCCAGACATCTGCCACACCGCAGCAAGGTCTCACGCGAGGGATGTCGGCTGCACCGGTATCGAGTGACCACCTCGGCGCCGATCTCTTCACGGTCTTGCCGGGCGCGCGCTACAGGTCGTCCGCACCGATGACAGAAACGGGCATCGGTGGGGAGGTGAGTGCCACACGCACCGCAGTCCACGTGCATGCCTCCCGGAAAATCGCCGACGAAACCGTAGCACGACCACACACAAAACGCGAGAGAACGATTCCCGCTGATCGTGGTCCACTGTCCAGAAAACAGGAACGCCCACTACCCGGCATTCAAGGTAGTGGGCGTCTCCTCAATACGGATTCCGAGTTGTCACTACTCGTGACAACTGTGGAAGGTCCGGGGCACGACTGGTTACCGGAGCAACTGGAGGACGAGCGACGGCGCCTGGTTCGCCTGAGCGAGAACCGATACTCCCGCCTGTTGGAGAATTTGGGAACGCACAAGTTCGCTCATGCTCGCAGCGATGTCGGCATCGGCAACGCGGCTATTGGCAGCAGCCGTGTTCTCGGAAGCGACCGCGAGGGAACGCCCGACACTCTCCAGACGGTTCTGGAGGGCACCGAGACCGGCACGGGCAGTGCTGACCGCGTTCACGGCAGCATCAACCGCAGATATCACCGCGCTCGCGGCACTCTGGAAGCCGATGGTCGTGAGCGTCGCCGCTGCACTATCGAAGTTGGAGTTCAACGTCGTCATCTGGGCTCCACCCACGGTCAGGGTGAAGGTGTTCCCATTGTTGGCACCGATCTGGAGCGTCATGCCGGTCGCGACGTCGGCATTGTTCAGAAGGAGGATGCCGTTGAACGCGGTGGTCGATGAGATGCGGTCCACCTCGGCGTAGAGGGCGGTGAACTCGACCTGAAGGTTGGCACGATCACTCTCGGAAAGGGTGTCGTTGGACGACTGGACGGCGAGCTCACGCATGCGGGCGAGGAGTGAGTGCGTCTCGGTGAGCGCACCCTCAGCCGTCTGGATGAGGCTGATGCCGTCCTGGGCGTTGCGTTGCGCCTGGTTGAGGCCACGGACCTGGTTCTTGAGCTTCTCGCTGACCGCCATGCCGGCGGCATCGTCGGCCGCGGTGTTGATGCGCAGGCCGGTGGAAAGACGGGTCGCCTGCTTGGCGTACGCGTCCTGGCTTGCGCCCAAGCCACGCTGGGCCGAGGACGATGCGAGGTTGTAGTTGATTCGAAGCGCCATGAGTGTGGGATCTCCCTATCTGGTGTAGTGCCTGCGTTTAGACGTGTTTCCTCACACGCCATCTCCAGGAGCCTCGTGCATAGTGCGCGGCAATGCCGTTGTCCTCGCACTGGGTCGGCAAGCCATTGGATCCCGGTTTGAACCCCCGAAGGCAGAGTGGTCAATCGTGAGACATGAAGGCAGGAATGCCCGCAGGCCATGCGACCACATGCCGACGCGCCCTTCTTCGGACACGCCGGAGGACGACTTGGATCAGCAAGGCACTGCGTCCACGGAAAGACTGGCCGTGGCAACCCCGCCCGCCGTGTCCATTCCCATTGACCGCTCCGCGCATTGGCAGTCGCCCGGAGCAACAGGAATAACTAGTGGACGCAAAACTCCCTAGTTCGGTTATCGACAGAACGTTGGCCAGTCGCGAGTTAACCGGCCAGATTGTCAGAAAGTTGCGGCATGCCGACCACGTCGATCCCGGGTTTCGATGCGCGCGGGTACGATGCACCCGCATTTCCGGGTTACCGCGGGTCAGAGGCCGATCCCCGGTATGCCGGGATCCAGGGCAGGCATCCCGGGTCAGTCATCGGGCATCTCTCGACGCTGGACTGAAACCGAATCGACGTGCCAGCCGCGATGAGGACGCAGTCGGTTGCCCGATCGGCAGCCGTGAAGGGAAGTAGAAATGAAGATCGGCTACAACACGTGGAGCATGGCAACGGTGCCGTACACCGTCTTCGTCCCGGAACTCGCCAGGATGGGGTTTCAGTCCCTCGCGATCAGCGTGGTGCCGGGCTATCCCATCGGTGGAACGTACGTCCAGAATGCCGGCGACTTCACCAAGTGGTCCGCATCAGACCGTGCGCATCTCAAATCCATGATGGTGTCGCACGATCTCGAATTGGCCTCCGTAGTTGGAAACCAGCCGATCATCGGTGATGATCAGGCGAAGGCCGACATCGCCTTGGCCCGGCTTCGAGACACGATCGACCTCTGCGTGGAGTTGGCCCTGCCGCATCAGGTAGTGCCCGCGCTGAACACAGGCAGTGGGGGCAGTCCGGCGGACTTCGAGACACACAAGCACCAGTTGGTTGACAGGCTCGGTGAACTCGGCGATCACGCTGCCAAGCGCGGCGTCATCGTGTGCATTGAGCCGCACGTCGGCGCAGCGATCGATACACCGGAGCGGTCCGAGTGGCTGATCCACGCGGTCGGGTCTCCGTATGTCGCCCTTGATTTTGACGTCAGCCACTTCGAGGTGGTGAACCTACCGCTTGAAGCCGCTGTTGCACGTCTCGCACCGCTCTCGAAGTCGGTTGAGATCAAGGATCAGCACTGCCGATACCTCGACCAGCCCGAACCTGAGAACTGGAGGGTGCCGGGAAACGGCGTGGGCAAGGCATTCGGTCCGGATGGACATCCGATCGAATACCAGTTCCTCCTGGCCGGCGAGGGGACCTTCGACCTTCCACGCTACCTCAGCCTCATGGACCGCGCGGGCTGGCGCGGGGCAATCGGCTTCGAGGCAAGCGTGCAATGCCAGATGCGTCCAGGGTACGACGCACTCGCCGAAGCCAAGAAGATCTTCCACTGGATGGACCGGGCCTGGACGGTCGCTGGCGTTTCGCGCGACTGACCAAGAGCCTCCCTTACCGTCCCCGCATCGTGACTCAGAGCACTAACCGAGGCCTCCCGCGGGCAACCTCTATGGTCTGGGGACGGCGGGACCATTCCCAATCACGCCCTGTTCCATCTTCGTCAAAAAGGACTCCATGCCAATGACCGCACCGCATCAGAACCCACTCCTCGTTGTGACCGGTGGCGCCGGACGGATCGGCACCTTCTACCGCGCATGGCTTGCCGGCGAACAGGATGGCGCACCCCCGGCACAACCGTGGAGGGTGCGACTGGTCGATCTCCGCGAACCGTCAGGCGCGCGTCCGGGTGACGAAGTGACCGTCGGCGATGCGGCCGACATGGCCAGCCTCGATGCCGCGCGGCACGCCGTCAAGGGGGCGCACACAGTCCTCCACCTCGCGGCGGATCCCAGCCCAGGTGCGGACTTCTATGAAAGCCTGCTTGACCGGAATATCAAGGCGACCTACAACATCCTACACGCCGCGACCGAAGCTGGTGTGAAGCGCGTCGTATTCGCGAGTTCGGTCAACGCCGTCAATGGGTACCCCGTGTCACGGCAGTCCCGCGCATCGGACGTGCCGTTCCCGGGGAACGTCTACGGTGCATCCAAGGCGTGGGGCGAGGCCGTCTGCGCGGCGTTCGTGGCGCAGTCAAACGGCGCGTTCTCGGCCATCGCGATACGGATCGGTGGTGTGACCGCGCGCGAGGCCGTGAACCTCGAGGTCAATGCCGAGACACAGGCGCTCCGTGTCACATATCACGACCTTGCACGCTTGTTCGATGCGTGCGTGTCGGGGGCGCCACACGTCACGTTCGCGGTCGTGAACGGCATCTCAAACAACCGGTACCTGCGCATGGATCTTGAGGAGACGCGCCAGCTTGTGGGCTACCACCCCCAGGATGACGCCTTCGCCCTGGCCGAGGAAAACGCCGCACGGACGCTCTGAGCAGCCAGTATCGCCACGCATCCCCGCTAGGAAGCGGGGACACTGGCACACGCATGACCCTTGAAGGGGGCACCCAATGGCACGAATCACCGGTATCAAGTGCATCCGCACACGGGTCACGGCCACGTGGGTGATCGTCAAGGTTCTTACCGACCAGCCCGGTCTCTACGGCATCGGTTCGGCGCACGATTACAACGCCACCGGTGCCGTCGTCGCCGCGATTGAGGAGTGGATGGCCCCGCGCCTCATCGGCCGTGATCCCGCGATGATCGAGGACATCTGGCAGTCGACCTTCACAAGTGGGTACTGGCGCAGTGGTCCGACCCACAACGCGGCCCTCGCCGGCATCGACATCGCCCTGTGGGACATCAAGGGCAAGGAAGCCGGGATGCCGGTCTACCAGTTGCTCGGCGGACCGGTGCGCTCGGCCGTGCCGTGCTATGCACACGCGGTTGGCAACACCTTGCCAGAACTTGAGGATGACATCCTGAGGTACATGGAGGACGGGTGGCAGTACATCCGGTGCCAGGTCGGTGCGTACGGCGGAGGTGGCTTCGTCCCGGCAACTCGGCCACACACTCCCGACCCGTCACGCACTCCCTGGGGCGAGGCGTGGCCAACGTGGCCGTCCGGGCAAGCGTTCGATGACGACGTGTACATTGAGAACACTGTCGCGATGTTCGCCCACCTCCGTGACCGGATCGGGTTCGGCCCGAAGTTCACCCATGACGTGCACGAACACTTGCGCCCGACCTCGGCAGTGTCTCTCGCGAAGCGGTTGGAACCGTTCCGGCTGTTCTTCCTGGAGGATGTGCTTCCACCGGAACAGATCGGGTGGTATCGGCAGATCCGTCAGCAGTGCTCAACCCCGCAGGCCATCGGCGAACTCTTCACGAACGTCCAGGAATGGCTGCCCCTGATCTCGGAGAGACTGATCGACTTCATCCGTTGCCGGGTGTCGAAGATCGGGGGGATCACTCCGGCACAGAAGCTGGCGCACCTCGCGGAGGCGTTCGGCGTCCAGACCGCGTGGCAGGAGGGTGGGAACACCGATCCAGTGAACCTCACCGCAGCGATGCATCTGGACATGACTTCGTACTCATTCGGCATCCAGGAAGAGAACTGGTTTAGCCCGGAAGAACTCGATGCATTCCCGGGACACCCGGTCTTGCACGGTGGGTTCCTTTACCCGAACGATCGTCCGGGCCTAGGCATCGACATCGACGAGGCCAAGGCGCTTGCCCTCGTGGACCCTGTCCGGGCCCGCTCTCCGCGCTACTTGGTAGAAGACCGGCGTCCAGATGGTTCCGTGATCCGTCCGTAGACGCCAGTGCCAGTCGCCTCCAACCCTACCCTCTCAAACCGATTCCGCGAGCCCGTCACACCGCATTCACGCCGAAGCACCACGTACCTCCGTCAGCTCCCCAAACCCCGCGCGAGCGTGGCAAGGACGCGTTCACGATAGGCGTCGGGGGCGTCAAACCGGGTTGCGACGTGTTCCCCAGGTGGCCGCCAGATGTCGACGTCAATCCCCGCCTGACGAGCCGCGGACGCGATTACCAGCACGTCTTCCGGGTTCACAGCGGTGTCACCAGTGTTGTGGATCACGAGGAATGGTCGGCGTCCGATCTTCGGGACCTCATCGACCGGGCGCAACCGGATGATGTTGACCCCGGTGAGGATCTCCCCACAAAGGGTGACGGGCAAGCGGAAGATCGACGGCGGCAGCTTGATCCAGACGTCGAAGGCATAGTCGAGGACGCGCGACATGGTGGCGAAGGCGCAATCGGTCACGACCGCACGGATGCACGGGTCAGACCCGCCGAGACGCAATGCCACGGCACCGCCCATGGAGATGCCAATGAGGGCCAACCGGACCTCGGACCCGAACCGATGCTTGAGGAATGCTATGGCTGCGGCACCATCGGCTACCTCGTTGTCACCCACGACCGTGGTGAAGGAACCATCACTCTCGCCGTGGGCACGGAAGTCGAACAGGAGCACGCCATAGCCGGCGTTGGACAGCCAGGGGACGAAATCCTCGAACTCGTGGCGGTTGTTTCCGAAGCCGTGCAGGGTCAGCACGATCGGTCCACCGGGAGGGGGCGGAACCAACCAACCGCGAAGCCGCGTCCCATCGGCTGCCACGAACGACACTGCCTCGATGTCCAACGGGTCAAGGATCGGCCGCCATGTCGAGGTGCGACTCGTCCTGGATGGCCGCACAATCCGCCAGACGGTCATCGCCGAAATGCCGAAAATCCCGCCGAAAAGGCCGAGCCCAGCCGTCACACCACCAACAAGTGCCATGTTGCGCATTCGCCGCCCACCCGCGTCCGTCATCATGTCTCTTAGTCGGAAGCATAGCCGCCGCTCTATCGCGCCGAACACAGCAAGTGCCCCTCGGCAACAACCGTTGCCTCTGGATGAGAATAAATGAGTGATGAGAAATCGCGTGAGGCGACCCTGCGTGGATTGCCATCGGTTGATCAGCTCATGCGACATCCGGATATCCAGGGCCTGCGCGGCGGACTTTCATCGGAAGTACTTACCCGGATCATCCGAGATGCGCTTTCGGAGGTCCGGTCCGCCGTCCTCGCGGGGGAATATCGCGATATCCCGGCAGTTGACCTGAGGCAGTCACTCACCGGATGGGTGGTCACCGGCGTCCTTGCACGCAGCGAAGGCTTCTCAGACATCGGGCCTCACGCGGTGATCAACGCGACGGGTGTCGTCCTGCACACGAACCTGGGACGGGCGCCGCTTTCCGACGCGGCCCGGCGTGCCGTCGCCACATCGGGGGCGGGGTACTCGGACCTGGAGTACCGACTTGATACGGGCGCACGCGGTTCACGGCACGAACATCTCGCCAAACTGTTCCGCGATGTCCTTGGCACCCCGGCATCAACACCGGAGACCCTCGACGCGATTGCGGTGAACAATTGCGCCGGAGCCCTGTTGCTCGCACTTGCGGAACTGGCCCGAGGGCGGGAAGTGATCGTATCCAGAGGCCACCTGGTGGAAATCGGTGGCGGGTTCCGGGTGCCGGACGTGATGCGACAGAGTGGCGCGACACTCGTGGAGGTCGGCACCACCAACCGCACCCGCCTTTCGGACTATGCCAAAGCCATCACCCCGGCAACCGCGGCGATTCTCAAGGTGCATCCCGGGAACTTCCGCATTGTCGGGTTCACTGAGGATGTTGCGACGCCGGATCTCGGGTCCCTGGCCCTCAAGCATGGGATCCCGATGATCGAAGATATCGGGAGTGGTTGCCTCCTTGATATCACTGCGTTCGGTGTGCCCCATGCTTTGGCTGAACCCCGACCCCAGGACAGCCTTGCGGCGGGAGCATCAATCGTGATGTTCTCGGGCGACAAGCTCCTTGGCGGCCCACAGGCCGGCATCATCGCGGGAGACCCGGCCCTGATCGCCAGGATCCGGCATCACCCACTGGCCCGGGCGCTTCGGCTCGACAAACTGGGAATCGCCGCGCTTGCGGCAACCCTTGGCCACTATCGCCGGGGCGACGCCACAAGCACCGTGCCGGTCTGGCAGATGATCAGCGCAACCACCACCGACCTCGCCTCCCGTGCCGAAGCGATTGCATGGAAGCTCGGAATGGGAGGGTCCGAGGCCCGGATCGTCCAGGGCGAGTCGGCCATCGGGGGAGGCTCGCTTCCCGGGGTCACCTTGCCCACCTCCCTTGTGGCAGTCAGGCCACCCGGCGTCTCCGCCGAGGAGCTCGCAACCCGACTGAGACAACCTCGCAAGGTGTCGTCCCTGATGATCAACTCAGAGACTCGGGGTGCGGCAGATGCAACGACCATTCCGGTAATAGCCCGGATCGAACACGACACCGTACTTTTTGATCCACGTACCGTCATGCCACACGAGGATGGTGCGCTCGTGCGCATGATCCGTCACGCTATCGGGTCCCAATAATGAACGACGGTTCCCGCGAAAGGCCACGCGTGCACGCACCACCATGTGGGTCGCGCCCGCGAACCCCGATTTCTGGTCTATAGTCTTTGCCTGAGGCCACATGACACGATGACGTTCCGACCGGTCTACCTGACACCCGAAGGCAAGCAGGCACTTGAAGCCGAGCTTGAGCGCCTCGCCGCGCAACGGCAGGAACTCCTCCAACGCATCCAGGAGGAACGCGAGGTCGGGTCTTTCAGTGAAACATCGGAACCCGATTCCGACCGCAATGACCTCGCCTTTGTCGAAGGCAGGATGCAGACCATTGACCTGCAATTGCGGACCGCACAAATGATCCCGGTTGATGTCGACCGCACGGTGGTCGGCCTCGGGTCGCGAGTGGAAGTCGAGGATGACGACGGAGAGACCGACTCCTACATGATCGTCGGTACTCCCGAGGCAAACCCGTCCCAAGGGAAAATCTCGAATGAGAGCCCGGTAGGCCGGGCACTGATCGGCCTGCGGGTCGGTGAAGTTGCCACGGTCGCAACACCATCCGGACAGATGCGGTACACGGTTCGCGAGATCCACTGACCCGGCGGCAAACGCCCGCCCCACCGTACTGATTGACGTGCGCTTCGCCGGCGGGCAGGTCTGGTACCTTCATTCATTGTGACCGAAAACCAGCCCACGGATACTGCGTCGAGCCCCCACTCCGGGCCAGCCGGCCTCGACACTGACCAGTACATGGACGCGCGCCGGGCTAAATTGGCGCGCCTGCGCGAGGCTGGGGTTGATCCGTTCCCGCCCCATTTCCATCGCACCCATACGAACGCCCAGGCACACGCGGACTTCGAACCGCTCTCGTCAGGAGCAACACCGGTCACCGTGGCTGGACGCATCATGCTTCTCCGCACGATGGGCAAGGCAACGTTCGCAGAACTTCGTGACGGCACCGACCGGTTGCAGGCGTACTTGCGTGTGAACGATCTCGGTGAGGACGCATACCGCCTTTTCCTCGACACCGTCGACTTGGCGGATACCGTTGGGGTCACAGGCACGCTCTTCGTGACCCGCACGGGCGAACGAACCGTGCACGCCACCTCGTGGCAGATGCTCTCCAAGGCCCTGCGCCCACCCCCGGAGAAATGGCACGGGCTGACCGATCAGGAAGTCCGGTTCCGGCGTCGGCACCTCGACTTGATCTCGAACCTTGACGCGCGCGATGTGCTCCACAAGCGGGCGGCAATTGTCCGTGAAATCAGGCGGTTCCTCGACGAACGGGGTTTCATCGAGGTCGAAACGCCAGTCTTGCAGGCCCAGCACGGTGGTGCCGCCGCGAGGCCGTTCCGGACCCATCACAATGCGCTTGACCGCGACATGGCATTGCGGATCGCTCTTGAGCTCTATCTCAAGCGTTTGCTGATCGGCGGGATTGACCGGGTGTACGAACTCGGCCGGGTTTTCCGCAATGAAGGGATCTCACGCAAGCACAACCCCGAGTTCACGATGCTTGAGACGTATGAGGCATACGCCGACTACGAAGACGTGATGCGGATGGTCGAGGACCTGATCGCAACCGTGGCGCAACGCGTCCTCGGGACCCTCGAAATCACCGTACGAGGCCAGACCGTTGACCTGACGCCCCCATGGCCTCGCGTCTCCCTTCGCAAGGCCATCCTCGATGCCTCAGGTGTGGACTATGCGCTCCACCCGACATTGGAAAGCCTTGACGCCGCCGTGCGAGCGTCCGGCCTCAAGGTCGAGCCGCAGAAGACCCGAGCCCAGCTGATCGACCAGCTTCTTTCGACATGCGTCGAGCCGCACATCGTGAACCCGGTCTTCCTCGTGGACTATCCGGTTGACCTTAGCCCGTTTGCCAAACGCAAGCCAGGTGAGGACGACGTTGTGGAGCGCTTTGAGGCATTCGCCGCCGGGGTCGAACTCGGGAACGCCTTCACCGAACTCAATGACCCCGATGACCAGTACGAACGCTTCCTGGAGCAGGCCCGTGCGATGGCTGCCGGGGATGACGAGGCGCATGTCGTCGATCTCGATTTCATCGAAGCGATGCAGCACGGGATGCCTCCGGCTGGCGGCCTGGGTATCGGAATCGACCGGCTTTGCGCATTCCTGCTTGACCAGCCGAACCTGCGCGAAGTGATTGCCTTCCCGACACTCCGCGCCGAAAGCTGAGTGAAACGGTGTCCCCGACCCCGGCGAGTTGGGGCCGCTTTGGCGGAATGGTGGGTTACCATCCCTCCGGCATACACCCGGCCCGGGTTGTGTCGCGCCCGGAGGGATGGCCGAGAGGTCGATGGCAACCGTCTTGAAAACGGTAGTCCGAAAGGACCGGGGGTTCGAATCCCTCTCCCTCCGCCCCTACGCTGCTCAACCCCCATTATGGGGAAATCGCGCTCCCCGATCGCAGGCGAGGCATTTGCTACCCCGACGCGTCGCTTAGACCATCGTCATCGCTTCCCGGCGAACGCCAGAGGTACCGGTACCCGAAGTAGGTCACCAAACCGGGTATCCCGATGAACCCGAAGCCGTGCGCGAGGAAACCCAACGCGCCACCCGGACCTTTATGCTCGCCAAACTGTTCGCCTTCTGGTGGACGATGGCCCTCCCGGCCACCTTCGGCCCTGAGAGGAGGCGGGGGACGGTCACCTCGCCGGATCTCTCCAGTTGCCTCCGGAGCAGGGGCCGCACCGGTCCCGGTCAGGCTTCCGGTTGCAATAACCGAGGTGGCGGCGAACACGATGATCGACGCCGCGAGGATGACGAACGGCGGAATCACCCAACGGGTCAGGAACCTCATTGGCTCACCTCTTCAACACGCGGGTTCCGACGCTGTGCCGGCACGCCAGCAACGCGCCTGACGGCCCGGACGATCCATTGCCACTGC
>CANFGH010000106.1 GCA_947446285.1 Chloroflexota bacterium
AGGTCGAACGCCACGATAGCCCCTACGCGAACGTGATCACCGTGACGGTCGGCGACGGTGACGCGCGCCGGGATATCGCAGGTGCGATGGCCGGGAACGAACCGCGGATCGTCCGTCTGGATGGGTACGCGGTCGATGTGGTGCCGTCGGGCCATGTCCTGATCATGCGCCACCTCGACCGGCCGGGCATGATCGGCCGGGTCGGGACGATCCTCGGGGCGAACGACGTGAACATCTCGGCGATGCAGGTTGGCCGGCGCGTCATCCGGGGTGAAGCGGTGATGACGATGTCGCTTGACGAGGTCATCTCGCGCGAGTGCGAGGCCGAGCTCACGGCGGTGCCGGGCATTCTTTCGGTCAAGCTGGTCACGCTCTGATGCCCACTCCTGATCGAAAACTCCCTAGGAGCCTGGGGTATTCCCCCCTCCGCACGGCGCTTCGCCTGGACCGTCCACGATGACGGTCCGCCAAGGGAACCAGGGTCTCGCGACCAAGGTGGACTTGCTGGTGATCGGGAGCGGTATTGCGGGGCTGTTCACGGCCGCACGGGCCGTGGCCCTTGGCGCGAGCGTGGCGGTGGTGACGAAGGGTGGACTGCAGCACACGAATACCCGGTGGGCGCAGGGCGGGATCGCCGCTGCGATCGCGCCGACCGACTCTGCCGAGGCCCACGCGCGTGACACCCTTGATGCGGGTGCCGGCCTGTGTGATCCGGAAACGGTTGCAGTCCTGTGCCGCGAGGGTCCAGTTAGGGTGGGCGACCTGATTGCCTACGGGGTGCGGTTCGACCGGGAACACGGCGCCAACGGTTCGCCGGGAGCGATTGCGCTCGCCCTTGAAGGAGCGCACTCGGCGCCTCGGGTGCTGCACGCGCGGGGCGACGCGACGGGCGCGGAAATCGAGGCGGCGCTCGCGGCGCACATCCGGCGGACGGCGACGCACCTTCACGAGCGGCACCTCTTGCTCGATCTCGTCACGACCGGCAGGCAGGATGAAGGGACGCACCGGTGCCACGGGGCGCGGATCCTTGACCTTGGTACGGGCATCGTGCGAACGATTGAGGCGTCCCATACCGTCCTTGCGACGGGTGGCGGTGGGTACCTCTTTTCGCAGACGACGAATCCGCCGGTGGCCACCGCGGATGGCGTGGCGGTCGCGGTTCGCGCCGGGGCGGTGGCCTGCGACCTCGAGTTCTTCCAGTTCCACCCGACGGCGCTGGCGGTTGCTGGTGCACCGCGGTTTCTGATCACTGAGGCGACCAGAGGTGACGGAGCGTGGTTGCGCAATGCCTCCGGTGACCGGTTCATGACCCGGTATGACTCGCGTGCCGAGCTCGCACCCCGGGACATTGTTGCCCGGTCGATCTTGACCGAGGTCAGTGAGGGCCGGGCGCCAGGGCACGTGTGGCTCGATCTCACCCACCTTGATCCGGAACGGGTCCGGACCCATTTCCCGACGATCAACCGGGTGTGCGCACGCTACAAGATTGACATAACGCGTGACCTGATCCCGGTTGCGCCGGCGGCACACTACATGATCGGGGGCGTCTGGACGGATGCCGACGGTAGGACCAGTGTGCCGGGCCTCTCTGCCGTTGGAGAATGCGCGTCCACCGGGGTGCATGGGGCAAACCGTCTTGCTTCCAACTCCTTGCTTGAGGCGGTCGTCTTCGGGGAACGAGTCGTGGCCTCGGCGTTTGGTCAACGTATAAGGGACACCGGGCCTTCGAGCGATGGGAACCCTGCATTACCTGATATTGGGCCCGACATGCAGGTCGAGACGATTGACCGGTTGTTCTCCGTTGACGGCAGTGAACGGACGGTCCCACCGCACCTTGCACCGGGAGAGACGGTCTTGCGTGCGACCCGCCAGCAGCTCTGGGAACACGCGGGGATTGTCCGGACCCCGGACGGTCTCGCCAGTGCAATGGGTGCGATCGGATCGTGGGGGCGGGTGTCCCGGCCTGCACCGGTCACGAGACGGGCCGTCGAGACCGTGAATGCCCTGACGGTAGGGTGGCTGATGACCCGGGCTGCACTTGCAAGGCACGAAAGCCGGGGGGCGCACTTTCGGGCCGACGTACCGGAGAGTGACCCAGCCTGGCGTCGCCGTCTGGGAGTGCGTCTGGCTGCTCCGGTCACTCTCGGGTAAGTGTCCTGACGGCGATCCCTGTCAGCTAAAGAAGCCTGCGTCGGTGCAGGTGCGTCAGGCACACTACCGGGACCATGACAAAACCAGAATCGCCACCTGCTACCACGCGACACGACCTGTGGCTTGATCGCCATGAGGTCACCCGGGTGGTTGCCCTCGCGCTTGCGGAGGACATCGGGTCCGGCGATATCACGACCATCGCCACCGTTCCTGCCGATGCGCGCTGCGTGGCCCGTCTTCGGTCACGCGTTGCCGGTGTTGTCGCCGGATTGCCGGTCGCCACCGAGGCATTCCGGCAACTGGACGGGACCCTGGCCTTCGAGGCGCATGTCCGGGATGGTGCAGCGGTTGCACCGGGAGACGTGTTGCTGACCATCCATGGGGCTGCGAGGCCGGTCCTTTCGGCCGAACGGGTTGCCTTGAACTTTGTCCAGCGGTTGAGTGGGATCGCGACCCTGACGCAGCGGTACGTGGCGGCGGTTTCTGGGACTGATGCGATCGTGGTGGACACGCGCAAGACGACCCCAGGGCTGCGGACCCTTGAGAAGTATGCGGTCCGTGCCGGAGGTGGGCAGAACCACCGGACCGGCCTCTATGACGGCGTATTGATCAAGGACAACCATCTGGTCGCCGCGGGCGGCATCACGGCGGCGGTCCGTGCGGCACGACGGCACGGGTCACACCTCCTGCGGGTGGAAGTGGAAGTCGATACCCTGGACCAGGCACGTGAAGCCGTCGCGGCCGGCGCAGATGTCATCCTGCTGGACAACTTTGATGCAACCGGACTTCGTGAAGCCGTCGAGATGATCGCTGGTCGGGCCATGACGGAGGCATCCGGCGGGATCAACCTTTCGACCGTCCGCGCGGCGGCTGAAGCAGGCGTCACGCTGATCTCGGTCGGGGCACTCACGCACTCGGCGCCCGCGATTGACGTCGGGCTTGACTTCGATTTCGTGCCCGCATGACCGCGCATCACTGGGCGTGATGTTCGTCGTCCAAGGTGCGGGTCACGGGATTTCCGTGGTGCCTGCCCGAGACGGGCGGGCGCCGGAGGTTGCGTCTCCGTTCAGGTTTGGCGTCGGGCTACCGAACCGGCGCCGGGGTCGGTACGATTCTCTGCGGCCGGCGGGGGATTGCGTTCCCCGGGCCACATCCCTTTCGCCGGAGTGACCTCGACCATGACGACTACGACGCCGGCCGGACGCACCCGATTTGAGCGGCAATACCGCACCGCGACGTCTGAGGGCTATCACGTCTTCGGGGGCGATGTTCGTGTTGGTCACATTGACCTGCACTTCACGCTGTCAAGCGTGTACGCCACACTGGTGCTTGAGGTGGACCTTGCCGAAGAGGCGATGCTCGACCTGATTGACCGCATCGACGATTCGCTCGTGCTCTCCGCCGAGGTCCCACGGGAGGACTTCGTGGTCTCGGTCTACCGGGGACGTGCGGCAGGGTTGTTCACCGACGACTTCCTGGAGGAACGCCGGCGCCAGCGTGGCGGCGGGGTGTCGACGCCTTCGGTTGAGGGAGCGCACGCGGACGATGTACCGCAGACGAGGCTGGGACGACGTCCGAATTAGGGCGAACCAACCAGCCACTCCCACCCGGTTAGGCACCTGGTCGGGATTGGCGCCAGACTTCGGGTCAGACCCGGACGGCGCGTGCTCCGGGCACGGGGACCGTATCGAGGGCCTGCCGGATGATGGTGCGTGGCTCAACATTCCGCATGCGCGCGCCCGGTGAGACAATCAGCCGGTGGGCGAGGGTGGATTCGGCGAGCGCCTTGACGTCATCGGGACTGACGAACTCGCGCCCCTGGATGACGGCGCGTGCCTGGGACGCCCGGAGCAGGGCGCTTGAACCGCGCGGCGAGGCCCCCAGGTAGACCTCCTGATGGTCACGGGTCGCGGTCGCGATGTCCACGACGTACTCCGTGATCAGGCGATCAACGTGCGTGCGGGCGACAGAAGCCTGCAAGTCGCGCAAGCCATCCGCGGAAATGACTTCGCCGATGGATTCGATCGGATGCTGTTCCTTCTGGGCCGTCAGGATGGCAATCTCATCCGCGCGGGCGGGATACCCGAGCCGTATCCGCATCATGAACCGGTCCAGTTGCGCCTCTGGCAAAGGGAAGGTGCCTTCGTACTCGATCGGGTTCTGCGTCGCCATGACGAGGAACGGTGCCGGGAGCGCGTAACTCGTGCCGTCGACGGTCACCTGACGCTCCTCCATCGCTTCAAGAAGCGCGGATTGCGTCTTTGGCGTTGCGCGGTTGATTTCGTCGGCCAAGACCATCTGGGCGTGCACGGGACCCCGGCGGAACTCGAACTCACCGTGTTTCTGGTTGTAGACAGTCACACCGGTCACGTCCGAGGGAAGGAGGTCGGGGGTGAACTGGATGCGCTTGAAGGTGCATCCCACACTCAGGGCGAGTGCGCGGGCCAGCATGGTCTTGCCGGTTCCAGGAACGTCCTCGATGAGGATATGTCCTCGGCTGATGACCGCCATCAGGGCCAGTTCGATTTCGGTGCGCTTGCCGACAATCACCCGCTCGACGTTGGCGATGATCCGTGCTGCGACCGCTGAAAGTTCTTCCGACATCGGTGCCTCGCTCAAGGTGCGGGTGCCTCGGGGCCTCCCGGTTCATGCCCTTGGAAATCGCCTGTGCGCTGATCCGCGTGACGTAGGCCGAGTCTACCCGACTCCCGTGTCCGAACCATCGGGCGGGGCCAGGTGCACCGTCGCGAGGTGCGCATGGATGGTGGTTGCTGCGGTTGCCCGCTTGGCGTCATTCCACATGGTGTCGAGGTCGGCAGCGTCAAGCGTGGACCATTCGACGCCGCGGTTCGCGACACTGGCCTCCACATGGCCGAACCTCGCCCGGAAACGGTTGGCTGACCCGCGCAAGGATTCCTCGGCATCCACACCGAGACGACGGGAGAGGTTCACCAACGTGAAGAGGAGGTCTCCCACCTCTGAAGCCCGCCCGGCATCGTCGGCCTCGGTGAGTTCGCGTGCTTCCTCGACAATCTTGTCCAGCACACCCGTGATGTCTGGCCAATCGAACCCGACACGCGCCGCGCGGTCCTGGATCGACTGGGATTGCGCAAGGGCCGGAAGCGACCGGGGCACGCCGTCAAGCATTGACTTGCGACCCGGCTGACCCGTTTCGGCCTCGGCCTCGGCCTCGGTTTCGGCGACGGCGTCACGTTCGGCACGCTTGGTTGCTTCCCAGTTCTGGAGAACGGCGTCGGTCGTTGTTGCTTCTGCATCGCCGAAGACGTGGGGATGCCTGCGGATCATCTTGGAGACAATGCCGGCGACGACATCACCGAAATCGAAGGTGCCCGTTTCGGTGGCAATCTGGGCGTGGAAGACGATTTGGAGCAGGATGTCTCCGAGTTCCTCTTCCAGACCGACGACATCCCCGGAATCGAGTTTCTCGAGGGCCTCGTAGGTTTCCTCGAGCAGGAACCGCCGGAGGCTCTCGTGGGTTTGCTCACGGTCCCACGGGCAGCCGTCGACGGCTCGCAACCGGGCCATGACCAGGGCAAGCGTGGCTGGTTCCCGGACAGCGGAGAGTGGGTCGAGAGGCGTGACGAAGACGGTTGTGAGGTGGTCCAGATCATCACGGTGATCGAGTTCCCACAGTTCGACCGGGTTGGTGCGCATCTGGCCCGAGACACCCGCCGCCTGGATGATCACGACAGGATGTGTGTCGGGATAGTGCGACGCGAGCGTGAGTTTGACGTGCGTGGCAACCCGGCGGCTATGGATCTGGCAGACAAGAACGGGCACCGTGGGGTCGATTCTTGCGACGGAAAGCGCGTCAACGATGTGCAATCCGTCGGCGAAATCCACCGCAAGGAGCGGCGCAATCGCGTCGATGAACGACACGCCCGGAACGATGGTGACGGTGATGCCACGGTCCCGGCATTCTTGACGCAGCCTGAGCACCGTTGCTTCGCCGATCGATGGATGTCCGGGTACGGCGTAGACCAGTGGGGTGGCGGACGGCACTCCGATGCGGTCGAGAAGGGAGGAAACGATGTCCCGGTAGACGGTATCGAAGTCAGCGGCGTGTTCGTAGATGTGGTCGAATGACGGGGCGGTGGCGAGCAGCGGCCATTGTTCGACCGTCGGATGGATGCGGGTACGAAGGACAAGTTGTCCCGACGAGGCGGCGGTCGAGAGTACCGCGGTCGCTCGGGCGGTCAGGTGGTCGGGGTCCCCGGGGCCGAGGCCGACGACGAGTACTTCATTCCAGATGCGCGACTGGTGGGCGCCCAAGACCGGTGCTGGTGATGGTTCAGCCACGGAACGCATCCAAGCCGGTCAAGTGCCGTCCGATGATCAAGGCGTGCACTTCGTCGGTCCCCTCGTACGTGAGTTCGCTCTCAAGATTGGCCGCGTGGCGGAGTGACACGGTTGTATCGAGGATGCCAATCCCACCGAGGATTGTCCGTGCGGTCCGGGCCACGTCCAGGGCGTCGCGGACATTGTTCAATTTCCCGAGTGAGACATCGGTGTGGTGGAGGGCACCTCGTTCCTTGAGGCGTGCCAGATGCAGGGCCAGGAGCTTGGAACGCACGACCGCGGCATACATGGTGGCAAGCTTCGACTGGGTCATCTGGAAACCGGCGATGGGACGGCCGAACTGGATGCGCGAGGACCCATGGGCGAGCGCTTCCTCGAAGCACGCCTCAGCCGCGCCTGCAACCCCCCAGACAATGCCGTAACGGGCCTCGTTCAGGCATTTCAAGGCGTGGCCAAGTCCGCGTGCGCCCGGCAACCGGTTCGTCAGGGGGATTTCGCAATGCTCGAGGAAAATCTCACTGCTGGCGGACATCCGGAAACTGAGTTTCCGGTGGATTGCGACCGGACGGAACCCCTGTGTGCCGGCGTCTACCAGGAATGCACGGATCGCACCGGCGCCGTCCCGGTCGCCCGGGGAAACTTCGTCGTCGTCGACCAGTCGTGCCCAGATCACGGTGACACCAGCGATGGTCGCGTTCGTCGCCCACTTCTTCTGGCCGTCGAGGACGTACCCGGATGCCGTGCGTTTCGCGGTGACTTCAAGCCCACCGGGATCGGAACCGTGCGCCGGTTCAGTGAGCGAGAAGGCGCCGATCGTCTCGCCACGCTCCATCCTGGGCAGGTAGGAAGCCTGCTGCGCGGGGGAACCGAAGAACCGTATGGCTGACTGGGCGAGGTGCGTATGGACCGAGACCATGCTTCGGACGCCGGCGTCCGCACGTTCGAGTTCGAAGGCGATCAGTCCTGCCTCGACGGGGCCGTGGTGTTCGAACAATCCGGCTTCGGCGCAAGCATCCACGATGTCACGAGGGAACACGCCTCGTTCGTAACAGTCGGCGACCAACGGCAGGACCGCTACCCGCACAAACGAACGCACACGATCGCGCAGGGTGAGTTCGCTTTCACTCAGCAGGGTGTCAAAGTGGGAGTAGTCAGGTGTCGGGCGGGTTGCAGTGGTCATCGGACGCTCAAGGATAAGGGCCACGGACGGCAAGGGCATCGGCGACGCGCTTGATGGCGATGTCCAAGGCCGCTTCGCGCAAGATCGCACTCATTTCCAGCGAGCGATCCCACAGCCTGGTGAACGCGACCGACATCACCCCACCGAGCTGGTCACCTACCTGGTCCCCGGACCAGGAGAAGCGCGGAAGATCATGGACCCATTCGAAGGAGCCGTCAATCACTCCTCCGCTCGTGCAGAGGATGTCTGGCACGACCGTGATCCCACGGTCCTTGAGAAACTGGTCTGCGTCCGGGGTTGTCGGGCCGTTTGCCCCCTCGCTACTGAACGATGTGGCACGAACGGTCGAGCGCCTTCGATGCCGGAATGTGCCCTTCGACCGCGGCCGGGACCAGGAGGTCGCATGGACGTGCCAGGATCTCGTTCGCCCCGATTGGGCCCGGCAACCCGGCAACCCGGCAACCCGGCAACCCGGCAACCCGGCAACCCGGCAACCCGGCAACCCGGCAACCCGGCACCTGACTCTTGACGCTGAACGTGATCTGCCAGTGCGTTGATATCGATCCGGTCAGGACCGGTCCCCGCAGGGTTGGAGATCCCGCCGTCACTGTCGCTCACACCGACGACGGTCGCTCCACTCGCTGCACCCAACGTTGCCGTGGTTGCACCCAACGTTGCCGTGGTTGCACCGACGTTGCCGTGGTTGCACCGACGTTGCCCAAACGCTGGACGACAACGCGCGCGGTGGCAAGTGGGAAAGCGGGCCTCCCACCGGCCGTTCGGAAAAAATTGAGGACACCTCGGCCGGATACCTCGCCACGACCTTCCGACGCGCCGATGCCCATTGGTTTGCCGAGAACCACACCCGGGTCGGCTTGCCCCATGTGCATTGACCGCGTGTCGTTGAACCACGCAGGCTGCTGGGGGCCGGTCCCGAGGTCAGGCGCGGGAAGGTCAATCTCCTCACCGAGGATTGGCGAGAGTTCGGTCGCGAACCGCCGGGTCAGGCGTTCGCGTTTGGTCAGTGACACTGTTCGGGGATCGCAGGTCGCGCCACCTTGTGCCCCGCCCAATGGCGACCCGACGAGTGCGCACTTCCAGGACATCCACCGGGCGAGTGCACGCACGTCATCAATCGAGCCGGTCGGTGCGTCGCGAAGGCATCCGTTGGCAGGCCCGCGGGAGACGGTGTGTGGCACGCGAAACCCAGTGAAGATGCGGACTGAGCCGTCATCGGGTCGCACCGGAACGTTCAACGTTCAGTTCCCGTTGATAGATGGCGAACCGTGCATGCAGGTCGTCCGCAAGCGAGGTCCGGGACGCACGTTGGGAAAGGTGCCTCCGGGCCATCGTCCACGGGTCCGCGTCAAAGCGCTCTTTGGAGGTGCGGACTTCCGTGGTCATTGGTGGACCCAATTGGGTAGCAGGCGGAAGGGCTTGGGTGTGTCAGGGCGGTCATGCACCACACCGGTACGCGAGGGTCCGGAGCTCTCCATACAATGGAACACTCGTTGCACGACCAAACGCACTCCATGCTGACGCCAAGCATGCGAGAATCACCAGACGGTTCCGGGAAATTCGGTGGGCGTGGAAAATCGCAACGCCCCGGCCGGATCCAACCTGCCAGAGCAGGACGTGACTACCGGGAACCGTGGGCAGGTACGCGCCACGTGACGGCGCCAAGATGGGGCAGAAGCCAGTGAAGTGTGCGGGATGTGGAACCGAGCTCCCAAGGATTGCGGGAGCGTGCTGGAGTTGCGGCTTGGTTGTGCCCCGCGCTCCTGAAGAACCCGGAGCGGCCCCCGATCGGCGGGGAGGCGCAACCGTGCCTGCCTCCGTGACATCGACCGGGCTTTCGTCATGGCGCGGTGCCCCGGTTGCCGCCGAAGATCCGGTGACGCCGCCAGTTGTTGCCCCTCCGGCTTCCCCCGAACGCGTGCTCCCGTCCAATAAGGATCGGTTCGCGTATGCGGCCGCTTCGGGATCCCGAACCGCGTCAAATTTCTTGGGGACCAACCTTGGTGAGGTGGTGATCGACGCGACGGTTGCAGGGGCGTACCGCCGCGCTTTCCGGACGTTCGGAGGTTCGTTCGGGGTACTGCTCGTCGCCGGGACCGTGGCGGTCATGATTGGATCGGTTGTCGGGTGGCTGGTTGGACTTGCCTTGCAGGCAATCGGAGAGACCCAGGCGGTTTCGCCGATCGCCACGGTGTGCAACCTTGCCACCCAGGCGCTTGTCGTCACCCCATTGTCCAACGGCTGGCAGTATGTCTGCCTGAGAGTGGTGCGTGGCCAGGGCGCCGCCGTACGCGACCTGTTCGAACCCTATCGTGGTCGACTGTTCGTGACCGCAATGAGTTCGTTGGTTCAGGCGCTCTTGGTGGCGCTCTCGAGCCTGCCGGTCGGCATCGCTTTCGTCGTGGTCGTCATGACTGGGGTCGTGCCGTTGGGAGGCACGCGGTTTGCCGAGGGGGACGTAATGGCATTCCTGGCCGGGAGTGGTCCGCTGAAACTGACCGGATTGCTGATTGGCTTGATTGCGGTGTTGATCCCGCCGTTCATCGTGAGCGTGCGCCTGAGCCTTATGAGTTACCTGGTGATTGATGAAGGACGCGGACCGCTTGAGGCGGCGGCGGTGAGTTGGTCGAGGAGCCGCGGATCAGTCAGGCTCCTGGCCGGAGTAACCATTGCCGGTGGGTTGTTGATTGCGTCCGGGATGATCATCTTCGTGATCGGGGTGGTTCCGGCGCTCGTGGTGTTCTTCCTCGCGCACGCGGCCGCATTCGCCGCCGTCACGACCAGGCAAGAGGCCGGGGAAGCTTCGCGCCGGCCGACGCATACCTTCGAGGGTCTTGCATAGCGCCATCTGCGTTTGGTCGCCAGACAGACGAAACTCGACACGGTGACACGACTACGAGGCAGCGTTTCGTTCCAGGATCAGCCAGGCGGGCCACACCGAAATGCGGATGTCCGGAAGTTTCGCGCGCGCCGCCAACCATGCAAGTTCCTGGGCGGTGTAGGACGATCGGATACTGCTCGAGGGCTCATCGAGCGTCGCGAGGGCTTGGGGTGCCATCGCAACCTGCCACGCACGGACAAGCATCCAGAAGGCAACCGGAAGGTCGCGGCGCACGTCAGCGATCACGAACCGGCCAGACGAGGTTAGGACGCGCCTGATTTCCGCGAAGGTCCATTCCGGTTCTGGCCAGTTGTGAAGTCCGCCGGAACTGATCACCAGGTCGACCGACCCGGGCATGAC
>CANFGH010000107.1 GCA_947446285.1 Chloroflexota bacterium
ATGCGCCGGGACGTTCATTTTTGACGACTGAGGCACCCCGTGCTTCGATTCACAATTCGACGTGTCATTGAAACCATTCCGGTTCTCCTCGGGGTTGTCAGCATCGTCTTCCTGTTCATTCACCTCATCCCCGGGGATGCGGCACTCGCCTTGCTTGGCGAACGGGCCAATGAGGCAAGCCTGACCCGCATCCGCTCGCAGTTGGGTCTGGATCAACCCTTGTATGTGCAGTATGGGCACTATCTGGGTTCGCTTTCGAGGCTTGATATCGGCAAGTCGGTCCGTACCAACCGCCCAGTCCTCGAAGAGGCGAGGGGGCGCTTTCCGGCGACGATTGAGCTCGCACTCTCGGCTTTGGTGATCTCTTCAGTGGTCGGGGTCAGCGGGGGCATTATTGCCGGTGTCGGCCGGGGCAGGATGCCGGATCATTTTGCGCGTGTCTTTTCACTATTGGGGGTGTCAATCCCGATCTTCTGGCTTGGCTTGGTGCTGATTTGGGTGTTTGCGGTCCAGCTTCACTGGCTGCCCAGTGATGGCCGGTTGGCTGCGACAACGAAGTACGCCCCGCAGACCGGGTTCGTGATGATTGACGCACTCATGCAGGGCAATTCCAAGTTGTTCCTTGATGCCCTCAGTCACCTGACGCTCCCGGCCCTGGCGCTCTCGACGGTGCCGATGGCCGTGACGATGCGGATGACCCGAAGCGCGATGCTTGAGGTGTTGCGCGCGGACTACATCCGGACCGCCAGGAGCAAGGGCTTGCGGGAACGGGTGATTACCGTTCGGCACGCGTTCAAGAATGCGTCGCTGCCGGTGGTCACCACGATTGGCCTGCAGGTCGGGTTCCTGCTGAGTGGCGCAATCCTGACCGAGACGATCTTCTCGTGGCCGGGGATTGGCCGGTGGGTCTTTGAATCGATCCTGAACCGCGATTACCCGATCGTGCAGGGAATGAGCCTGATCATCGCGGTCATCTTTGTAGTCGTCAACCTGGTCGTCGACCTGATCTATGGTGCGCTGGATCCGCGCATCAACTACAAGTAGGCCGTGGGCATGGGATCGACGATGGACGTCATGAGCACGGGAAGACCGAACGTTGCCACGGTCGTGAGGGTGGGTCAATGACCGCCCTGGCGCCGGTGACGGGCGTCGGCATGGGTGGACCGCTGGCGGTTCTCAAGCGACGGACACCGTGGACCGACGCATGGGCGCGTTTGCGCCGTGACCGGGCGGCCCTCGTCGGGTTTGGCTTGGTGTTCACCATGATGGTGCTGGCGATTGCGGCGCCGCTTGTCGCGACCCACGACCCACTGGAGCAGGAACTTCTGAAGCGGTTGAAGCCACCATCGGCCGAGTTCTGGTTCGGCACGGACGACCTCGGGCGCGATGTGTTTTCCCGGATCCTCTACGGCGGCCGGATCTCCCTCCGGGTCGGGATCACCGCGGTCATCATGGGGACGACAATCGGTGCATTGCTCGGGTCGGTTGCCGGCTATGCCGGCGGGTGGGTTGACAGTCTAATCAGCCGCGCGATGGAGATCGTGCTGGCGTTTCCAGGCACCTTGCTGGCGATTGCGGTGGTTGCTGCGCGGGGACCGGGTCTTGAGAACACGCTGCTTGCAGTGGGTCTGGTGAGTGTCCCGGTCTATGCCCGGCTGATGCGCGGAAGTGTGCTCTCACTCCGGGAACGTGAATTCGTGACCGCTGCACGCTGCCTCGGGGCATCCGACCGCCGCATCCTGTTCCAGCACATCCTTCCCAATGGCCTGACGCCGTTGATCGTGCAGAGCACACTCGGCATCGCCGGTGCGATCGTGGAAGCGGCGGCGCTCGGGTTCCTGGGATTGGGCGCCCAGCCTCCGGCACCCGAGTGGGGCGCGATGCTGACCGACGGCCGGAACTTCCTGCTCAATGCGCCCTGGGCAATGATCTTCCCCGGGCTTGCGATCATGATGACGGTTCTGGGCTTCAACCTGTTCGGTGACGGGTTGCGCGACGCGCTTGATCCGCAAATGAAGCAGTGATCGCGCATCCGGTGTGGCCTCATACGGCGCACACCGGGCGCACGAGCGGTCGCACGAGCGGTCGCACTAGCGGTCGCACTAGCGGGCGCGACGGTCCTTGGCGAGGTCACGGCCAAGGCGGGCGGCCCAAGCAGGTGAGACACGGCGTGCCCACTTGCGGTCCGGCAATTGCCTGAGCACTGGTGCGTCCGAACACATGTCGACGCAATCGACCGGGACAACCGAGACCTTGCCGAGGGCTCCGGCTTCTTTGAGCGATTCAAGCAGGGCTTCGTACGCCTCACGGGCGCCTGCCCGCGTGCAACAGCCTCCGATGCAGAATTGCACCGACAGCGCATCCTTCTGGGAGGACTGTCGGCGGCACTGCTCGCAGAGTTGTGCGAACGCGGGCCCGCCTCAAACGACGGATTTGAGCTTGGCAGGTTCACCGCACTGCGGGCAGACCGCCGGGGGCCGGTTGGCAAGGAAGGACAGGTTGCGGTTCATTGGGGAGAGTGTACCGGGATCGTCGTGTCTTTGCCGTGTGCACGCCGCGAAGTGGATGCTTGCGCCGGCTGCGCGACACATTGGCTAGCGGATCAGGGTGCGCACGGACATGGTTTCCTCTGGTCACGGTGCTACAATGCAGGGAATCTGCCGGGGATAACCCGGCCCACTGAAAGCGAGTGCTTCGACCGTGGCCTACGTGATTACCGAACCGTGCATCGGCACCAAGGATGCGGCGTGCGTGGAAGTCTGCCCGGTGGACTGCATCCACACGGACGATAACGCCCCGCAGTACTACATCAATCCCGACGAGTGCATCGACTGCGGCGCGTGCGAACCCGTCTGCCCGGTGAGCGCGATCTTCCCCGAGGACGCCGTTCCCGAGGAGTGGAATCACTTCGTCGAGTCCAACAGCGGGTTCTACAAGAACTAGGTTCCCTCGTGGATCCGGGGGGCGCTCCTGCGCCTCGAGCGTGCCGTGCATCCCACGTCGGTCGTGGATTAATCATTCACGGCCGATTGTCGTTGCGGGTGCGGTTTTTCTCCGCGTGGCATGCAGGAAGGTATGACGTGCCCTGGCAGAAGATCGATGGGCAGTATGTCAAACAAGATCAGCCGGGTTTGCATACCCGTTGGTTCTGGGACACCGCTGACCGCGGCGGGGGCGAACTGATCATCTGGGTCGACGATGCTGACGTGGTCCAGGGGTTCCAGTTGAGTTACGAACAATGGCCTTCTGGCCGTCACCACGTGGCGCACTGGTCGGCTGGCTCCGACCTGCAAGTGGGTACGGTCGATGAAGGCAGCACCTCGGGTGTTCGCATGCGCAAGCAGTCGGCGATCATGCGTTTTACCGATCAGCCTGACCCGAAGGTAACGGCATTGCTCCAGAGATACTTCCGGACCAACGCCTCCATCCTCGATGACGCTCATCGCGATTCGATCAGTGGGGTCCTCAACGATGTGCCCGCACCGGCCGGGGCTGTTGGTTGACGGCCTCGCCTGTGCGTCTGAATGGCGCGCATGACTGAACTCAGGCCAATCGCGACCGGGCGCGTCAGTGGACGGCTTGGCCTCGTGTCATTCACCGCGGTGCTCTTCTTCACCGTCGTCGGTGGTCCGTACGGGATCGAACCGGTCGTGCAGTCCGCGGGGCCACTGCTTGCGATTGTCCTGATCCTGGTGACACCGCTGATCTGGAGCGTTCCGACCGCGCTGATGGTGGCCGAACTGTCGGCGGCCATTCCAGTCCCGGGTGGGTATTACGCGTGGGTCAAGCGCGCGCTTGGGAGCTTCTGGGGTTTCCAGGAAGCCTGGTGGAGTTGGCTGGTCTCCTTCGTCGATATGGGTATCTATCCGGTCCTGTTTGGCACGTACGGCTCGGCGGTACTCCGGGACCTTACGGGTGTGGACTGGTTCGTTTCAGACGCAGGCAGATGGATACTTGCGACGGTCCTGATCTGGACCGTGGTAGGTGCCAACCTTTTCGGAGCGCGGGTCGCTGGCTGGCTGGCGGCAGTGTCGGGAGTTCTCGTCGTCGCCCCGTTTGTCGCGATGACGTGGATGGCTGTCGAGGGGCTATCGTCTTTCGGGACAGTGATCGCCGCCTGGTCTGGCGGCCCACCCTCCGGTCAGGGGACCGCGAGCGCCCTTGGGGCCGGCCTGTTCGTGGTGATGTGGAACTATCAGGGTTGGGATGGGGTTGCGACGGTCAACGGGGAGGTGCGCCGGCCCGGCACGACGATCCCGATCGCGCTGGGGATCGTCGTCGTGCTGTCGGTTCTGACGTACCTCGTACCCGTACTCGCCGCGCTGACGGTGACCTCTGATCCGGCGGCGTGGGGTGACGGTGCATTGCCGGCGCTTGCGGGTGCGATCGGTGGCGAGGGGCTACGGTTTGCGGTCGGTGTCGGTGCGGTCATCGGGGTGGCTGGCCTCTTCAATGCAAACCTGCTGGCAAACAGCCGCATTCCGATGGCCCTTGGTGAGGACCACTATCTCCCTCCCGTGCTCGCCAAGGCGAATGCCCGGACAGGTGCGCCGACCGCCAGCCTGATCCTGTGCGGGGTGATGTTCACGTTCATCGCACTGGTGGACTTCACCAGTCTCGCCGTCATTGACGTGGTGGTCTATAGCGCGACGCTCTTGCTCGAGTTCCTTGCGTTGCTTGTCCTGCGGATACGGGAACCGCGGATCATCCGTCCGTTCCGGGTACCCGGTGGTCTCTCGGGAATCGCGCTCATCACCGCATTGCCGACCGTCCTGCTTGGGTTGGCGATTGCGAACGAATTGGCGGACGGAGGCGTGATGGTGCTTGCCCTGTCGGGCGCCGTTCTGGCTACCGGGCCCGTTGCCTGGGTCGGGCTGACGATCGTGTTCAAGCGTGGCCGACCCAACCGCCCGGTTCCGGTTGACCTGGAAGGGATGGTTCGCCACGGCGCATACGACCCGGTGATGGCGTGGACACCAAGGATCATGTCACCGTTCCGGGTGGGAACCACGATCGCTGAAAGGGCGGGCGCATGGGCACCCATTCATCAGCGACAGTGGCATGACGGCTCAGGTCGCTGAGTAGGTTACGGCTGGCAGCCGGGGTTTTTTCAGGTAGAAGACCCAGAAGCTTTCCGGAACCTCCTGGGCCGTCGATGGATCGCGCACGATGGTCATTGGTGCCGTCGGGACGGCCGTGACGAGTTCCCACCCTTCGGCCCCGAGTTGGTTGAGCACGTCCCACGGGGTGCGTTGGTCCCGGGTGAGATCGAGGAACACTCCGTCGATGCTTGCGACGAGGTGGTCGCCTCCCCGGACGACGACGAACAGGTACGCATACTGCCAGGCAATCACCGACCACTCCCGGCCGAACCCGGTGTTGCCCGCTTGAAGACGGCGCGGTATTGGGTGATGTCCCACGGTCCGAATTGTCCGCTGGTCGCTGCCCACGACTGGGGAAGAAGCGTCACGAGTTCCCACCCGCGGCTGCCGTAATAGTCGAGGACGGTCTGAAGACCAACCAGTACTTCACCGTCGCCGAAGTCGACTTGCCAGTCTCCCGGGGTGGTGTCCGCACGGCGGCCCCGGCCAACGACGACGGTGCGATGTTCCCAGGCTGTCACGTGAACTGCCCTTTCCTAGGCCGCGCAGACTGGTTCGTTGCCCGTCCACCGGTTGGTCTTGATTGTCTCGGTGATCCCGGCCAAATACGTCCGGGTCTTGTGCCACATCTGCGCCCAGACCTGCGGATCACGCAGTTCCGATGCTGGGTTGCTCCTTGAACGCGCGACGAAGTCCGGGAACCATGGACGGCCAGTCGGCTGTCCGACGGGTTGGTACCGGAGGTCGAAACTCCATCGCACGCCCTGGCTCTTGTTGTCGAGGGAGGCATGCATGGTTTGGCGATGCAAGAAAAGTGCGCCGCCGCGAGGCACCGGAACGGGCAGGTAGTAGTCGCCTCGGATCTCGTCGGGGATGTGCAGGGCCTTCCGGGCGTCGGTCTTGCCGGGGCAATGGGTTGCGAGACCGTTGGTGTGGCTGCCAGGCACCACACACAGGCAGCCGTTCTCCTCGGTCGCGTCGAAGACCGGCATCCAGCAGGTGAGCATCTCGGTCTCGTCGACTTCAGGGAGGGCGACGCCCTGGTCCTGATGCCAATCGGTCTGCCCGACGAGGGTATTGCGGAACTCCTTGGCGAGGAGGCGCGAAGGCGGCTTGATACGGACGTGCTGGATCGGGTTCGAGAGGATTTCGGGGCCGATGAACTGCTCGACGACATTCAGCAGTCGTTCGTTGCGAAGCAATCCGAATACTTGGGATCCAAGGTGTATCCGTGTCGCTTCAGTCACACCGTTGAACGGGAACGAAATGTCGAATGGCTGGAACCCGGACGGCCCGGACTCATTGAGCACCCCGGCGAGGCGTTCGGCAAACGGGAGTTCGCGGTAGTCACGCTTGATGGTGCCGTTTGCAACCCACTCATCTGTCAGGCTGTCGAGCAAGGCGGAATACTCGGCGACGACGGGGTCAAGGTCGGCAACTGGGTCGAAGATCCCCTCGACGACGAGGTAGCCCTGTTCGCGGAAGCGCGCAAGATCGACGTTCGGAGTGGTCAGTACCGTCATGGTCGTCCTTCCCCACCGGACTGGCGTCATGGGTGCCTACCCGGATGTGCGACATGATAGGCCCGCGCACCGGAGTGGGCAAACCGATACCATCGGCGGGCGAAGGCATTCCCGGCCATGCCGAGGGGCGTGGCGGGTGACGGAGGGGACCGCATGAGCAACCCAGACCGCATACGTATCGGTTTCATCGGCGCAGGCGCAATCTGCCGGACACGGCACGTGCCGGGTTTGCGGGCGGTGCCAGGCGTGGAACTGGCAGGCGTGGTGAACAGCACGCACGAGAGTTCGGCGCGGGCAGCTGCCGAGTACG
The DNA here is from genome assembly GCA_947446285.1 of Chloroflexota bacterium. Lineage (GTDB taxonomy): Bacteria > Chloroflexota > UBA11872 > UBA12225 > UBA12225 > UBA12225. The sequence continues at coordinate 6,936 of CANFGH010000107.1, forward strand.
GCATCGCACGGACGTATCCAACACCGGAGGCATTGATTGCATCGGAGGACATCGATGCGGTCTGGATTGGCACGCAGCCGTATTTGCACCGGCCGTACGCGGTGGCGGCGCTCGAGGCCGGCAAGCACGTGTTCTGCCAGGCGCGCATGGCACTGGACTACGCGGATGCCCGGCGGATGTATGACGCCTGGAAGCTCACTGACCGGACCGCGATGCTGTGCCCGCCTCCGCATTACATGCGCGGTGATCGCGTCATCAAGCGGCTCCTGGCCGAACGCTACGTTGGTGACATCTACCATGTGAATGTCCGGTCGTTCATCGAGGACTATGCTGATCCGCTTGCGTCGGTGCATTGGCGCCAGATTGCGGCGATATCCGGCGTGAACACGATGCACCTCGGCATGAACCTCGAAGTGGTTCACCGTTGGGTGGGCACGCTGTCCCGGGTGTCCGCGGACGCATTGACCCTGATCCCGTCGCGACCCGCGGCACAGACGAACCAAGGAACCGGCCAGACGGCAGTTGAGCGGCCCGACTCGGTGGCGGTGGCGGGTCGGCTTGCGGGCGGCGGCCTGCTTTCGGCGTCGTTCTGCGGGGTCGGCAGGTTCGGCGCGGACCCGAACATGATCGAGATGTATGGATCCGAGGGGACAATCCGCTACCTTGCCGGGACCGATGCACCTGGCAGCGGGACAATCCTGATCGGGAAGCGGACCGACGCCCAGTTGCATGAGTGTCCGATTTCGCCGGACGAGGCGATGCACTGGACGGCCGAGGCGGACTTCATCCACGCGATACGCGACGGGCGAACCGATCCTGAACCATCGTTCCTCGACGGTCTCCAGTACATGGAAGTGACCGACGCCATTTTCCAAAGCGTCTCTTCGGGTCGGGCGGTCTCGCTGCCCCTTGGAGCTGCGCTGTAGGAGACCGGCTTGACGGGTGTTCCGGATCCGGGGGAACGGATCCGGAACACCACGGCGGAGGCGCATGGGAGTCGAACCCACCGACCGACGCTTGACGCCGGCCCAACAGTTTTGAAGACTGCACCAGTCACCGGACCAGCCGCGCCTCCCTGGCGCCGGATCAACGCCTGACCCGGGCAGCACTGCGCCAAGTGTACGCAAGCGGTCCGAGAACTCCCCGAGAGGCTTACCCGTGCCGAGTTGACCGTGTTGGCCGGGGTGATGCACACCGGACGACCTTGTAGCGGGCATTCTGGGCCGCGATCTCCACGTGGCGGAACGCACGGGCGGACGGGAGTTCGATCCCGCGAGACCGGTTGACCACGAACCAGGCGTTGCCGTCTTCGTTGAGGTGGGCGGCCGCATCCCGGATCAGTGCTTCGGCGAGTGAAGGGTCATCAACGGGTCCGCGGTGCGCGGGCAGGTTCGAGAGGATCACCTCGAACCGTTCGCGGGCAATCGCCGCGAAGCCGTCACTGACGAGCACCCGCACCCGGTCCAGGTTGTTGCGAGCGGCATTTGCGGAAGCGAGTTCGACGGCTGCCTGCGACACGTCGGTCATGACCACACGCCGGCGCCGGTCTTCCGAAGCCACATGGATCCCGATGGCGCCGGCTCCGCATCCGAGGTCGAGGACGGAGACCCCGGCCGGGATCTCAGCGGTCTGCAACAGGAATGCGGTGCCCGGATCGATGCCCCGTGCACCGAACACGCCCGCTCCGAGGTGGAGACGGATGCTCGTTTGCCTCACGGTCAGGACGTGCTCGATGGGATCTGCGGGCGCTTCGACTGCCAATGCCGGTCGGGCTCCCGTGGCTTGGTAGAGGCGGCACTGATGCGTGCCGATGCCTACCTGGTCAACGCGTTCAAACCGGTTCCGCGCGTACTTCATGAAGGTGTCTGCGCCATGCCTTCGGTGGGCCTGATAGAGGAGGGTGCCCGCGGGCGTCAGCGCCTGTGACACAAGGTCGAAGGCGTTCCGGACAGGCGTATTCCCAAGGAAAAAAGGGGCTATCAGGAACGCGGCGTCGAACGATCCGAAGTCGGTAGGGGACAGCGACGTGGCAAGGCGAGCGTCGACCCGGACCCGTCGATGGCGCGCGGCAAGGTCGAGTTCGACAATGAGATCGATGCTCGGGCGCAAGGCGGTGACTGTCGCACCGTGTTCGGCGGCCCAAAGCGCGCCGGCGGGGTCGTAATACCCAAGGTCGAGGAGACGGGTCTCGGGCGTGACGCGCGCAAAACGGTCCAGCAGTGCGGTGTCGTAGAGGTGGGTCTGTGGTGTTGACATTGTTCTCTTGCGTCTTGTTCAGGCGATGGCGGAGGTTGGCAGGTCCGTCACGAAGCGACGCACGCCACTGGGAGCGATCGGGATTGACGCCGGCTGAATGCGGTCCAGGAAGTTCCCGACCCACGAAGCCGGATGTGGAAATGGTTGGCGTGCTTTGGCCGGCCCCTGCGAGTCCGAGCCTGCGGTGACCAGGCGCCGGTGCGTCAAAGCGAACGCAATGCATTCGTCACGGTGGTCCGGCGACTGCTGGGGGTGATGGGCTTCGATCCCGTCCCGTCGCAATTCGGCCAAGAGGTGCGCAAGGTCGTCGACCGAAAGTGCCGCCGTTGAGTCATCGCTCCGGCCGGGATGGGCGAGGACGGCCACCGCACCGGCGTCGTGTGCCGTCGCGACGACAGCTGCCAGAGCGAGTGAAGCCTCGGGTGCGTCGGCGAATTGTGCTTGGTAGGGAGCGACGTCGCGGAACTTCGGGACCATGCGTGCGCGGCGTTCGCGCCTGAGCGCGCGCGACCGGTCGCAGGTGCGGTAGCGGGGAACCCGGTCCGACGGGATGGGAAGGGTTTCGAGTCGCGTTCCTCTTGCCGCGAGACGCTCCAGGAACCAGACGACCCGGTTGTGCGACAGGACCTCAAGGGTCGCAAGCATGTCCCGGATCGGCGACGTTGGGCGCCTGATCCCGGTCCCATAAAGGAGGACGTGGAGCCCGTGGAGCCCGTGGCTACCGTGGTTGGATGTGACTTCCACGGCTGGAATGACGGTGACACCGACGTCGGCACCCACGGTTGATGCCGGTTCGATTGCCGCGATGGTGTCGTGATCGGTGACCGCGATGACACCGATGCCCAAGCGCACGGCCCGGATCACGAGACCCTCAGGCGTCCACCGACCGTCGCTTGCCGTCGTGTGCAGGTGAAGGTCGACACCGGTCGACGCAACGGTCTGGTCTTTCGGCAAGGTTTCGCGTGTCCTCAGATAGCCGAGTATACTCGCCCCCGGGTTACAGAATGACACCGTTGACGCACGCTGACGACCGGACGATTGCCGACCTCGACGCGTTGGTTGAGGAGACGTACCTTCTTTGGGATGAGGAGTGGGTAGGCTTCTCGTGGCGGAACTACACCCACGAACACATGCGCCGGGTACGGGGCCTTTCGACAACCCTGGCGGATGCGGAGGGGGCGGACATGCGGCTGGTGGCGTACGCGGCCACGCTGCACGATGTCACCAAGAGTTACGACGGCGAGATCCTGACTGGCCCGGATGGCAAGCGCGTTCTCGACGAGAATGGCTTCTGGCGGAATGCAACGTTGCCTCCCGCACGGCGCAACAGTGTCACGGACATCTATGACCGGCTTGGTCTGTCTGGAACGGTTCACCATGCATCGGGTGGGCAGGTGGCGCGCGTGCTGCTTGAAGCGAGGGGCATCGATGCCGACCTCATTAATGGGATCGAAACGGCGATCATTGAGCACCTGATTGCGAAGCCGGACAGCACGCTTGCCGGACGGTGCCTATACGATGCCGACACGATCGACGCAAACATCGGGATGCCTGCCTTTTACCGGAACATCCAGATAAGTTTGCGTAATCAGGACGTGCAGTACTCCAAGCGCGGTGAGCACTTCCCGTCGTGGCTCGAGGAGAACCTCGCAGACTTCCTTCAGGGGTATCTGCGCGAACGCATTCCGACGTGGATCGA
>CANFGH010000108.1 GCA_947446285.1 Chloroflexota bacterium
GACAATGCTCGCTGAACTGCTTGGGATCCGGTTCAAGGACTTGGGTCACCTGACGGTCGCGCTGACCCATCGCTCATACTTGCACGAGAACCCATCAAACAAGCCAGATGCTTGTATGTCCAATGAACGGTTCGAGTTCCTTGGTGATGCAATCTTGCAATTCGTTGTTTCAGACATGCTTATAAAGCACTTTCCGGACGCGCCGGAAGGTCAACTCACTGCCCTGCGTGCCCTCATGGTCTCCACGACCGGTTTGGCGATGGTCGCTGAGGGAATCGGCCTGGCCCGGTTCGTCCGAGCAAGCCGCGGTGAGGGCACGCTTGATGGTCGCGGGCGACCCCGGATCCTTGCTGGAACCGTGGAGGCAATCGTCGCGGCCGTCTATGTAGATGGCGGGATGCGATCGGCGCGGGCCATCGCCCGACGCCTCCTTGAACCCCGGCTTACGGAGATTACCCTTGAGCTGCAATCGGCAAATGTGAAGGGACGACTTCAGGAACTGGTCCAGGCGACAAATGGTCACACGCCAAAGTACGTGGTGGTGACGCGAGACGGACCGGTGCACGCCGAACGTTTCGGCGTCGAAGTGCGGATCGGCGATGACGTCCTCGGCTACGGCGAAGGCACTGGGAAGCGAGCTGCCGAACAGGCCGCCGCACGGGATGCGCTTGCCAGCTTGGAACGCTGACGTGTGCCTCAGCGCGCGCCCAATAGTGCCGGAAACCACGGTGGTTGTGGACATGCGTCGCCGTGCCGAATGACGTCCCCAGACCGTTCTAAGATGGCTATGCGCATGCACCGCCGACCGAACGCTTCGACGACCCCACCCGGCATGGTGGAACCGCGGCGATGTCGTCCGGCTCGCCCCTCCGTCGTAACTGAAATCTGTCCCGTTCTTTCCTCTTTTGACTCGGCCCTCGTTCGGTACGGCTCAGGCTGTTCTCTCACTGGTTTGCCCTACAAGGGCGGGGTCGCAAGTCCGAAAGTGACCGCTGAGACCCGACGTAGGCAAACGGTTGGCGCGATAGCGGGAAGACCGGCGTGAAAAGGTGGTTCTCGGGCGGAGGCCGCAACGCCGCCGTGCCACTTGCGGACCGGTATCTCCTTGGCGAGGCAATCGGCACCGGTGCAATGGCCGAAGTCTTCATTGCGCACGACACGACGCTTTCCCGCGACGTTGCGGTCAAGATCCTTCGCACCCAGTACGCCTCGGAACCTGAGTTCCTCGAACGGTTCAGGCGTGAGGCGACCCTCGCTGCCTCAATGTCCCATCCAAATCTCGTGCAAGTGCATGACCTTGGCGGTCTCGGGACGCTGGTCGGGGACCGGCCTTTCATCGTAATGGAACTCCTGCCGGGCAGGACCCTCGCCGACCTGATCGCAAAAGGCCCAGTCGCGATTGACACCGCGATCATCTTGACCATCGAGATCGCAGCGGGAATGGCCTTCGCACATCGCAAGGGGCTGATTCACAGAGATCTCAAACCCCAGAACATCCTTCTAACTGAAGAGGGCCATGCCAAGATTGCCGACTTCGGCCTTGCGCAGGCTGGGACCGGCAGCCAGTACACGCAACCCGGCACCGTCTGGGGGACCGTTCAATACATCTCTCCGGAACAGGCACAAGGCGACGCGGCCGGTCCTCACAGCGACATCTACGCACTCGGGATCATCCTGTATGAACTGCTAGCCGGCCGGCCACCGTTCGAGGGTGACACCCCCGCGTCGATCATGATGAAGCACGTGTATGAGACACCACGAACGCTCGGGTCGATTCGGTCGGCGTTCTCGGGACCGCTCGAAACGCTAGTCACCCGTGCCCTTGCGAAAAACCCGTCTGCCCGATTGGAGTCGATGGAAGCGTTCGCCATCGCGCTGAAGCAACTCCGACAAGGCAATTCAAGGGTGAACGACGCGTCACCCAACGTCACGAACCGGAGCGGGAGCGACGACGCGACGACCCGGGCCGTTCCGGTATTGGGAGCAGGATCGGGCCTGGGGCCGAACCCGCGAGCAGACCGGACCGAACCGCAATCAGGATTCGCAGGCTGGGGGAACGATGGCAAGCCCACTCGCGGAGACACGACCCGTGTCGTCTCGACAGTCGGTGCAGGGCAACGTGGCGCAACTACCAGCCCGCGACCGTGGAAGGACACCAGTGGCACCGGCAAACCGGGCGTGCAAGCCGCCGCAAAGGGACGGAATCTTGCCAACCCGCCCCGGAAGAGCGGCATGGCGCTGCGGACGCGGGTGCTCATTGCGGGCGGGATTCTTGGCTTCTTTGCGCTCATGGCCGTCGGGGCGTTCACGGCGAGGACGTTCAGTTCAACCGCCGTCATCGCGACTCCCATCGCCCTACCAACCGTGCCGGTCTTGCCACCAATTCCAACGCCAACCCAAGTGCCGATAATCGCCCTCGCCACCGCTTCGCCGGCGACGGTTCTGGTGCCGGTCGTCACTGGAGACACCGTTGCACGGGCGCAGGAGCGATTGGTCGCGCTTGGCTTGACGGTGATCCAGACCGAAGACTGGAACAAGGATGTCGCCGCCGGAATGGTCGCCACCCAGGATCCGGTCGCCGGAGCGGCAATCGAACGCGGAAAACCGGTCGCCCTATCCGTGAGCCGAGGTGCACCACGGGTCACCGTTCCGAACATGATCAGCAAGACCGGGACATTCGCGCGCGAGGAGCTCGTAAAACTCGGTCTTAAGGTCGAGGTCGTGGAAGAGTTCAGCACGATCGCATCGACTGGGGTGGTGTTCGACCAACAGCCACGGAGTGGCGAGGTCGAAACGTCGCTGACCATAACGATCCGTGTCAGCCGCGGACGGGACCAAATCAAAGTGCCCCGGGTTGTGGGAATGGTGGCCGATATTGCCCGCCGGACACTCGAGCGCGAAGGGTTCCGGGTGTCGGTCAGCGACGAACCCTTCACTGGGGTCGACCCGGACGTCGTTTTCGCTCAGGAACCCCAAGCGGATAGCGCAGCCGATCGCGGGGCACCTGTCCAAATCCGCATTCGCCGCGTGTTCGGAACACCGACAAGCCTGCCAGCCGGGTCGACCACGCCCGGTGCCACTGGGACACGGACCACCGGGTCTCCAACCATCACCCCACGCCCAGTCACAACGCCGGGCGCGCCGTCGATCATGACACCAGTCGTGGGAGATTCACGTCTCGCCCCAATGGCAACGGTAGCCGGCACGAGTGGCGCATCCGCGACGCCGGACCCCCGCTTGGTCCAAGCGTATGCCACGATGACCGGTTCTAGGCAGGGACCATCCGCGCCAGTAATCCCGACCGTTGATGCGCGCGCCTTGCCGTCGCCCTCCCCGACAAAGCCATGAACGGGGCCTCATCCAACCCCTTCGCCCCGACGCGCCCACCGTCAAAGAGTCGCGCAACCGCCTTCGGAACGTTCCTGGCGGTTGCCGCGGTTGCGTGGGCAGTCGCATACCTGTTGGCAAGGCGCTCCCGGCGATACAATCGCGAACTCATGGCTGAAGATCCACACGCCAGTCCGAAGAAATCCGCAAAGAACCGGCTTGATACCATTAGTGCACGTACTATCACGACCTCACGGCAACGCCCTGAAGTGCCTCCTGCCGTTTCGTCGCATCGCGCGATAGTCACCCCCGTCTCAAGTGGGGCCGCGAGTGCGAACGCTGACCCAGGACCAATCATGGGGACTGATGCTGACGACCGTGAAGGCCATCGAGATGCCATTAGTGCACGTACTATCGCGACATCACAGCAACGCCCCGAAGTGCCTCCTGCTGTTTCGCCGCATGGCGCGATAGGCACGCCCGTCTCAAGCGGGGCCACGGGTGCGAACGCTGACCCTGCACCCTCAACAATCATGGGGATTGATCCTGACGACCGTGAAGGACATCGCAACGATCCAATGAGTGCGGTCATCGGACAGGCTCCGCCACGTGGCCTCCACGGTCAGGTTTTGGGGGCGGTCCCGGAGAGTGCGGTGAAAGTCGGGATGGGTCGGGACGGACTGGCGATCGCGAGAGTATTGGACATGGTTGCAACTGACCCAACGGAGCACAGAGACGCTGCACCGATCGGTCGTCGCCGGAAACGGATCGAGGCGGATGCGATCCGCGTTGGTGCGACCGTCGTGAGCGGGCATCTCGCCCGGGCGATTGCCCAGATCCCCGGAGCAGCTATCGGCGATGACCACGAGTTTGTGCACCGCCTTCGCGTCGCGTGCCGACGCACGCGAGTGGCACTCGAATTGTGGACGGGACCACTCGGGCAAGTCCTCGGAGATGGCGAGGTCAAGCGGGCAAGACGAGGCCTGCGCGACCTCGCACGGTCAGTCGGTGCCGTTCGAGACCTTGACGTGTGGTTGCTGGATTTGGTCGCGCTCTCGGAGAGGACCGGCGTCACATCCGGTGTTGCCGTCCTCCGCGATCGCGCAAGTGACGAGCGGCGCATCGCAAATGATGCGTTCAGGAACCATTTGACGTCGCCCGAAGTGGCTTGGTTGTGCGACGAACTGCCGTTGTCTGTCAAAGCGGCAATTGGCGAGAGATTGCCTGACGACGCGGTCATGATCAGGGCACGTCGACGGCACGGCAGCCGGGCCATTGTGCGGGTGGTCCGCGATCTCAACCGAGCGGGACGCCCGCTTTCGGAGTGGGTGGACCAACCGGACCCGCACGATGAACCAGCCAGAATTGCATCATTCCCGTCCGCCCCAGCTCACGAGATCAGGCTCTACGCCAAACGTGCCCGGTACACCGCAGAGGCGTTCGTGCCAGCGTTCAAGGACGCTCCCGAAGCATTGGACGCGACAATTACATCCCTTGCACGGATCCAGGAAAAGATTGGCGATTGGCACGACCGGGTGGGATGGCATGAACGGATCGTGTCCGTAGCAAAATTGATCTCCACGAAACCGAATGCCGGCGACGACCTCGTCGGACTGATGAAGCTGGCGTCACAAGTGGGTCGTGAGCGTGACCACGGGCTCGAGAAAATTGCGTCGGCCTGGCGAGACCGGCCTCGGGTCTCCGTCCTCCGTGATGCACTTGCCATCCAGACGTAGCGCCACGTTGTTTGCCCGTTTCCCAATCCCACTCCGCCAGCGACTTGGCTAGCCCATGCTCGCCGGAAGGTACTTGCGGGGGTTTATCGGCTGGTCATTCACGAGCACCTCGAAATGGACGTGGGGTCCACTGGTCAACCCGGTCATGCCGATGTACCCGAGGACTTGACCTCGTCGGACCACCTGACCCTCCTTGACCACTGGGGGCATCCCGCGGTTGTCGAGATGGGCATAAAGTGTGGCAAGGGTCGGGCCGTGCGCCACGACAACCATCATTCCGTAACTGGCCGATGGCTGCCCTGGAATGGCAAGCCCCGCCTTCAGGACAATTCCATCAGCGGTGGCGCGGATGGCGCTTTCCATCGGCTTCGCAAGATCGATCCCGGTGTGGAACGACTGCGCAAAGTTGCGTTCGCCAAACTCGGTCGTCACGTCAGGATCGGTTACCGGCCAGACAAATCCCAATGTCGACGGTTGCAGGAGGTTCGTACGGACGCTGCCTGCCACGGAAACGGGCGAGGGCGACGACACGACGGTGGGAGCCGGACGTTGGGCAAGTGCGGCGATCGCCGCGATCGGCGTTGGGGTGAGTACCCCGGATGCGCCCGGTGGGCGGGTGGCAGCAGGAGTACCACCGCTGCGGCTTGCCAGAGAGGTGGCGGTTTGCCGTGCCACGACGGTTCCCTGCGCATACACGGTTGCGAGGGCGCGTGCCTGACCGGCAAGTGCGGTCTGCGTTGCCTGAACTTGCGCGAACGCCTGCCGAGTCGCCTCGGCGCTGGCACCGGCCTGCTTCGTGGCCTCCGCCTGTGCAGCGACGGCGGTCGCCCGTTCGCTCGCAATCCGTGCTTCGGCCTCGCGCTGGGCCTCGAGTTCACGTTCTCTCTCAATCTCACGCAGTTGCTGCTGGTATTGCTGCTGGATTGCCCCGATCGCCGAAACTTGGTCACGCGCCTGACGGTCATACTCGGTCAGCGTGACCTCGGCGTCCTTGGCCTCCGCGTCGGCCTTCGCAACGACAACGGCGTGTTCGTCGCGGGCCGCTTGCAGAGAAGCGCGAGAGGCATCGATCTCGTCCCGTCGGGACGCTGCGGCCTGTTTGGTCCGTGCCAGCGCCTCGCGCTTCTCGATGAGGGTGGCATGGTCACGGCGGAGTTGCCCGAGCAATCGGGTGTCCACCTGTGCGACGGCACGCATCGCGACCATCCGCTGGACGGCCTCGCCCAGACTGCGGGACGAAAGGATCTGTTCAAGCGCAGTGGTCCTGGTCGCCTTGTAAAGGATCGTCAGGTGACTGCCGTAGGCATCAGCTCGTGCCTGGACGGCACTCAGTTGGTCACCAATCTGGCCTTCGAGGGCCTCAACCTCGGATTCCAGCCGAACAAGAGCAATCTCGGCTTCGCGCAATGTACCGACCGTTGCGATGATCTCCACGTCGATCCGTCGTAACTCATCTGCGAGGGACTTGGTCGCCCCACGCAACTCCTCGGCGCGGCGTTCCTGTTGGTCTCGTGCACCGGTGAGGGAGCGCACCGCCTGCTGCGCTTGTAGGAGGCGGGACTGGAGCGCGTCGAGCACGCCCTCGGCCCCGGCGTCGGGGACAAGTGGTCCGACGAGAAGGATGACCGGGGCGAACACCAAGAACAGACACCTCAAGGCAGCCCACACGGAGAAGCCCTGCCGATACCAGGGGTTGCGATCCCGGGTCCGTCGTGGAGCTGAGGAAACCGGTGTCATCCATTCGGCCCCTGTACGCCAGGAAGCGTCAGCCCGCCGTCACCCCACTCGACCCCTTGTGATTTGAAGACCCTTTGATCTGCGTCCGCGGTGCCAAATCTCCCGAAGCGATCATCTCGGGTAACCAGTCCCGCATCGAGTTCGACGACCCGGCGCCGCATCCGGTTCACCACATCCCGGTCATGGGTAGCAACGATCACGGTGACGCCCCGCCGATTGATTGCGCCGAGGAGTTCGATGATTTGCCAGGAGACATCGGGCGGGAGACTGGCGGTCGGTTCGTCAGCGAGAAGAAGCGTGGGAGAACGGACAATTGCGCGTGCAATCGCCGCTCGTTGCTGCTCACCACCCGACAACTGATGCGGAAACCGACGGGCATATCCGGACATGCCCACCAGATCCATCGCCTCGGCAACGAGATCGCGCGCACCAACCCACCGGTCCATGCCGGCGACCCGGAGGCTAAAGGCGACATTCTCCTCCACCGTCTGCTGGGGAAAGAGACGGATGTCCTGGAACACGACCCCAAGTTGCTGACGGAAGGCTGGAACACGACGGTCGGGCAAGGTCTTGAGGTCGTGGCCAGCTACCATGATCACACCGGATGTCGCCACTTCCTGCCGGATGAGCAACTTCAATAACGTGCTCTTGCCTGCGCCGTTCCCTCCGACCAGGAACACGAAATCCTCGTTCGGCACGGTTAGCGTCACGCCAGACAATGCCTGCTTGCCGCTGCCATAGGCCTTGATCACGTTGCGTAGGATGATCATCGTCGACTGACCTCAGGTGTCCAGGAACCGGCGCACCGAAACATAACTGCCAATGGTGCCTACCCCCACACCGACGATCCCGGTCACTACCAGCAGTTGCAACGGAAGCAGCGGATCGGAGCGGATCGGCAGGAATTTCAGGACATCGAGGAGCGCACCCTGGACTGACCCCAAGGCCAAGAGCGTCACTGCCCCGACGATAACTGCCCCGACGATCCCATACAGCATGCCCTCGATCACGAATGGCCACCGTATGAACCAGTCGGTCGCACCGACCAGCCGCATCAGTTCAATTTCCTGTCGCCGTGCATACACCGCCAGCCGGATCGTGTTGCCAATCACGACGACCGTCACGCCAGCAAATCCAATGATGGTGAACGCGCCTCCGAAGCGTGCCGCTTGTGCAAGGCGAACGAGGCTGTCAACGGCGTCTTCCGGCACCGTGACTTCGTCGACATGCTGATCGGCACGCAGGATCTCGGCGACTCTCCGCACCTCTGAGGCATCTCGAACCCGCACTTCGACGCTTGCGGGCAACGGATTGCCACTCACCATGTCGAGCAACTCGGCGCGGTCGGCCAACTGATCCCGCAAGCGCGCCATGGCAGCGGTCTTGGACAGGTAGACCGTCTCCACGATCGAGCCGACCGCGCCGATGCGATCCCGGAGTGCTTCCCCGGTCTCGTCATCAACCTCTTCCTTGAGATAGGCGATGACATTGACCTTCTGTTCAAGCGCCTGGATCGCAAGGTTCAAGGTACTCACCACGAGAAGGAATCCATTGAGCACGAGCAGCATGACCACCGTGGCGAAAATCGCCGACGCACTCTGGGTGCCATGACGATAGAGGTTGACCACCGCGGTCACGATGGCGTAGCCGGCGACGCTGGCCATTCGCGACAGTTGGCGCATACGTGGAACCAAACGGGGCGATGACAGAACGTGTCGCGCGGCGATCCACGCCCGGCGACGCCACCCCTGATGCGTGTCCGCCCGGCCTCACCATCGCAATCCACGGACCATGCGCCCGGTGGAGAGACCACCCCCTTTCACTATCAGTGAGACGCGAGCAGGGGCGCACGCGAGACGTCAAGCCTCGATCTGCTGCTCCAGCCACGCCTCCATGAATGCGTCCAAGTCACCATCAAGGACGCCCTGGGTGTTGCTGGTCTCGAAACTCGTGCGGTTGTCCTTGACGAGGTTGTAGGGATGAAGCACATACGAACGGATCGAATTGCCGAACCCAGCAGTCATCGGTTCGCCGCGAAGCCGGCGTTGTTCCGCCTCGACCTCGGCGAGCCGTCGATCAAGGAGGCGCGACTTCAGGATCTTCATCGCAACTTCGCGGTTCTGGGTCTGCGACCGTTCGTTCTGGCAGGTCACCACGATTCCCGAAGGCGTGTGAGTCAACCTGACCGCAGAGGATGTCTTGTTGACATGCTGGCCACCGGCACCAGAAGCGCGGTAGACGTCCATTTCCACGTCATCGGGGTTGATCACCACGTCAAGGTCGTGTTCGACCACCGGCATCGCCTCGACCAGTGCAAAGCTGGTGTGGCGTCGCTGCTGGCCGTCGAACGGCGAAATGCGCACCAATCGGTGCCCCCCACGCTCCGAGCGAGCGTAGCCATAGGCGTAGTCACCAGTGATCTGCAAGGTCGCATTCTTGATCCCGGCTTCATCACCAACAGTCACGTCAAGTACTTCGGCGGTGCACCCGCGCTTCTCGGCCCAGCGGGTGTACATGCGAAGCACCATCTCCGCCCAGTCCTGCGATTCCGTTCCACCCTCGGAAGCGTGAACCGCCAGGATCACCGCACTGCGGTCGTACGGCCCTGACAACGCAAGTTGGAACCGAAGTTTGGCAACCTGCGCCTCGATGCCCTGGCAGTCAGTGTCAACCGCGGAAATGGCGTCAGGATCGCCCTCGGACACGGCAACGGCGTGGAATTCCTGAAGATCAGCGACGGATGACTCAAGGCCGGTCCACGTCTGGACGGTCGCCCGGACCCCGTTCAGTTCTCGAAGGGTCGCCGCGGCACCTTGGGGGTCATTCCAGAAGTCAGGATCCTGAGAAAGTTCTTCAAGGCGTTCGATCTCGACCCGTTTTCCGGCGAGGTCAAAGACGCACCTGGTACTGCGTGATCGTTTGCGCCAGGGTCTCCAGCCGCGCCTTCAGGTCTTCGGTCGCCATCTCGGTCCGTCCGTTCGTGATCGGTATCCATACATTGTGCCCGTTACGCGCCACGGCGCGGGTTTCCCAGCGGTCCTGACGCTGTCCGTCAAGGTCAATCCCGAACGATCCCGGCCCAAGCCGACCCTCTCCTCCAATCACCACGCCAAAGCGATGTAACCGGATTTGTGGCAAATAGCGCCTCGTCCGGAAACGAACGCGCGGTCAAATAACGTACGACACGAGAACCGGACTTGAGTTACGGCCGTCGCGAGGAGACAAGACAGATGAGCCAGTCAGTGCAGGCCCCGACGCCTGGCAGCCTCAGTAGCCGATCCACACGAGGATTTGCGCGACGCGCCCTGCTTGGCACAGCAGTGACCGCATCCGCAATCGTCACCACCCATGGAGTGCCTGAAGCAAGCGCCCAAACTGCGCCTGTAGTCATCAAGGCCTTGCCAATCGACCGGGCAAATATCCTGGCAGGATCTCGTTTCGACTTCCGTGTAGAGGTTGCCGGTGCGCAACCCGACCGCATCGAGATCACGGTCAATGGCCAGGACGCCGACACGTTCTTCAAAGGCGCCAACGCCGTCCGCACAAATGAAATTGCGGGCAAGTCCGGCGAAGTCACGTACCGCAACGTAACAGTGGCGAACCCAGGTCCCGTCTCCGTGCAGGTCATCGCAACGGTTGCTGGACGCTCATACGTAGACACCTTCACCTGGACGGTCCTGCGGATGGGTGCTGGCCAGGCCCGCAACGTGATCCTGTTCATTTCTGACGGGATGGGGTTTCCAACCATCACCGCGACGCGCATCGTCTCCCGGGGGATTACCGAGGGCAAGTACGACGGCTTCCTGAACATGGACCGTATGGAGTACCGGGGTACCGTCACCACCAGTGGCTACGACGCACTTGTGACGGACTCAGCGAACTCGGCCTCGGCATTCGCGACCGGGCACAAGTCGGTCGTCAACGGTATGGGCATCTACGAGGACAACACGAAGGACCCGACCGACGACCCGCGAGTCGAGAACATCATCGAGCTTGCGAAGCGCACCCGACGCATGGCGACTGGCCTCGTCTCGACCGCCGACATCACGGATGC
>CANFGH010000109.1 GCA_947446285.1 Chloroflexota bacterium
AGGCAGGACCATCGTGGCGTAGGTGTCCACAATTGCATGGGCCACCGTCATGAGGGCAAGAAGAGGCAAATGGCGAACCGGGAAAGACGCGCCGTCGGAGTTGCCAGCGGTCGGCACGGATGCCGGTGCCTGGGAGGTCTGCGCGGACATTCGTGATCCTTCGGGCGCGGCGAGCCGGGCACGCATCATGGTACGTGCGTCGTCTCACGATCCGGTGGGCCGTTGGCTCCCTCTGTGATAGCCTCGGGTGTCATGTCTGAACCGACTAGTGTGAGCCGAAACCCGGATCGGGTTGGTCCAGTTCCAGAGCCTCCCCCTGACCGGCTGACTGCTTGGGTGGTTCTAGACCTCCTCGCGACTGCGAGACGTTGGCGTGCGCGTGACCAGTTCATTGCGGGTCGTGTCGATGCGCTTGGCGAGGCACTGGTTGCGTGCCTGAACACCGGCGCACCCGCTCCCAGGTGGCTGCGCCAGACCATGGTCGGCGCGCTGATGGACCACCTTTGGGAATACCCCCGGCCTTCTGATGCTGACGGCGCACGAGAGTGGGATGGCTCACGCGATGCTTTGGTCGGACTGTGGCGTGAGGAGGTTTCCGGCCGGTCTGAACTCCGCCGCGTCTGAGTCCTACCCTTGCCTGCGTCAGACTGCCCAACAACAGACGCAGGGCGGGCTCGCGCCTTCTTGTGGTCGTTTCCGTCGACGGTTGACTCGGCGTCGCACTTGCAGGTGCGTCATCTCGCTGACCGAGCAAGCCTTGCCGCGCCACATTGACCTGAATTTAGCAGCTGCCACCATTCGGGTTTGCCGCCCACTCCAAAATGACCCTGTTGTACCCGGCCACGTCGTCGTCTGACTTGCCAACAAGTTTGCTGAGCAGCAATGCCTCGGCGCCATGGTCGTCTTCGGTGCTCGCAACGGCCGACTGATATTCGCTTGGGTCAATACCCGCGAAGGCAAATAGCTTGTTGTCCATTGAGCAGTTGTACTTGAACTGGCCGAGCGTGCCGGCATTGGCCGCTCGCGCCTTATCCGCCGTCCGGGCTGCCATCGCGAGCCCGGCAATCATCGTGCAAGGGGTGCGTGGTTGCATCTTTGCAAGATCCATCTGAAACATCCCTCCGAGTTGCGTGACATCGTCAAACTGAACAGACAGCAAGTTTGGGGATCATGGCCGGAAGCCGATAGCAGCCGTGGCTAGACCATCACGCTAGAACGATCAAGGGGTACTCACTAGCAGCTTCCCCCAAAGGCTAGTACCTCGATGCTAAATGTGGATATTGATCGGAGTGCCAACGTTCGCCCAGTCCCAAAGCCACTTCGCGTGGCGCTCGATCATGCCAAGGCATCCGTGACTGCTCGGCATTCCAAACAGCACCGGACTGCGCCAGTAATTTGTGTGCAAGGCGGCACCTGCATTGGTGAAGTATTGGGTCCACTTCACGTTTTCGAGCTTGTAGTCTGGAACCTCGCCACTGTCAAGCCGCAAGAGCGTGCTGCCAAGCATCGTCTCGTTCTCGACGCGTCGGAGAACCTTGAACACACCCAATGGGGTTGACCATCCGGGACGCCCACTGGTGATGGCTGCCATGTACACCCGGGTCACGCCCTCATACGCCACAAAGACCTGTTGCGTGATGTTGACGTCGATCCACTTGGCGCCGTTCTGGCCGAGGGACGTTGTTGGAGGAACCGGTGCTTCGGTGCCGACCTTCGGGACAAGTAGGCCCGAGTAAATGTACCGCTCGGGTGAGATGTCTCCGAGCGGAAGATCCACCCAATTGCCGTCGCTCGCCTTGCGACGAATACCCATCACGTTTGCCCAGGTCCTGTTGTCGACCTCGAGCTCCTCGCCCTCGACCCACGAGGAAATCGTGACCTCATCACCGCGGAGCACATGACCCGCCGTCGCCATGACCGTGTGGGGTTCCTGTCGAAGGTTTGCGCGCTGACCGGCAACGATCCCCACCCAGCCGCCAACCTCAACGGAAGCGGGCTTCGGCGCACCCGATTTCGTGACCGCGACGAGGTCGACATACGCGAAATTGCGCGTGACCGGGTTGAATATCGTCAGACGGGTTCCGGCCTGCGGTTCCATCACAAGGAACCTATCTCCAGCCTTAACCGGCCCGAAACTGACCCCATCGGTGGCTGAGCTCCAGAGATTAGTCGCTCGAGTTGCTTGAACCCACCACGGTCGATGACCGTCAGGCATTGTAGCGAAGGCCGGCGAAGACCAGATGACTTCGTCATCCGGGGTCGGCGCTAGGCTCGGTCCAACCTTGGCACCGTCTAGGTATCCGACACGTGCGGTACGGGCATCTTGAACGTAATAGTGCCCATCGCCTGGGTTACCAAGGACCATGATCTTCGTGAACTGGGGCAAGGTAGCTACAACTTCGGAGCCGTTCTTCCTGCCATTGTGGAGTTCCGTCACTTCGAGGGTCGCAGCCCAGAAAGGGCGGAATGCACTCGGAGACGTTGGCGACACCGGCATCTCGCCAAGAGGCGCTTCGGTAGGGTTTAACGTCACCGCCTCTATGTAGCCGAAGTTCTGCTCCCCCGCCTCACGAGCAAAGAGGCGGGTATTGCCGGTTTCAGGTCCAGCGTTGACGACGAACACAAAAGTGCCACGTGGCAGCTGCCCGAAAAGTCGAGCTGTCGCATCAGGACCCGACCAGAACTCTGCCGGACGGATTGTCTGCGCCCACCAGCCCTCAGCGGCAGCTGTCCCAGAAAAAGCCATTGACGTGACCAGACTGGCCAGAACCACTACAACAAGGCGGCGAAGGCGGTTCGCTTCCATCTCAGCGCAGACTTTCACTCGCAACGGCATAATACTACTCGAGACATCGAGGACGTTCCGGAGCATCCATTGGTGAATGCTTCAGATAACGCCTTTAACATCCACTTGGCCGGAGCTCGGAGAAGCCCACAATGGAGCACATCCAGTATCTACTACGGGCACTGTGCGCATCGCAAGATGTGATCCTCCATTTGAGACGGACGGACATCGCTCGATGGTCCGCCAACGTGCCACGGCGTCATTGGATGATATCGGTTCTCGCCCTGGTTTCATTATTAGGCCCGGGAAATAGCTTCCTTGATTACGTGTTTCATGTGCCTGTTGGGCACGCTGATAGCCTAGTCGATTCGGATCCTGCACTGGCAGAGGTTGATTTCGGCAATGAAATCAGGTTTCTTGTCAGGGCGCGCAGCGCCCGCGCGGACGACCCGCTCACGTCTGTGCTCCTCTTGTACCGAGTTGATGAATCTGCCGTCCAGAACACGGGTGTGCCGTCATTCCAACCCGGTGCGGTCGTTTCGGCCCTCTACCGGTGGCGAGTGAGTGGCGTCCTTCTTCCAGGTGCCGAGGTCAGGTACCAATTCCAGATCGAGACCAAGTCTGGCGCGAAGATCACTACCCCCGAGCAGTCGGTGACATACAACGACACCAGGTTCGACTGGCGCCAGGTCAAGTCCGGGAAGGTGACGGCCCACTGGCATAGCACTGACGCGAACACGGGACAGGCCATCCTCGATGAGGCCACCAGGACCTTGAACAGGATTGAACGGGAATTCGGACTTGTGCCCGACCGTCCGATCAGTTTGTACGCCTACGTTCGCGCCCCTGATTACGCGAGCGCTGTCGCGACAAGTGGGCGGTCGTTGGACTATGCTGTCGGCGCAGGGATGGCTCGCGTATATGTCCTGTACGCGGAACCAAACACGAGCGAGGCGCTCATGGCCCTGCGTCGGGAGATAGCTAGGACGGTCTTCGACCAGAAGACGACAAACCCGTTCTCGCCACCGCCAAGATGGTTATCAGTCGGCTTCAGTCGGTACGTGGCCGGCGAGGATGTTCCGGCCGAAAACCAGAAGGTCCTGACGGATTTCGCTCAGAACAACCGCCTTCTCGCCCTGAAGACACTGGCCGGCAACATGCCGACCACTGACCGTGAGCGCGCGCTTGCATTGGAAGAGAGCCTCTCGGCGGTCAAGTACATGGCGGGGGCATATGCCCCCGAAAAGATCCGGGCAATGTTCGACGCCTTCAAGGACGGCAATACCGTCGACGATGCCCTCAAGAAGGGGCTCGGGAATACCCTTGACCAGTTCGAGACGAAGTGGAAGAACTCTCTTCGCCTCGGGTTGCCGCAGAAGCCGAATACGGCGAACCCTACTCCCCGTGCCGGAGGCGCCACATCGTCCGGGAATGCGTTACCGCGAACTGGGAGCGGAACTGGTTCAGCGACCAGCGCTTCGCCAGGGCCCGAGTCGTTGGCATTTGTTGATCTGGTCTTTGGGCAGTCTGTCGACTTCTGGCAGAGCCTGTTTGGCGAGCGGACACGCTACGTGCTTCTGGGCGCCCTCATCTTTATCGTGACTTCGGTTGGGGCGGTGGTGATTGGAAGCATCGCCGGCGCGATCCGACGGGCGCGAGATGAGGGCTGAAAGATAGCGCGGCCGATCGTTGACTTCCCACAGAACACGGGATCGATAACGGCCTTGACGCTTCAGAATTCTACGCTGACGCACTATGATGGTCTCCCGAGGGAACCACAAACCGTTTCGGAGATCATAGGGCGATATTCGGGGGGCGCATGAAAATCCACGACATCTTGCACACGACGCATCCGGTCTTCTCGTTCGAGTTCTTCCCACCAAAGACCGAGGAGCAACAGAGGCAGCTGCTCGAGACCATTAGGCGACTGGGGCCCCTGTCCCCTGCCTACGTCTCTGTGACGTACGGAGCGGGCGGCAGCACACGTGCCCTGACGATAGACACGGTCAACCGCATAAAGGGAGAGTTTGGCATCGACGCGATGGCGCATTTGACCTGCGTCGGCGCGTCCCGCGATGAAATTCGCGAGACTCTCGACACCTTGGCTTCCCATGGGGTCGAGAATGTCATGGCTCTGCGCGGAGATCCGCCGAAGGGCACCAAGGATTTCCAACCGGCGCCCGATGGGTTCGCCCACGCCAGCGACCTGATCCAGTTCATCAACGAAAATTATGACTTCTCGATCGGTGGGGCGTGCTACCCGGAGGGACACTTTGAGGGCAATACGGGCAAGCGCCAGGACCCCGATCTGGACTTGGAGCACCTCTTCAAGAAAGTGAAGGCGGGTGCCAAATTCCTTGTGACCCAGTTGTTCTATGACAACGAGGCATACTTCCATTTTGTCGAGCGGGCACGGATGTTCGGCATAGAAGTCCCGATCATTCCCGGTCTCATGCCAGTGGTCAACGCCGAAAGCATCCCGCGGATCGCCAAGATGTCGGGAGCGTCCTTGCCGGAATCACTCATGCGGGAGGTACGGGCACGCGCTGCGGATCCGGATGCGGTTGTGGA
This sequence comes from Chloroflexota bacterium, assembly GCA_947446285.1. GTDB lineage: Bacteria > Chloroflexota > UBA11872 > UBA12225 > UBA12225 > UBA12225. Next base: position 5,357 of record CANFGH010000109.1, read on the forward strand.
ATTAGCCGTCGCGTTCACCGCGCTTCAGGCCGATGAGCTCCTTCGCCATGGCGCGCCCGGCATCCATTTCTACACCTTGAACCGGTCGCCAGCGACAAGTGCCATCGTGAGTGCGTTACGCCTCATCCGACCGTGGGAAGTCCACAACTACACGTAGGCGAGTGAGTTCCGCCGGCCCTGTGGCGACCCGTGCCTGTTCACGCCGGTTGGGATGCCTGCCATGTGGATATGGCATCCCAGTGCGGTGCCAGAACGGAGTACAACGACTCGTACTGCGCGTAGAGTTCGTCATACGACGTTGACCAGCCTTCAGTCGGCGAAACGCTGCCAACATTGGCAATCGTAGGTGCGTCGTCGAGCGACGCAAGGTCGCCTGTCGCGCGCATCGCCAGGATTGCCGCGCCAAGTGATGACGCCTCTGGTGACTCGACCAAGGTGAGGGTACGGTTCATGACCGATGCCGTGATCGCCATCCAGAGGGGCGAACGCACGAACCCCCCGGCGATCCGGATTTCCCGAGCCGGCCCTGCAACGTCCTCCATCGGTTCCAGGATGGTTCTCATCCGGTAGGCAACGCCCTCAAGCGTTGCGCGGGCAATGTGCCGGTGGTCGTGCGAGAGAGAGAGGCCAAACAGGCACCCACGGGCACGGGCATTCCAGCCAGGGGCGCGTTCACCGGCCAAGTACGGCAGAAACAGCAGTCCTCCAGCCCCAGGCCCGACCTCACTTGCCCAGTGAGTGAGGTCATCGAGCGTGGGTTCGCGTCCCCCCATCGCCCCCGCAATCTGTGCCCACTGCTCGCGCAACCAAGCCAGCACGACCCCCGCATTGTTAATCGCAGCGCCGGCAATCCATCGACCTTCAGCGAGGTAGTAGCACCATGTTCGCGCACGCTCGTCAGTGACTGGTCGGTCGACGACCGCGCGCACTGCTCCACTGGTGGCAACCATTGCAACCATCTGCCCGGGGGAGACAACCCCGGTCCCGATCGTCTGCAGGACGCCATCACCGGCGCCGACAACGATCAGGCAATCGTCGGGAAGGCCAACCTGGCGCTTCCAAGCGACTGGCGCTTCCACCGCCTGCGTAGGCTCAACCAATCGCGGGACACGGTTTCGGTCGATCCCGGCAATCTCCAAAAGATCCTCTGCCCAATCTGCGGTATGAAGGTCAAACAAGCCAGTGCCACTGGCCGTTGACCGCTCGCTTGTGAGTTCGCCAGTCCATTGCCCCAGCACGAATTCCTTGATGCCCGCGAAGGTGGCCGCGTTTCCGAAGATTTCCGGGCGTGCAGACCTCCACCAGCGGATTTTTGCCGGCAAGTACATGGGGTGCACCGGACCCCCGGTTCGGTGATAAAGGGCAAGAGGGTCATGCGACGCTCGGATGGCGCGCGCTTCGTCGTCGCCGCGGGTATCCGCCCAAATGAGGGCGTCATCAAGGGCGCCACCGCTTGAGTCCATCGGCAGGACCGAATGCAGGATCGCTGAAAGGCCCACCGCGCGTACGGAATAGAGGTGGTCGCGCGCCCAGCCGGCAGCTTCTGCGAGGACCGCCGTCGTGGCATCGGAAACGGTGACTGGGTTCTGCGCGGCCCACCCTGGGCGCGTGGCAAGAAGCGGATAGGTCCGGGTCGAAGCGTGCCATGCGTGCCCAGTCCGGTCGAAGACCACCGCACGCGCTCCAGTCGTGCCGATGTCGACCCCAATGTAGCCCTCGATAGACCCTGAGCGCATCACACACCTCTCCGCGCGACCCGCATCGCTAGAACAACCGGGCGCGGTAGCGATTGTAGTCGCCATTCGTTCGGCTCGGAATTCAGGAATGGGGCCGTTGAGAACGGTGCATGCCGTGCTAGAATCCGCCCAAAGCAAAGTTCGTTTATCAACGATGAGACTCTCAGCGCGCTCGGATTACGGTGTGCGTGCGGTCCTAGACTTGGCGGAACGCATCGGACAGGGTCCGGTCCCGAGTGAGGCAATCGCACGTCGCCAAGGCGTCTCCGAAGCGTTCCTCGACCAGGTCCTGACTCTCTTGCGACGGGCGGGGCTTGTCCAAAGCACCCGGGGTCCTCGCGGTGGTCACGTCTTGATCGCCTCTCCAGCCCAATTAACCCTCCTCACGATCCTCGAAGCCGTGGAAGGTGAGGAGTTCCTGCCTTCGATGCCCGACAGCCGGGGGCGGGGGCCCGGTACCGAAGCCCTCGGTTCCGGCGCGCGTGCGGTGCCAAGCGTGCGCGTGCAGCAGGAAGTGTGGGAACGAGTGCGAACATCGGTGACGGAAATCCTTGGTGGGACGACGGTGGCCGACCTGCTGGAACGTCAGCAGGTACTTACAGCACCGGCGCGGTATTACATTTAGGACATGGCGAGTGATGATGTCGAAGACCGAGCGGCAAGAGAGCGTGAGCGGAGTGCGTTCGTTCCTGTGCCGGCTGGCAACGGCCCCGTCTGCCCGACCATGCTCATTCAGGACGTTCTCCTTCGATACCCCGAGACGTGGAAGGTCTTCATTGCGCATCGCTTGCCATGCCCTCGGTGCATGGCAAGCACCTACGAATCGATCGGCCAGCTCGCTGCGATGCTTGGCATCGACCTTGCCAAGCTTCTCGCCGACCTCAATGCGTCGGTTACCGCCGTATCTCCCAATGAGGGTCGGTGGCCTCTCGGGTCAGTGCCGGGCAAGAACTGACTCAGGCAGTGAGAGGGTCATGTTTGCCAATTCGTCAGCGATGAGATTGATTTGCGTTCCTGCAAGCTCCGCCTCTAGGGATTGGCCATGACCGGAACGCCGCAGATGCTTTCGTCCATCGCGCCATCGGCACTTGAACTTATCGGACGGACACCCTTGGTTCGCCTGAACCGGGTCACGCACGCAGGTGGGGCAACCGTGCTGGGGAAACTCGAATCCAGAAATCCGGGCGGCAGCATCAAGGACCGCATTGCGTTGGCCATGGTTGAGGCCGCCGAGCGGGATTCGTTGATCGTTCTGGGCGCGACCTTGGTTGAGCCAACAAGCGGCAATACCGGGATTGGACTTGCCCTTGTCTGCGCGATCAAGGGGTACAAGTTGATCCTGACCATGCCCGAAGACATGAGCGTTGAGCGGCGACGCCTGCTCGCCCGCCTCGGTGCCGACGTCCGCTTGACACCTGCGATTGAAGGAATGGGTGGTGCGGTGTGGCTCGCGACTGAGCTAGCCCGGGAACACGGCTACTTCATGCCCCGTCAGTTTGACAATCCGGCCAATCCTGACGTCCACGAACGGACAACAGGGCCCGAGATCCTTGCTGATGCATCTGGAAGGGTGGACGCATTCGTGGCAGGCGTCGGAACCGGAGGCACCATCACCGGCGTTGGTCGGTTCCTGAAGGCACACCTTGGGTCATCCGGGGTAAAAGTTGTCGCGGTCGAACCCGCCAAGTCTCCCGTACTCGGCGGTGGCCGGTTCCGGCCCCACGGTATTCAGGGAATCGGTGCAAGTTTCGTGCCAGGGATCCTTGACCGGACAGTCATTGACGAAATTCGCACCGTGACCGATGAAGATGCCACCGCGATGTCAAGCCGGCTTGCCCGCGAAGAGGGCCTCCTGGTCGGTATCAGCGCAGGTGCCAACGTCCACGCTGCCGTTGAACTTGCAAGAACCATGAAGCCAGATCAAGTAGTCGTCACCATCCTTTGTGATACGGGTGAACGCTACCTGAGTGTGGCAATGTGACCCGAAACCAGGCAGCCATCAACGAGTGCTCCGCAACACCTGCCAGAACTCCAGCACGACAAGGACCGACAACATGAGCGTGACCGTCTACATCCCAACACCATTCCGCGCACTTACTGGGGGCCAGGCGCGCGTTGAAATTGATGCCAGCAATGTGAGTGGTCTCCTAGGTGACCTAGAGACCCGTTATCCGGGCATGCGTGACCGCCTGCGCGATGACGCAGGTTCCCTGCATAAGTTCATCAACGTGTATGTGAACAGCGATGAGATCTCCGAACTTGACGGTGAGGCGACCGCACTCAAGGGGGGTGATGACGTGAGCATCATCCCGGCGGTGGCAGGCGGAGACATTTTCACGCCCGGACAGATCCAGCGATATAGCCGCCATCTGCTCTTGGACGGTGTCGGGCCGTCTGGGCAGCGGAAGCTAATGGAAGCCCGGGTCCTGCTCATCGGTGCCGGTGGTCTCGGTTCGCCGGCCGCGCTGTATCTCGCGGCAGCCGGCGTTGGCACGATGGGGATTGTCGACTTCGATACCGTCGACTTCTCAAATCTCCAGCGGCAGATCCTGCACTTCACCGACGATGTGGGCAAGCTCAAGGTTGAGAGCGCAGCAGAAACCATCCACGCCATGAACCCGAACATCAAAGTCGAGGCGCACAATGCGATCCTCGACTCGAGCAACGCGTTCGAATTGTTCGAGAAGTACGACTACGTGCTCAATGGCGTCGACAACTTTCCGGCCCGGTACCTAGCCAATGACGCCGCGTACCTGCTTGGGAAGACCTTGATTGACGGGGGCATCAACCAATTCGAAGGCCAGGTGACGGTCTACAAGCCGGGACACGGGTGCTATCGATGCCTGTTCCCCGCCCCGCCTCCTCCAGGCTCGGTGCCGAGTTGCGCCGAAGCCGGCGTCCTCGGTGTCCTCCCCGGCATCGTGGGTTCCATGCAGGCACTTGAGACCATCAAGCAGATCCTTGGCATCGGCGAACCCTTGATCGGACGCCTCCTTCTGTTTGATGCATTGTCCATGGAGTTCCGCACGCTGAAACTCCGACGTGACAAGCAGTGTCCAGTGTGTGGTGACAACCCGACGATCACCGAACTCATCGATTACCACGAGTTCTGCGGCGCACCAATCCCGCAAGAGCTCGCGGAACAGCGCGACCGCGTTCCAGCAAGTCACTGACCCGCGCCCCTTCTAATCTCACTTTGCTCGCGTCTGTGTCTCCATTCCGAGTCTCGGATTGGGGACATGGCATTGGAGTGAAACCCATTCCCTCGTTCTGCCCCGCGTCGCTTGAGCAATTCGGACAGAGTGTCGAGCGTTTGCTCGGTTTGATCAAGCCGCCAGATCAGACCACGTCCTAGGATTCCCGCACATGTCAATAATCAGCATTTCCCGAGCCGACGCCGACGTGGTCATCGCACACGCACGACAGGGCGCTCCCGACGAGGTATGTGGCTTGGTCGGCGTGCGTGATGGACGGATCTGCAGGCTCACACCCGCCCGGAATGCCTCGCCGACCCCGCGTAACCGCTTCGAGATCGACAG
>CANFGH010000110.1 GCA_947446285.1 Chloroflexota bacterium
GAATGAACCTGAGAACCACCGCACGACACCTCGGCGTTGCTGTGATCACCGCCCTCACGGTCGCTGCGCCAGCAACCGCGCTCGCGGATGCGCCGATTGCGCGACCGGCCCCTGCCGGCTCCTCCTTCAGTTTCGGACTATGGGGAGACATGCCGTACTCCAAGGGCGTCGACTACCCAAAGATGACCCGTTTCGTCAATGACATAAACAGTGAGCCGATCGCCTTCAGCGTGTATGACGGTGACATCAAGGACGGATCGTCCCTCTGCACACCAGACCAGTACGCCGGTGCCACCGAACTGTTCAACTCCATCAAGGTTCCTACGATTTACGTCCCCGGCGACAACGAATGGACAGACTGTCACCGGACGAACAACGGTGGATACAACAACATCGAGCGTCTCAACTACATCCGACGCACGATGTTCGGCACCCCGAACAGTTTCGGGAAGGTCCAGATGGTCCTGGAGCACCAGGGGGTCGCTGGGGCCGCGTATTCCGAGAACAGCCGCTGGACCTACGGCGACGTGGTCTTCGTCACGATCAATCAGCCAGGGAGCAACAACAACAAGATCAATTCCGACAAGGAATGCACCGACAAGAGCGCTCGGGTGGCAGCGGACTGCGACGCCGACAATGCCGAATACAAGGAACGCGACGCCAAGAACGTCGCATGGCTACGGTCCTCCTTCGACCTCGCCAAGAAGCAGGGCTCCAAAGGGGTCGTGATTGTCACCCAGGGCGACCCAGGGTTCGACCTGCCGGAGACCGAGGGCATCAACGAACGGCGTGATCCGTCTGCCGTCGGCATGCCACCAAGTGACGGGTACACGAATTTCCTGAACATCCTCGTCGATGAAACCCTCTACTACAGCGGTCAGGTCCTGTTCGTACACGGTGATACCCACTTCTTCAAGATGGACAAGCCGCTCATGTCGAACGGCGCGGATCGTGACGTCCGTGAGGCCACTGGCACAATCCTGCAAAACTTCACCCGTGTGATGACCTTCGGCAGCCCTTCCGTCCACTGGCTGAAGATCGAGGTCGACCCGTCTTCGCGAGCACTCTTCAAGGTCTCGCCAATGATGGTGCCCGGCAACTAGTCCGGCACTCCGCAACGGCGATGCACCACGCATCGCCATCCATGGATAAAACGTGCACCCCTCTCCATCTAGGGAAGGGGTGCACGCGTTTGCCGGCCGTTACTGCCTGACAAAGGACGTACACTCCGGCCATCTTGACTGGGAGCGATGCATGACTGACCGCCTTGGACTCGCCGTCGTTGGCTACGGCATGACCGCCACGAGCCACACCCGGACCTTCGGGGCCGATGGACACCACCTTCGCTGGCTCATTGGGCGTGTTCCGGAACGAGCCGCGGCGTTCGCCAACGAGTACGGGTATGGCAAGAACGGCACCGATCTGGAAGCGGCGCTGAACGACCGTTCGGTCGACGCAGTCATTCTTTGCACGCCGAGCGAACAGCATGAGGCCCAGGCCCTTGCCTGCCTGGACGCGGGCAAGCACGTCCTGATCGAGATTCCGGTCGCGATGTCCGCGGCCGGTGCAGCCCGCGTTGCCGACCGGACCCGGGCGAGCGGCCTGTCGGCCATGGTCGCCCACACCCATCGGTATCACCCTGGCATCCGGACTGCGCACGCCGAAATCGCAGCTGGCCGCCTGTCACTGTCCAATATCGTGGCGCGCTACATGTTCCTGCGTCGCGAAAATGTGGGTGGATCGGGTTATCGTCGCTCGTGGACTGACAACCTTCTGTGGCACCACGGCTGCCATGCAACCGACCTAGTAATGCACTTGCTCGGTGCGTCAAGCGGAGCGCAGGTCGAAGTGGTGTCAATCATCGCCACGCCAGACGCGTCAGTCGGCGCGCCACTTGACCTGTCAATCGTCCTTCGCACCGCCGACGACCGTCTCGCCACCATCGCGATGTCTTACAACGCCCATCTCAGCCGCTATGACTACGTGCTGATCGGGCGCGAGGACACCATGGAAATCCGGGACGGGAACATGAAGGAGCGGCACGGTACCCCGGCAGACGTTCCCGGAGCCGACACGGCGAACTCACCCTCCCCTGTCGTCCTCCAGAACCGCGAGTTCCATGCTTCAATCCTTGAGGGTCGGCCACCGTCGATTTCCCCGGACAGCGTGCTTCCAGCGATGGAAGTGCTCCAGATTGCCCAGGATGCCGCGGATGCGTTGGCACCCCGGTAGGTAGTCTCTCGTCGCGGCCGTTTGGCCTCTCGTGACGGCCGCAATCTCCTGCCCGTGTGCTGACTGGGGCGCATTCGGTCAGCATTTGTCATACATGCCAGTGGCGGGCACGCGTGACCGGTGGCATGATGGCGCCATGAAGATCACTGCCGTCCGCCTCATCGCCTACACCGGCGAAATGACCTTCCCGGGCGTGTTCTGGGAAGAACGCCTTGTGCGTCCGCTCGACCTGTACCCGGAACACCGGGACGATGCCCCTGCATGGCTTGAACCGCTTCCCGGCGGAACGTACCGGATGGCAAGCACATTCCTGCGGATCGAAACCGACCAGGGTGTCCACGGCATCGGCGGCCCACTCTCCGATGATCAGGCGTACATCATCGCAACGCAGATGCGGTCACTCCTCATCGGATCCGACCCGATCGCCATCGAACTCCTTTGGGACAAGATTTACCGCTCGCAGGTCCATGGACGCAAGGGTGCCGCGATGATGGCCCTCTCGGTCGTCGATTGCGCCCTTTGGGACCTGAAGGGCCGCTGGCTCGGACAACCCGTCTACCGCCTCCTTGGTGGCCCGACGCGCACTTCCGTACCGGCCTATGCAAGTTGCCTGGGCTACTCGGTGGAGCCGGACCGCGCCGCCGAACGCGCCAGGATGCTTCACGATGAGGGATGGCGCCACCAGAAGTGGTTCTTCCGCGACGGACCTGGGTCAGGCAAGCCGGGTATCGACCGGAATGTGGCGATGGTCAAGGCACTTCGCGAGGCCGTCGGGCCCGACACCGACCTGATGTTCGATGCCTGGATGAGTTGGGATCTTCCCTACGCAATCCAGGTTGGACGACGGATTGCCGAGTACCACCCGCGATGGGTTGAGGAACCCGTCATGCCGGACAAGATTGAGCAATACGCGCAGGTGCGCCGTGCACTCAACGCGATGGGCATTCCGGTCTCTGGGGGTGAACACGAATACACCCGCTGGGGCCTGAAACAACTCATGGATGCGCAGGCGGTGGATGTCCTGCAGCCCGACATCTACTGGTGCGGCGGAATTTCCGAAACCTTGAAGATCTGTGCGATTGCCTCCACCTATGACTTGCCAGTGATCCCGCACGGCCATTCGACGCCCGCGACGATGCACCTGATTGCCGCGATGACGCCAAACCTCTGCCCGCTTCTGGAATTCCTGCTGAAGTGGAACACTGTCCACCAGTGGTTCCTGAAGTACCCGATCTGGCCAGTCAATGGCGAGGTCCAAGTTGCAGTACTGGACCGACCGGGGATTGGCATGGATATCGACGAGGCAAAGATCATCACGCAGGCGGAAATCTACGGCTGACGGTAGCGCGACCCAGCGTCAGTGAATGATGAGCACTGACCACCTGCACGAGCATCCAAAGAGAAGGCGACCCCGTTCCCGGACAAGGCCGGGGTCGCCTTGATTGATCAGGCCAACGCGGCGCGAAGCGCTCCGGGCGCATCGGGGAAGTCACCAAGAAGCTCGCAGGTTTGCGCCCGAGAGTCGTAGCAGCTGACCGTGAATAGCCCGTCCCCGGGCAAACGCACGATCTGCCGAACTTCTGAATTCTGATCAGCTCGCCGGAAGGTCACCCACTGCCAGTCCGCTGAGGCGCGGACCAAGGCACCACCGGTGGCACGCAATTCGCGTACGAGCCACCGCCACTCGATTGGCTCACCGTCCTGATGGCCAACCAATACACCGGGCGAGGAACTGAACCTGCCGGAACCCACAATGGGCCTGCCTGCTTCCATGTCTTGCATCCTTGCTAAAGACCCTTCCGGTGCGTCCTTCCCTGGGGCGCCTGTGTCAGGGTCTGTTGGAACTATCGGCGAGTTGCATCGCCGCCTTTACCGCCAGCGCCAACGGATCACGCCGTCAGCACAGATCCGGAGCGCGAGGAAGTCAGGCGCCCGTTCGTCACCGCCGCTACGCCGTTGACGAAGACATGGGAGATGCCATCTGGATAGACCGCTGGGGTCTCGAAACTTGCGCGGTCGGTGATGGTCGCCGCATCAAAGATCGTGACATCGGCGGCCAATCCGGGGCGAAGCAGGCCGCGGTCGCGCAACCCGAACTTCGCGGCGGGCATCGCAGTGAACTTGCGGACCGCCTCTTCAAGTCGGAGCCAACGACGCTCGCGCACGTAGTCGCCAAGGACGCGGGCAGTCCATCCGAAACTCGCCGGGTGATTCACCATCGCGGCCAACGGGCCATCAGCCGAAGCCGTCCAGGCGTCAGCCTCGATGGCAACCAGTGGGTGCTGGACGAGCTCGCGCAGATGGTCGTGCGTCTTGACCTCCCCGAACATGCCGGCATCGGCGATCCCCGCCCCCTCCGCCTCGAGAATGTCAAGGTACGCGTCGATCGGTTGACGGCGCATGATGTCCGCGATGTCCACGAACGACTTGCCGAACAGATGCATGGAATTGGACGTGCGTCCCAGCCAGAGGATGTCCCACTCTCCCCGTGCGACCATCAGCCAGTAGCGATTCAGGTCACCTTTGACCCGTTCCCTGATGGTTGGATCCGCCAATCGTTCGGCGGCGATTGCCGGACCCGCATCGAACAACCATGGGGGTAGGACGGCCGCCATCACGCCGAGGCCGGCGATGTAACTGGTGGTATCGCACGATACGTCCACTCCACGTCCACGGGCAGCATCCTGAGCCTCCATGGTGCCCTCCCATGCACCATCGGGGGCACCACGTCGCTTGTTGTTGTGTGAGATCTGCAGGCGGGTGCCAGCCTCCTCGCAAATCCCGACGATTTCATCGACTGAAGCCCCGAACGCCTCGTTCCGGGTCCGTTGATGGCAGGTGTGGATGCGGTCGTACCTTGCCACCACCTTCGCCATGGCGAGGAGCTCATCGCGCAGGGCTGCGCGGCCAGGCACGAACTCCAGCCCAGTCGAAAAGCCGATCGCACCCTCTTCGAGCGCCTGCGCGAGGTGCCGTTCCATCCCGGCGATCTCGTCCGGCGTCGCGGGCCGCTCGCCGCTCCCCATCACTGCACTCCGGATTGCCGCGTGACCGGCCTGGAACGCGAAGTTTGCTCCGACGCCACCAGAACGAACGGTCTCGAGATAGTCAGCGAAGGAGTGCCAGGCAAGTTGGACACCGGGGGACGTCCGGGCAACATCGGCGGCGAGACGCGCCTCGTTCAGGTGGGTGACGGGCGCGTAGGACATGCCACAGTTGCCGACGACCTCGGTCGTCACCCCTTGCATGAGAGTGCTGTCCGCGCCGCGGTTGGCAAGCAGGCTCCAGTCCGAATGTGAATGGCAATCGATGAACCCCGGCGCAACGATGAGACCCGTGGCATCGATCTCACGGGTCGCCGACGCGCCGGACAGATTGCCAATGGCTGTGATGCGGTCGCCAGTAATGCCGACATCGGCGCGGACCCACGGCGAACCAGTGCCATCAACGACACGGCCACCACGGATGAGGACGTCGAGGGTCATGGGTGCCTCCGATCAAATTGGGTCAGGATGGCGCCATCGTATCGTGGTCGCGGTAGACGTGATGGCGATTGGGAACTGTGCGCACCTGCCTCGGTTGGGACCCTTGCGTAGTGCGATGCCGGCTGGCCCAGCTATTGCATGGAGCCACGGACCCAAATTGACCGCACGCTGGTGACCGGCCGTGAAACCCACCCTGGATGGGTGGCTCGCCACGTGAAGTACGCGGTCACTTGGCACGCCGAACAGATTCGCACGCCGAACAGATTGGCGTGGCGATGATGCAGGCATGCCGGCGAGGGCGCCAGCGCACCCAGGGAGCGACCGATCGTTGACCTGCATGCCAGGGTTAGTCCGGACCGGGATCCTTGAGGCCGCTTCCAGTGACGATCACGAATACGAGGTCGTCCCGCCCGATCGTGCCAGCCACGGCCAAATGGGCAAGTGCAGCGAGTGCGGATGCGGACGTCGGTTCGGCATAAATGCCCTCAAGCATCGCCAGATCATCACGGGCCTTCAGGATGTCGGCGTCGTCACGCGCCACTGCGGAACCTCCAGTCGCGGCGATTGCACGCAAGATGTCGGTGCCCCTGTATGGACGCTCAATCTCGATGCCTCCGCAGACCGTCGGTCGTCGAATGACCGTCGCGGGATCCGACTGACCCCGCCCAAATGCCTCGGCAATCGGGGCGCAGTGGGTCGTCTGGGCGGCGTGGAGGCGCGGGACACCAACCACTTCCGGTTCTGTCCCCTTCCTGGTTTGGTCGGTCGACGATCCCAGGAGTGCCATGGCGGTCCCCATGAACAATGCCCCTCCGCCGACGGGCATGACGATGTGCCACGGGCGGGCGTCGCATCCAAGCGCGTCGGCAGTTTCGGAAAGTTCGAACCCAAGCGATTGGTTGCCGACCACAAAAAGCGGATTGTCGTTGTGCGAAACGTGATACCCCCCCGGAACCGACCCGGCATTGCGGGCGGCATCAGCGACCGCCGACCGTGGACCCGGCACCGCGATCAGTTCAGCACCGTACGCGCGGATTTGGCGCAACTTCGGCGCGGGCGCACCGGTAGGCGCATAGACGGTGCAGGACATTCCTGCACGCGCCGCGTACGCCGCAGCGGCAGCACCTGCATTGCCCGATGAATCCTCCACCAAGTGGGAAGCACCGAGCGAGCGAGCGACACTCACGAGGACGGACATGCCACGGTCCTTGTATGACCCGGTCGGGTTTGCGCCATCCAGTTTCGCGTAGACGCGGTTCAGACCGTGACGGGCACCCCATCTGGTGAGACGCACCACCGGAGTGTCCCCCTCACCCATCGTGATCGCCGGTGCCGCGGTGACGCGGTCGTCGCCAAGGAAGCGGGAACGGAATCGCCAGAGCCCGGAACTGGGAAGTGGGAGGTAGACGCCCGCCCCGCTGCGGGCGGTGAGGCCAGCGGTCCGGGCAATCGCTCCTTTGCTTTGCCCATCACCGTCATGAAATGCCTCGGTGCCTTGAGTTCGTGACGTGGTCATTGACGGAATCGTACCCCGATGACGTCTCACGGGAGGCAGGGTTGGCGAGGGCTCCGGCGTTAAAAGCTGGTCACTTCACGACCGTAGGCGGACGAAATGGGCGAACCGAGTCGTACCATTCAACCATGAAGGTGACCTTTCTCGGGACCGCCGCTGCCGAAGGCTATCCGGCGCTTTGGTGCCGTTGCGAACGCTGCGTCGTGGCGAGGGAACGCGGGGGCGAAAACCTGCGCCTCCGCTCATCAATCCTGATCAACGACGATCTCCTGATCGATCCCGGACCAGACTTGGTTGGATCAACCATCCGCCTTGGTGTCGATGTTGCCGACGTCCAGGCAATCCTGATCACGCACCTGCACGACGACCATCTTGATCCGACGGGGTTCCTGTGGCGCGGGGCCGGCTTCGCATTGCCACCGTTGCCAGTCGCTGAGGTCATCGGGACCGCGCCGACACTCGCTCGTCTCCATGACCGCGAGGGCAAGTCGCTCGACGCTGACGGACTTCGCTTCGCGCCTCGCCCCGTAACTCACGGGGAACGAGTGTCTGTCTCGACCGGTGGAACCCACGGCCCGGACCCCCGAGTGCGTTCCGGAAGGTCCCGGACAGCCGACGGCGCTCCACCGCCGACCACCGCCAGGGCCTATGAGATCGTCGTCCTGCCCGCCAGTCACGCGCGACCCGATGAGCAAGCGTCATTCTTCGTGGTTCGTCAAACGAGCGGCCCTGAGTTGTCGCATGGCCACCCATCGGCGGTGCTATATGCCACCGATACCGGGCCATTTTCCGAAGATGCGTGGAACATTCTGGACCAACTTGGCCATGACGGATGGAAGTTTGGCGCGTCCATCATCGATGCGACCCTCGGACTGGGTGGTCCGGGAACCTCCCACATGAACCTCGAACAGGTCGTGTGGCATCAAGGCGAACTGGGGCGTCGCGGACTACTCTCAACAAAGGCCGACCGGTTCGCTCACCATTTCAGCCACAATGCCACGCCTCCCCACCAGGAGTTGACCGCGCACCTCGCGCAATTTGGTGTCATACCTAGCCATGATGGTCTCGTGACGCATGTCGGGGCGTGAAATACGGGTTGCCGTTTGCGGCTGCTTGCATTCGTCCTACGACCGCTCCGAAGAGATTTTGATACCGACATCCACCTCAATCGGACCATGGGGTGGCGTTACACCGAAGCAGGCCATCGCCGACGGATCCGTCGACTTACCGCACCAACACCCGGCGACCATTGATCGTGCGCTGGGGACGGCACGGCAATGACCGGCCTGCGAGTTGTCGCGACGCCCGCGCTGCGCGAGCGCCTGCGCATCGGGATGGGCACCCAGTCGCTTGGGCAGGTCCGGTTGCCGAACCCGCTTGGCTATGTCGCCTGTTTTGCCCGGAGCGAACCACCTCGGGGTGGTCGCATGGGTTCGCTCGCGATCATGGCCCTGATCAGTCCGGGCGGATCAGCCGGCGCGATCGCCGCTGCGGCTTTCGGTCGCGGCGCGATGGCCGGGATGATGGACCCGCCGATCGTCTTCGTGGGGAACGATCAGTGGCACATCACTCGCCACCATGACGGCGTGGTGCTGCGCGATGAGCGCGCCCGGACGCTGGCGGTGACCCACGCCACGATCATGAATCATCTGGTCATTGGCTGCGGCGCATGGCCCGTGGCGGTCCCTCTCACGGGAACGCGTGTGACGCCAATGGATTGGCGATTCGCCGAGGAGCTTGACGCGGCCCTGACTGCATTTGGCGATGCCGTCGCCGCCGTTGCCGAGACCCTGTACGCACGGGCCGGACTAGTACCCCCGGACACCGAGGTCTCACTTTCAGCAACCGGGATCGGAACCGACGGCCCCACCGGCGCAGTCCGTGCCATCGGGCGTGCGGCCCGTTCGATCTTCGGGGGGTTCCCCGCATTCCAAGGTGGACGCCTTGGTGGCACACCACAACCTCCGGGCGCCGTCGACCTCGCTCGCCTCGCACCATTTCGAGCTTCGACCGAGGATGCTTCGGACCCGTTCAGTGCCGTCGGCGGATTACCAGGCGTCAAGCGCGAACTGCGCGGGGTCCTCGTGGCCGTGCGCGACCCGGATGCCTATCGCCGATGGGGCGTCCGCCCTCCGCGGGGAGTGCTGTTGCACGGACCACCCGGAACGGGAAAGACACTCCTGGCCCGGTGCCTGGCAACTGGTGCCGGTGCAAGATTCGTGCACGTGCGGAGTACTGATGTCACGTCAAAGTGGTACGGCGAGGCGGAACGTCGGCTCCAGGCGGTCTTTGATGACGCTCGTACCCACGTGCCGACAGTCCTGTTCTTTGATGAGCTCGACGCGGTTGCGCCGGTGCGAGATGATTCTCATGAGGCGACGCACCGGATCGTAAGCACCTTGCTTGTCAACCTCGATGGGCTTGAGGACGTGCATGGCGTGATCGTGGTTGGTGCAACAAATCGGGTCGATGCGATCGATCCCGCCCTGACCCGTCCCGGACGGTTCGACCGTCTCGTTGCCGTGCCCCTGCCGGACCGCGAGGGCCGGGCACAGGTCTTGCGGATCCATCTGGAAGACGCATCGCGCGCTGCTGGGAGGGCCGTCTTCGGCTTGCCGGATCAGACCGCGTGGGACCTATTGCTTGACCGCACCGAGGGGATGAGCGGGGCATCGCTTTCCGAAGTGGTCAGGCGCGCCCTGGAGGTACGGGTCCTTGCGGGGGACCGTGACGGCCAAATCGGGGTTGCTGACCTCCTGGTCGAATGTGACGGGGTCGGTTAGGGCGCCGACCGAACAGGACAACCGGTGGACACTCGCGCCACCTGTGCCCCGCGGCCGCAAAACGCGATAGACCTGGGCACTCCCCGGCAGGGATCCCTCCGTGACCCATGACGAGAAGTCCCTCCTGGGAGCGCCAGAGAGACCCGCCTGATCTCCAGCGCGAGAAGGCCCCCAACCCCAACCAGTCCCCCGCACCGGGGGGAGAGTGGGGTTCCCACGCGTCTGCGCGTGGGGGCGCGTGCGATGGCAGATGGGAGACCGCTGCGGTCCGTGATGGCGGGCCCCTCCTAGGATCGCCGGCGCCCTCGCCGGCAGGGGGTGGGGGGGACCAGCGGTTGGATGGGAGGGCGGTCGTTCCCTCCGAATGAAGATGGCAGGTATGGCCAGAGGGGCCGGTGAGGGGAAATCGGATCATCGGCGGCTACCATGACGGTGGCCGGACGTGCGGCGAAGGGGACTGTCATACAGCATGTGGTGATCCGCAACGCGACA
>CANFGH010000111.1 GCA_947446285.1 Chloroflexota bacterium
ATATTTCCGCACAGCACGCGCTGAAATACGCGTTCGATCCGGACGTTCGGCTGAACCCTGGCAAGATCTTCCCGCATTCGTACCGACCAGTTCCTCAAATCCAAGTCGCCTGACCGTGATGACAATGGGACAACAATCTGCAATCCAGGCGAGGACCGGAGTAGGATCGCATGAACGTCCCGGATGATGTCGCCAATCCGGTCTCCCGACCGCCAATTCCGTCCACTAGCGAAATTGGACGCTTCGCGATCATGGATATGTTGCCTAGGCACGTTGCACACCCCAAGACACCAGTCGACGTTGCCAGTCTGCTTGCCGATGCGACATCGAAAGGCGAAGCGGTGGTTCCTTGGGGTGGGGGTACCCATCAAGGGATCGGGGCCGGTCCCGAACGCTATGACATCGCCTGCGACATGTCCCATTTGAACGAACTTGTTGCATTCGAACCTGCCGACCTTGTCGTGACCGTCCAGGCTGGGATGACCCTTGGACGTGTGCAGGATCACCTGCGTGTAAAGGGCCAGTTCCTCGCACTCGACGGCGGCCATCCCGAAATGTCCACAATTGGGGGAATGCTCGCAACAAATTCAAGCGGGCCGAGTCGCCTTCTCTATGGGTCGGCCCGGGACCTCGTCCTTGGCATGCAAGTTGCACTTCCGAATGGAGACCTCGTTCGCAGCGGTGGCAAGGTCGTAAAAAATGTTGTTGGGTATGACCTCAACAAGCTCCATATCGGGGCACTCGGCACGGTCGGCACCATTTGTGAAGTCACATTCAAGGTCCATCCGCTTCCCAGATCCGAAGGGACGGTTCTCGCCCACTTCGACGACTTCAAGGTAGCGAATGACGTTGCCGAACGACTTGCTCGCTCAAACCTCGCGTTACGTTCAGTCATCGCGTTTTGTAGCACGCTGCCCTCATCACCTGCGGATATCCGCCAACCAGCCGGAACAACGGTGGCGGTATGGTGCGCTGGCTGGCCTGCAGCGGTTGAGCGCCAGAAGCGCGATGTCATTGCTGCCCTCAGTACTGCTGGAGCCTCGGCGGTGTTCGGACCAAATCCACAAGCGCACGCGGCGTTCTGGGATGCAATCGCTCGCCCGACCGCCCCCGGGGTCCAACTCAAACTCGCGTCACTCCCGTCCCGGATTGGCGAGCTTGTCACGGTGGCAACCGCCGTGGCTGCCGAGGCAGACCCTGCGCCCCCGGAATGGATCGTGTACGCCGGGGTTGGAATTGCACGTCTGGCAATAGGAAGTGGAAGTGCCGAGGTCATCATGCGAATTCGTGACGCGGCTGCATCGAGGGGCGGGACGTGCGTCATCGCATCAGCAGACGGAATTCCAATGGACCCTGCGCTTGCCTGGGGACCCGTCCGGGACGACTTCGCGCTGATGCAGCGGGTCAAGGCCCAGTTCGATCCGAAACGTACGCTGAATCCGGGACGATTTGTCGGGGGTATCTGATCCCCGGCAACTCACGCGCTCACGAAGGAAATCCACATGGTCATTCTCGACATGCCACGAGGCATCGATCCGAACAACCCGATGACCCACGTGCCACCAAGCCCAGGTCTCCAAGGGTTTCTCGGTGAAGAGGACTATGAGGCGCTTGTCAAGTGCGTCCACTGCGGACTCTGTCTCAACGAGTGTCCGACGTACCGGGCAAACGGGCTTGAACCAGATTCCCCCCGTGGCCGGCTCTATCTGATCCGGGCAGTCGCGGAAGGAACACTTCCTTTGACCGACGAGGTCGAGGACCACTTGAACCAGTGCCTTGTCTGCCGCGCATGTGAGACAGCATGTCCATCCAATGTGCAGTTCGGTCAAGTCATGGAAGCCGCCCGCCACTCAATCCTGCAGGAACGCGCAACACCGCTTCGGCGAGTACTCACCTGGCTCGCATTCCGTCAACTTTTCCCGCACCCAGAACGGCTCGCATTTGTTGGCTCACTCCTCCGCTGGTACCAGCGGAGCCCGTTGCCCGCCTTCGTCCAGCTTGCCTCGCGCTTCGGAATCGTGCCACCCCGGCTTGCGATCATGGAGAAGATGGCGCCACCGCTGAGTGACCATTTTTTCGAAACGCCTTCGACTGAGCGTTTTGCGTCACTCGGACCAGCGCGCATGACTGTCGGAATGGTTTCGGGGTGCATCATGCCGCTCGCGTTCGCGCCAACCAACGAGGCGACGGTCCGTGTCCTTACTGCGAACGGGTGCGATGTCATCGTTCCACGGGCACAGCGCTGCTGCGGAGCGCTTGCGTCACACGCCGGCGACGACCCGAGCGCCGTCTCCATGGCTCGCGCAAACATCGACGCATTCGAGACCCTTGGAATGGATCGCCTGGATTCGATCATCATCAATTCGGCGGGGTGCGGGGCCCAACTCAAGAATTACGCACACCTCCTGAGGAATGATCCTGCGTACGCGGCCCGGGCTCGCCGCTTCCAAGCAAAGGTTGAAGACGTTGCCGAGTTCCTCGTTCGGGTCGGGTTGACCGCACCACTGGGGCCAGTCAATCGGACCGTTACCTATCAGGACGCATGTCATCTCGTCCACGGGCAGAAGATCAAGGCACAGCCCAGGGAACTCCTACACATGATCCCGGGTGTTGACCTCATAGAAATGAAGGACCCTGATCGCTGCTGCGGCAGTGCCGGGATTTACAACATCCTCCAACCGGAGATGAGCAGCCAAGTCCTCGAAGCCAAATTGGAAAATGTTGTCGCTACCAAAGCGTCATGCATCGTTGCGTCAAACCCGGGATGCTTGTTGCAAATCAACATGGGGCTGCGAGACCGGGGCATCGACATGACCGGCATGCATATCGTCGACATCCTGGACGAATCCATTGCCGCTGCGCAAACCTCTGACGTTGTTCATGCTTGATGCGCGTGCCCTGAGCCTGGGGCCGTGCAGGAGTGGGGATTGGTCACTCGCAACCGTGACTTCGACTGTTGTACCGCGATTTAGCACAATTGTAACCCTTGCCATTGCAGAAACCACGAGGTAATCGTCAGAATTGGGTAACCCGATGCAATGGGCCGGCGGACTGTAGAGCGGGCATTCCCTGACCCCATTCGCTTGTTGGTCCCAGCATCACCGTTTCACTTGGTATGTCCATTCCCCAGCCTTACAAGACATTGATCGGTACTGGTGACTCCCAAGATCCTTACCGACGCAGACCGAGGAGCTTCAGACAAATGAACCGCACAAGAATGTCGGGACGCTTTTGGCGCCGGTCGGGACTTGTGGCGTTGGCCATCTCAAGCGGTCTCGCCGGCGCTTCTTTAGCAAGCGCCGACACAGGAGTTTCGCCACAAACCTTCACGGGCGTACTGGGATACCGTGGCTCGTCGCAACACGCTGGGCAATTTTCGGTGACGGGTCCGCAGTCACTGAAGGTTGACTGGTACGTGGCGGGGGTCGATGATGTCAATGCCCCCGTTGCCATCAGGGCCGACGGCACAATCTACACCGTCTCCACCGATGGTGTCCTCCGCGCGCTTTCCTCCAGCGGAACCGAACTATGGACATCGCAACTTGGCACGCGCAGTTACGGTGCGCCCGTATTGACCGCAGATGGAGACATGGTCATACTCGGGGACCAAAAGGGTCGCGTTCGCGCATGGAACGCAGCTGATGGAAGCGGCGTGTGGGTCTCCGCAAGCTACGGTCAAGTTCTCGGTGCCGTAACAATCGGCAAGAACAATCTCATATGGTTCATCGCAAACAACAACCGCCTTGTGGCACTGAAGCCTGACGGCACCGAAGAGAGAGTCGTGTCCCTTCCTGCAGACGGGGTTGGAACGCCAGCAATCACGATGGGCGGGAACGTGGTGATTGCGACTGTCGATGGGCGCGTCCGTAGATTCTCTCCGACCGGAGATCCCTCATCGTGGGAAACAACCCTGCCTGCCCGGCCAACTACGTCCGTAGTCGTCGGACCGACTGGGAACTTGTACGTCGGTGCGACCACTGAAATGGTTGCCATCGCTGCCGATTCGCCCGCAATTCTATGGAGAAAGTCCATTGGCAGCCCAATTCGGTCGGAACCTGCGATCGGTTCGGATGGGTCGGTCTACTTCGGCGCCGACGACGGAAAAGTCTACGGAATTGGTTCGGACGGCCAGACCCGTTGGTCAGACCAGACAGGGGCACCGGTCGTGTCGTCTCCTGCAATCGACGCCCAAGGGAACGTTTACATCGGGTCTGGTGACTCAATTGTCTACGGATATTCAACTAGTGGCAAGCGGATTGCTACCTTCCGGGCATTCGATGCGGTGAACTCACCGGTTGTCATCGGCCCGAACGGCGACCTGTTTGTCGGATCACGCGACAACCGGATGTATGCACTGCGAGACAACACACGGAACTTTGCATCGTCGCCGGCCGACCGAATCGGCGGTGACCTCATAAGGGATCCGTCCACTGGAATGGTGTACGTCATCATCAACGGGAAGCGATCACACGTTCCCGATCCAATCACACTCGCGAGACTCGGAGCCGGCTCACGTATGCCAATTAGTGCCACCGCCGAAGAACTCGCCAAGGTTCCTGTCAGCACACCAATTCCTGCCCTCACTGACGGATCAATCATTTCCAGCTCAACTGGCGCGGTCTATCGCATCACAAACGGCCAACGGGAACCAATGCCTGAAGGATCAGCAAACGCAATGACTGCTCCCGATCAGGTAATCCGTTCGCTTCCGCTTGCCGTTGCCGACGGACGCGTCGTGAAGGGTACTGACGAGCGCGCGTACTTCATCGAGGATGGCAGTCGGCGCTGGATTACTACTGTGGCAGCGTTTTCGCGCCTCGGCAAGGCATGGTCAGATGTCCACTTGGTAACGGATTCCTTGTTGAAAGGGCTCCAGGCCGGGGCCCAGGTGGACTAGCGGACCCTATTCATCGCGTTTCATCGCTGGCCGGGGCGCCCGTCCCGAACGCAAGCCCCTGACAGGATTGCTTGATAACCGGCTTCACGTGTTGAAGACAGTTATAGGTCTACGCAACCATGGATGGTAGGCCATCGTCCGGTCCGCGCCGACTCAAGGGCGCTCTCGAAGACCTTCTGAGCATGCAGCCCACCAGGAAACGTTGGCAATTCGTCTTTGCCACCATGGAATGCGAATTCGCTACGTCGGCGTTGCCCGATGTGATGTAGAGAGAGATCCACAAGCGACAGGTAAAGCAGCCCACCCCATGATCTCTCTGAGGCTTGCCGAATACGGAGGTCCGCCTGAAAATCACAGGGGATTGACCGGGGACGGGAAGTCAGTTCAAGCCGCGTCAATGACCGGAACATTGGGTCCAGTGGGGTCACCCATGCTCGTTGCTGCATCGCTCACCGTGAACCGTCAACCCCAACGAGTTTGCCTCCGAGGTGCTTACCGTTCCGCAAGATGGACGTTCCAATATGGTCTCCTTGATGATGCTCTGGGGCATCCAACTGACCAATTGGAGCGGACCTGGAGCTACGCATCTGGGTCTACGGGAGGTCGTTCCCTACTCGGACGGGCCCACCTTCGCACCCCACAACATCAGCCTCACACAACACTTCCCAACCTGAAAGCGTGGCCGGAACTTCGCCATCCGGACGACCGACCAGCCACGATCCGATGTCGATAACCTGGATAACCAATGACGCCTCCAATCCTCAAGCTAGGATCGATCAGCCACCCCCTCCTGGGATAGGCGAGCCGATTGCGAAGAACACGTCGATGGCCCGAACTACGCCCCACCCGGACTACGTCGACCTCAGACGGGAGATGTGCACTGCTGGGTGCGAACCTCAAGGCAAAGCCGGTCGCAGGACAGATACCTCTGCTTCAGCAAGTCTTAGTGTGTCATCAGCCTGCTCAGCAGACATCGCCACCGGCTCGTCACAGACCACGCGAAACCCCTTCTGCTTTGCCCGGCGAGTGCCAGCTCAAGGTCGTGACCATCGCGCGTCGGGCTCACCAAAAGCTCGATGCCAGACACGTGATCAAATTCAAGCAAATTAGCGGTCGAGTGATCTCTAACAATCTGATGGCGCGGGAAATAAGCGTCCTCGCTCGATCCACCGCAAACACATGCTGAGCAAAGAGAACTGACCGGACAATAATGAACTCGCTCGCACTCGCGGTCCCGACCAGTTTGCACAGATGGCCACTGGTCAGATCCACGACCGGCAACCCTTGCAGGCTGATCCTTTCCGCCAATTGCTACCAGCCAGTGGTTCCGGTACAAACCCGATGCTAGGATAAACCTATCGTTGACAACCGCTTGTCAGTTGCGCTGGCGCGACCCTGACAATCATGAGAAGGAGACCGAACGTGGGCGACAAGAATCCAAAGAATGCACAGAAGAAAGACACCCAGAAGAAAGACGCGAAGAAGAAGTAACAACCCCGAGTTCGTGCAACTGCAAATCAGGGGGCGGGACGAAGCTACGGCCAACGGGCGTGACGACAACCCGCCCCTTGGTCGTCCGACGAAGTGCGTCTCTGACCGCAGTGAACCAATGACCAATACTATTTCGATACCGACCCGACGGTTGCCAAACACGTGCAAGGACAACATCAGTGTACGCTTCAGTAAAACAAATACTAGGAGGTAACGGTCATCCCAGACCTACAGGCCGTAATTGTCACCCTGATCTCATTCGCGATTGCGATCACGGTCCACGAGTTTAGTCACACTGCAGCGGCACTGCTATTAGGTGATAAGACCGCTACGCGTGCCGGACGTCTCACACTGAACCCGTTGAAACACCTCGACCCGTTCGGCACACTCCTTCTCTTGCTTGCATCCGTCAGCGGAGGTCCTGGATTTGGTTGGGGCAGGCCGGTCCCCGTCAACGGATACGCATTGGCGGGAGGGCGTCGAGGCATGGCCCTTGTCTCAGCGGCCGGCCCAGCGTCAAACCTGCTCATGGCGTTTGTTTTTGCGCTTGGCGCGCAGTACCTCCCTGACTTCCCTGGGACCGCAGGTGAGCTCACAGCCAAGGTCATCGAAACGTCATTCTTCTTGAACATCGGCCTGGCAGCATTCAACCTGCTTCCCCTCCCTCCGCTCGATGGGTTCGCTGTGGCAACTGGTCTCCTGCCGTCACGCATGGCGGCCCAACTCGAACGCATCGAACAGTTCGGACCAGGGATCCTCCTACTCCTGGTGTTCGCCCCATCAATCATCCACTTTGACATCCTCGGGGTGGTCATGGGGCCAATACGCCGCGCTCTTATCATTGTTGTCCTTTGGGTGTCGCGCATCGGTTGACGCACAAAGCACAAACAAACAAAAAGGGCGACACGTTTCCGTGTCGCCCCCTCGCTACAGAACGAACCGTACGGATCTCAGCGCTTGGTGTACTGTGGCGCCTTGCGGGCACGCTTCAAACCCGGCTTCTTACGTTCCTTGACCCGCGCATCTCGGGTCAGGAGACCATCAGCCCGCAACGGCTTGCGGTGGGTCTCATCAGAGACAAGAAGTGCACGCGCAATGCCAAGCGAAATAGCATCGGCCTGACCAGCAATCCCTCCGCCCAACACCTTCACGACAATGTTGAAGCGCGCCAACGCATCCACTGCACGGAGGGGCTGACGAACCGTGGTCACCAACGTCTCACGACCGAAGTAATCCAGCGCTTGGCGACCGTTCACAACGATCTGACCATCACCTGGATACAGGCGCACCCGAGCAACCGCGCATTTGCGACGCCCAAGACCATAGTAGTACTGCTGAGTGCTGGCAATCATTGCGGTCACGCCTCACTTCCGCCGATAATCGCCGGGGTCAATTCCCACGACAACGGCTGCTGGCTCGAGTGCGGATGCTCACCATGCGCATACACCTTGAGCTTGCGGATCATCTGATGACCGAGATTACCCTTTGGGAGCATTCCTCGGACCGCCTTCTCAATGACACGATCAGGGTGACGTCCAAGGAGCTGTCTCAATGTCTCAGTCCGAAAACCACCCGGATATCCGCTATGTCTGGCATAGACCTTACTGTCAAGCCGATTGCCAGTGACACGCACCTTGGATGCGTTGATCACAATCACATAATCCCCGCCGTCCATATGATGGGCGAACGTGGGCTTGTCCTTGCCCCGTATCTTGCCGGCAACGGCTGTGGCAAGGCGCCCTAGAATTAGGCCCTCAGCATCAACCAACCACCACTTGTGCTCCAGCTCGGAAGCTTTCGGTGAGTACGTCTTCATCCAACTCGCTCTTGATCTACGATCCCGGCGACGCCCGGTATCTCGGTGACAGACGGGTCCCGTCGTACGCCACGTGAACCAGACACAGGCCATGGGGCGGGGCTGCCGGGCCGACAAGTCTCTTCGAAGGCTCCACCAGCAACGTATCCATCACGTCCGGTGGCACACGAAGATGCCCAACGCGCACCAAGGTCCCGACCAACCTGCGCATCATATGACGAAGGAAGGCATTCGCCTCGACTTCGATCACCACGATAGACGCGGGTGGCTCACAGTGCGGGTCACACTGCCGTGAAGTGTGCCATATTTCGCCACAAACGGCACGCGCCGCGGGAAGTCTCCGTGCCGCGTCACGGTCAATAAATTGCTCATTCCTGGGAAGAACAGTAGCTGAAACCCGCGCTCCCAGAACTACCCGTTGCGTAGGATCTGAACCAACACGGACACCGAAAACCGCGAAGTCGTGGCTACCGACAATTCGACCGAGCGCATCATTCATTGCCATGACGTCAACCGGACGCCGGATATTCCAAGCCAATCTACGGTTGGTTGGCACCCCAATAAGCGCATTTTCGATCGTGTAGTGATAGCGGCGGCTGGTCGCACTGAACCGGGCATGAAACTCATCACTCACGGGATCAATCACCAATACTCGAATGTCCGGTGGCAATCGAGAATTGAGCGCTGAGAGCATCCCAGAACCCCGGGGAGCGATATCCTGGGGCACGTCAAAGTGCACAACCTGGCCCAGAGCGTGCACACCACGATCAGTTCTACCTGCACCCACCACCCTTGCCGGATATCCAGTGGCAAGCGAGACCGCGCCCTCTAGAGACGCCTGGACCGTCCGCAGTTCCCCAGCAGCATGTTCCTGCGCCTGAAAGCCAGCAAAGTCCGTCCCGTCGTACGCAACAACCGCCCGGAACCTCTGCATGGCTGCGTCAGCATTGGCGATTGGCCCCATAGCTCACGGCATCCAGGTAAGTACAAACGACACAGCCCACGGGGTGACCCGAGGGCTGCGACAACTCCGGTCACCAGACGCCCGAGTGACTACTCAGCGACTGCGATGAACTCCAAGCGTGCAAGAGATGCACCATCACCCTTACGAAGGCCTACCCGAGTAACCCGGGTGTACCCGCCCGCACGGTCAATGTATCGAGGCGCAATGTCATGTATCAAGACATTAACTGCACCCTGATCAGGCAACGTGGACAATGCCATCCGGCGGGAATGCAAAGTATCCTTGCGCGCAACCGTGACAAGACTCTCCACGTGCCGCTGAACTTCCTTAGCACGTGCCTCAGTAGTTGTAATCGACTCGTGAAGGATCAAGGACCTCATGAGGTTCCGCACGAGTGAACGACGACGATCTGTTGGGAGGCCAAGACCGCGGCCCTTTTTGCGATGCTTCATGATTAGTACCTCACAGATTCCCGGCGTCCAGCGCCGAACGGACACAATACCTACGACTCAATGTCAGCCGGTACCAGGCTCTCTTCAGAAGCAGGGCCCCACAGGAACACCCCCCGCTCCGCGAGCTTCTCTTCCAACTCTTCAAGAGACTTCTCGCCAAAATTGCGAAGGTGAAGCAAATCGTCACGGGTCATGGACGCAAGCTGCTCAAGCCGGTTGATGGTATTGCGCTTCAAACAGTTCAGCGTCCGGTTGGACAGCTCAAGGTCATCGACGGAAAGGCCCGCCAACTCCGGAGGAATCTGGGCTCCAGTAGACGGTGCGGGCGCGGCAAGCAGGCGTACCGGCAGGTCCTCAGGCTCAGGGAGCGCCGGGCTCAGCGATTGGAATACATGGAACGATCGGACCAAAATACGCGCAGCCTCCACGACCGCACTCTCCGGTGTAGTAGTTCCGTCAGTCCAGACACGCAGACTGAGCCTGTCCTTGTCAACGTTAATCCCCAACCGCGTCGGCACGACGTGATACTCGACCTTACGGATCGGGGTATAAATCTGGTCAACCGGAATCTCTCCAATCGCGGTATCGTCGCGAGGCACTGCCTCAACAAACCCCCACCCCCGCGAAACTGTCAGTTCCATCGACAAATGGGCCTGATCGTTGTCAAGCGTCGCGATCACCTGATCACCATTCACGATCTCCACCGTGTCTGGCCAGATAACGTCACCGGCATGCACCACCCCAGGCCCAGGGGCGTCGAGCCTGGCAACAACCGGCTCATGAGCAAAACTGCG